>JBBSKG010000006.1:0-42636 GCA_038256565.1 Acidimicrobiales bacterium | reverse complement strand
GGCGGCAAAAACCCCGACCCGTCTCGCAATAATTGTCATTATCACTGGTCTATTACTGAGTTCATGTGGAGTCCAAAAAGACAGCGAGCCGAGGGCGTTGCCAAGTAAAGATGTTCCATTCGGCTTGCTCGATAACGAGGTAAAACCAACCAGCGATACCCCATCTCCGGAGCGACCACTGTCTACGGAAAATCAAAACGCCTCGATCTTCTTGGTTGACAACAACGAACGTCTCTATGAAGTTTCTCAAAACGTCGCCAACCCTGGTGGTGTCCGCCAAGTACTACTGGCACTCTTTACCGACTTGAACCCCGAACAATTGGCCAAGGGCCTCAATACCAGCATTGACGCAGGCACTCGCCTTCTTGATGTTGTCGGGCCATCGCCCGAGGGTTTGGTGACCATAGACGTGAACAGCGGCCTCTCTACCCCCGTCCGCAAGCGTCTCCGCCTTGCTCTTGCCCAAATCGTCTATACCGCAACTGCTGTTCCAGACGTAAGTTCAGTGCGCTTCAAAATTGACGGCAAACTAAGCGAAGTTCTTGACGGCACCGGAGCCGCCACCTCTAAACCTCTTACCCGCTCGGACTTTGCCGACTTCGCCCCACTCTAAGCTTGTGATCTACGACGCCCTGTTGCGGGGACAGGGAAAAAGCGCAGGACGTCGAATCCGCTCGGGGGGACACCTGCGGTACTCAAGGGCCTACAGCCACCCGAGCTCGACTACTGATAGATCAGGTCGTTACCGACGACCATGGCGTTGGTGAGTCGCCCACCCCGTCGTAGATGAAATTTCCGCTCGGCCCGTTGCGTGCTCCCGAGGGGTAGCCAACGCCGATCAATTGACCTCGACGCGGTTCTACGAGGTCAACACCTTGTGTTCCAAGCACACCCCCTACCCAACGGCTGAGGGCGTCCGCCAAGGGCAGCGCTCCATCAAGCAACGAACGGTATGGCGTTCACATCCGCTGATCCTATAAAGTTTCACAATGTCCTACCGTGGGTTCTTTCGGGTTCGCCCCATCCTGTGCGTTGCCATTTTGACGACCGCATCGACGCTTGTCGTCACTCCTATTGGAGCGGCAGAAACGGTCACAGTATGCGACAAGGGCACGCTGGGTTTTGCGACAGGAAACATGACTTCCACAGGGGCAAAAAGCAGTGTCTGGACAGTGACGGCGCCACATGGTCATGTCGCAACCGGCACAAGATCAGGCGAGAACATCGCATGGCGTGTCTACGACCCGGGGACCGAGCGCATCGTCGATCAGATGGGCGCAGCGCTTGGGGCCAATCGTGTGGTGGCGAAGGGTTACGAGACGAGCACCACTCGGGCAAACGTCAATCGTCCCACTGAGCTAGCTGGGGGAACGACCGAACGCAAGACGACCCGAGCACTCAATATCTACAACCGTTTTCGTACCTGCACCCTGGCTCTCGCCTCGCACGTCCGCAATTACGTCGAGATTCACGGTTACAGCAACGACACGACCATTCAGGTGGCAACGCGCGGCATCACGGCTGCCCAGGCGAAAACAGCGAAGGCCGCATGGGCCAATCGATTGGGCGTAGCCCTCGTCATCGAGCCGGTGGACAGCATTGAATGGAACGCCAAGGAGAACAAAGCCATCGGCATGATGTCGCTGGCCTTCTTCGACCGGGCCATTCATGTGGAGCTTCCCGTAGCACTGCGCCAAGATGCCCGACTCGCTGAGACGGCCACCGCTTTGGGGGAGTGGATGACCGCGTCGTTCGGTTCTTGAACTGCCCACAAGACACGAAAGACCCTGGTGCGAGTTTCAGCAGAGCCAGAGCGCATCGAGGGGCACGGCGACGAGCCGGGGTCCTAAGAGGGCTCAAAGCTCAAGGCCCAGATTTATACCAAGGTCGGCTGCCAAGGTAGAGCGGCGGACTTTTCCGTTTTCGGTGTGGGGAATCTCTGGCACGACGATGAAGTCTTTGGGGCATTTGTAAGCGGACAGGCGGGAGCGGGTATGGGCGGCAAGGACTTCAATGCTGACGTTACCAACTACTGCAGCGCAGATGCGCTGGCCCCAGTGTTCATCAGGCACACCAAATACCGCTACCTGTATAACGCCTGGGAATGTTGCAAGTGCTTGTTCTATTTCGACTGGGTAGACGTTGACTCCGCCCGAAATAATCAAATCATCGCGACGGCCATCAAGGTAAAGAAAGCCTTCATCATCAAGTCGGCCTGCATCACCAACGCTGAAAGAATCACCCCTCCATGCCGCCGCCGTTCGTTCGTCGTCTTGCCAATACATAAAGCGAGCATGAGTTGGCGTTTCGCACCACAAGGTGCCATCAGAGTCGACTGATAATGCTCGACCGGGTCGAGCTCGTCCAACCGTGCCCGGATGATTCAACCAATCAAGTGGTGAACAAGCGGTGAACTGTCCCTCGGTGGATCCATAAAACTCCCAAACTGAATCCGTTGGAAACACCTCCATCACCCGACGTTTAAGTGGTTCTGGACAAGGCGAACCCGCATGGGCGAGTAGACGAAATGACGATAGATCTGGCTTTCGATCTGATTGGTCAAAGAGAGCCAACAAGCGCTGCAGGTGGACTGGGGCCATAAAGGTTGTAGTTGGGCGATACACGGCGATTGCCTCGGCGACCCTTGCTGCATCGAAGCGAGGTAACACGATTACCTCTCCCCCAGCCATTAATACTCCCGTCGCAAAACGCACAGGAGCAGAATGATGCGTAGGTGCACAAAGCAAGTGGATGTCGCCTGCGTTAAAGCCCCACAACTCGGCCTCTTCGGCAATCAAGGCCCCGGCTTGGGTGTCGTCGAGCAACCCTGACCACACACCTTTAGGACGTCCCGTCGTTCCCGAGGTGTAGTGCATGGGGCGTGCCAAAGGTGCGGGGGCAAGATCGATTGGGCTTGCCTCCAACAAGGAATTGATGTCAGCGATATCATCAATAATCAGAGCTGGTTGAGCATCGTCGGTCAACAACTTACGTTCGTGATTCAACAACAATGGATTGATTAAAACCGGCACGACGCCCGTACGCAATGCACCTAGCACCGTTGACAACAGGGCAGTCGAGGGCGGAATGGATAAGACAATGCGGTCCCCCGCCACCAGTCCACGTGCGCCAAGAGACCCCGCTATTCGACGTTGTTGTTCCTCGGAATCGACTGCGATCAAGCGTTGCACGGTCTCGTTGTTAGCATGCTTGGCCATGAAAGAAAGTAGACATGAACGAAGGTAGCCGCAAGGCGGTCTTGGCTGCACTGATCGCCAATTTCGGCATCGCCGTTTCTAAGTTGGTCGGTTTTCTGTTGACCGGTGCCGCCCCTTTATTGCCATAGGCATCTTGGCTGTTGCCATCGTGCTCGAAACGTTTTCACTCCGTACTGCACTTCACGAAGCTCGCCATATCGCAGGCAATGTCTCACTATGGCAGTTCATTCGTCACGCAAAGAGCCCCGAGCTACCCGTTGTTCTGCTTGAAGACATCGGTGCCGAGCTTGGCCTCATCTTTGCCATGGGCGGCGTCGTAACCGCAGAGCTAACCGGCAACCCGAGTTGGGATGCACTCGGCAGTCTCAGCATCGGGGTATTACTTGTTGTTATCGCGGGCGTCTTGGCAACAGAGATGAAGAGCTTACTCATCGGCGAGTCAGCAACGTCTGGTGAAATACGAGCCATCAAACATGCGATCGAAGCGGCACCAGAAGTGCGTTCATTGATTCATATGCGCACACTGCACCTTGGCCCAGACGAGCTGTTAGTTGCAGCCAAACTTGAGCTCGACGCAACGCTCACCTTCGCCGAAGTGGCCGCTGCGATCAACGCTGCCGAGGGAACCGCCTCAGAGAGGCGGTTCCCTCGGCTCACGTTGTCTACCTAGAACCCGATATCACACGTGTCGGAGTGATTACTCCGCCGACTCCGTAATCGTTACAGACTCGATCACGACATCTTCACGTGGTCGATCACCTGAGCCAGTTGGTACCGATTCCATCTCGGCTACGACTTCGAGACCCTTTATGACTTTGCCAAACAGCGAGTACTGCGGTGGAAGGGCTGCGCCTGATGGGCCGCTGATCAAGAAGAACTGACTGCCATTGGTATTAGGGCCAGCGTTTGCCATAGCCAACGAACCAACCTCATAGCGCCCAGCTGCAGGAAGCTCATCGGCAAACTTGTAGCCTGGACCACCCATGCCGCTGCCTTCGGGGTCGCCACCTTGGCAAACAAACCCCTTGATGATGCGATGAAAAATGTTGCTGTCGTAGTAGTGATAGCGGGCCAAGAAAACGAAGTTGTTGACCGTAAGAGGCGCAGCGATTGGATCAAGAGCTATGACCATCGTGCCCATTGAAGTGATCATCTCAGCCGTGTAACGCTTGGCTGGGTCAATGCACATAGGCGGCTGGCCATCAAAGCGAGTCGTACGGGGGCTAGAGCCGTCGGGAGCGGGACATTCGGGGGCCATGTGCCTACCTCAATTTTCGTTACCAAGGCCACACCCAAATGTGTGACGTCCTAAGGACCATAGACCAAAGGCTCAATCTGCGAAAAGGGAGGTTTCCCAATCGCCGGTCCGAGATGGCCCTCCATAACGAGCAAACCATTCGGTACCAAACGACATATAAAAAATACCTTCAGGCATCGCCATAAAAAATGACTGCTCAGAAATCTGACTGCCGTGGGCACGCATCGACTCTCGCTTGGTCTCAATGAACTCTGTGACATCAATTCGATGCGTTAACTCAGCCTCGGGAAGTCCAAGGCCATCAATCCCCTCCATACGAGGTCCGCCCTCGCCTTCTTGGCCTTCAATAGCCGAGAGCATGGTACGGAGATGATCTCGATTCATCGTGGCCTGATATATCGCAGGCGTACCCGCAATTTTTCCAGCACAAGTACCAACCCTATGCACCTGTATGTGATCAGGGTGTCCATAGTTGCCGTGGTCGTCATAGATGGTGAGAACGTCGGCATTTTCCTCGATGAGAATGTCCGCAAGACGCTGAGCCGCCTCGTCGATATCAGCCTGCCAAAAACTCTCTGGCGCGTCGTTGGTGGGCGTGTCAATCATTCCTGAATCGACATATCCTAAAAACTCGACTCGAGAGATGCCTAAAACCTTCGCCGATGCATGGGCCTCGACTACACGTCGTTCCCAGAGCTGTTCGCCTTCGTCAAGAAACCCCGGAGCCACTTCACCGTGTTCACCACGGGTAGCGACGACCAACACCACTCGATGACCTTCAGCAGCAGCGCGTGCTATGACCCCACCGGTCGAGATCGTCTCATCATCAGGGTGAGCATGGAAACAGACCATGGTTTTGGTCAGACGGGTTTGGTTCACTTGACGGCGCCCGCCTCACGTAACTTTTCGATGTCAACATCAGAAATGCCGAACTCAGCCAACACCTCATCGGTGTGCTGGCCAGGATGCGACGGGGGCCTCTGAATCTCAGGCTCTGTGCGGCTAAAGCGAGGAGCTGGCGATGGCTGCAACACGCCGTTGCGTTCGGTAAAGGTTCCTCGCGCCACATTGTGCGGGTGCAAGTGCGCTTCATCAAGGGAGAGCACCGGAGCAAAGCACACGTCGGTGTGTTCCATAATTGCGCACCACTCGTCACGGCTCTTTGCCTTAAAGATGGCAGCAACTCGCTCTTTCATTGCTGGCCATGCAGACTGATCCATCTGGAAGGCAACGTCTGGCTGTTCGCCCAAGCCC
The DNA here is from genome assembly GCA_038256565.1 of Acidimicrobiales bacterium. Lineage (GTDB taxonomy): Bacteria > Actinomycetota > Acidimicrobiia > Acidimicrobiales > CADCSY01 > JACOTK01. Next base: position 36,906 of record JBBSKG010000006.1, on the reverse strand, counting down.
GATAGACGAAGCAGCTCTGCGTAAAACTGCGGCTCGATCGAACCAATGGAGATGTATTTGCCATCAGAGCACTCGTAAACGTCATAGAAGTGCGAGCCCGAGTCCAACAAGTTGGTCCCCCGCTCTGGCTTCCAAAAGCCCATGTTCTTCAAGCTGTAAAACATGGTCATCAACAACGCTGCGCCATCGACCATTGCAGTGTCAACCACTTGGCCCTTACCTGAACGCTGCGCTTCAAGCAGGCCGCACACCACGCCAAAGGCAAGGAACATTGCGCCACCACCAAAGTCACCAACGAGGTTAAGTGGAACACTCGGAGGCTGACCTGCGCGGCCAATCGACTCAAGTGCACCTGCAAGTGCGATGTAATTAATGTCATGTCCAGCTGCTTGAGCGTAAGGGCCGTCTTGGCCCCACCCGGTCATGCGTCCATAAACAAGTTTGGGATTTCGAGCGATACAAGCGTCAGGCCCAATGCCAAGACGTTCAGTCACGCCGGGACGAAAACCCTCGATCAGAGCATCGGCCGATTCCACCAGTTTCAGAACGGTCTCGACTCCGTCAGGGTTCTTAAGATCGATACCAATTGACCGCCGACCACGGTTGAGCAGATCAAAAGGTGGCTTGTCGGGGTCTCCGCCCATGACTGCTTGCGAACGATCAATACGGATGACATCGGCACCCATGTCAGCCAACAACATCGCCGCAAAGGGCCCTGGGCCTATGCCTGCAATTTCAAGAATCTTGTACCCGCTCAATGGTCCGGCCATGTCATCCCCCGTTGTCGTGTCTGTTGTTGATAGTTCGGCCTCGCGGCTTCTGGCATCGTCGCTTGAATTTTGGTACTTCGTCAAAAGGCTTTTCAAAGTCGCCTTAGAGGATCGCTATAGAAAGGGTCCGCGCTGCCGACTGAATAAGCTGTCAAGATATCGTTGTTGTAAAGAATTTTGTAGTCGTATGACTACGTTAAAAACGGGGGAACCTCATGAACGGATCACGCCAACTTTGGGCGAAGGCTCTTGTCGTAGGACTGGCGGTCACCTTGATGGCCACCGGTTGTGGGTCAAAGACAAAGAGTGACGAGGCTACTAAAGACAGCATCGACGACAAGGCCAAGACCACCCAGACGACTAAAGCCACCATTCCTGATTCCACGGTGGGCGTGACTGATACCGAGGTACGCATTGGGATTCACGTTCCAAACACCCGAGGAGGCATACCGCTTGGTTCAATTCTTGGACTTTCGGAACTCTCTACCGCCTACTGGAACTCAGTAAATGCCGCTGGCGGAATCAATGATCGCAAAATCATTGCCGAAATCGCCGATGATGGTTATGACGTATCCAAGGCACTTGATGCTTGTCGCGAATTGGAATCTAAAAACGTATTGTTCATCTCTGGCACCTCAGGTGCTGACCAAATCGTTGCATGCGCTCAGTATGCGCTCGGCAAAAATATTCCATATCTGTCTTTGGGTGTAAGCGAAGCTGGACTTGTAGACCAAGCTGGCTATCGGGCGCTGACCATGACCTATGACCGTCAAGGAAAGCTCGCAGCGCAATACGTTGCCAACAACCTGGACGGCAAAATCAAGAAGACCGCAATGGTCATGTTCAACAGCCCCAACGTTGAAGGTGCCCGTAAGCAGTTTCGTGATGAGCTAAAAAAACAGGGCGGAACCTTGGTTGCTGACGACCTCGTTGACAAACAAGGCAATGCCAACGAGCTTGCAGCCGAATGCCTCAAGCTCAAAGGAGCTGGGGCTGACATTGTTTACGTGCTTGCTCTGCCCACCATCTCCAGTGGTCTCGCAAGAAGCTGCACCGAACAGGGCTATACCCCTCAGTTCTTCATGCCTGCCAACTCAGCAGCGTGCGGATATAGCGACCCGATCTATGCCAAAGAGCTCAGCGGCTGCCAAAGCCTCTCGGCAGTGAAGGTTGCTCGGGAGTCAGGTTCACCATTGGTAGAAGCGGCCTACGCTGGATGGAAAGCAACTTTCCCAGACAGGGCTTTCCCTGATGGCGGCGAAACCTTCTGGGGACTTTTCGATATCTACCGTGAAGCAATCGACAAGGCGGGTAAGGATATAAGCCGCAGATCGTTCCTGGCTGCACTCGACTCGATGAAGGGCTATGACAACAAGCTGTTCAACCCAATCGACTTCACCAAAGACAACGTGGGAAGTGACAGCGTCGTCGTACAACGAGCAGATAAGACCAAGATGCAGTTTGACCAGATCATCGGAGAATGGACCTCTGAGTTCTAACTCGCTCCTTCTACTCATCCAATACGAGCCTGAGGGCCCCCTATGCGTGATCTGGTTACCTTTGTTGTAAGCGGGCTTGCAGGTGGTTCCACATATGCCTTATTGGCTCTCGGGCTTGTACTCATTCACAATTCGTCTCGCATTCTCAACGCTGCCCAAGGAGAAATTGGAGCATTCGCCACCTTCTTAGTGGCAGGACTCGCCATATCTCATGGTTGGCCGTGGCCCATCGCTGTTGTTCTTGGCCTAGTGGCCGGAGCAGGTATTTCTCTAACGACAGCAAGCGTGCTGCTCCGCCGTGCGACAGGGGGCCGACTGCCGCCCCTTGTGGGCACGATTGCGTTGCTATCACTCTTGGTAATTGTCGAAGCCCGCTATCTGGGGGCCGCTCGAGAGTTTCCATCGCCGCTTAGCGGTTCGGGCATAACCATTGCAGGTCTAGTGCTAACTCCTACTCGCATGCTCATCATCGGGGCGGTCATTTTCGCCAGCGTGGTCATGTGGGCACTTATCGAACGGACCCCATTGGGCTTAGCCATACGAGCCAGCGCTGACAACAGAGCAGCTGCAACCATCGTTGGCCTAGACCCTAAACGCGTCGAGCTTTTGACCTGGCTACTCGCTGGAGTACTCGGTGCACTGGCTGGCATCTTGTTGGGCTGGAACAACCAATCAATCTCACCAGGCTTTCTCACCATTGCACTGCCACAAGCTTTCACGGCCGCCATTCTCGGGGGCATGAGGAGCGCCCCTGGTGCAATCGTCGGCGGCCTTGCCATTGGAATTATCGAAAGCCTCACTCGCAAGTACTTTGGCTCGACTCCAGGATCACCAGAAGCAATCGTGTTTGCCATCTTGTTCTTTGTGTTGTTGTTACGCCCTCAGGGCATCTTCGGTCGCAAGTCTCGCCGTCTCGCAACCGAAGGTAACGAATCACTGGTATCGCTTGACCATCTGGTTTCGATTCCACGACGACCTCGAATATCTCAGCGAGTAATAGGCGCTTTGCCTTTGGCCGTTACCTTGATCGCAGCCCTTGGTGCTGCGACTCTTACCTCTCCACAAGGTGCCTACAAGCTGGCTATTCTGCCGATCTTTGCAATTCTTGCGCTGAGCCTCAATGGCCTCATCGCAACAACGGGACAAGTCTCGCTAGGTCATGTCGGGCTCTTCGGTCTTGGTTCATTTGCAACTGCAGTTGCTGCTACTACATGGGGGCTGCCTCTCCCGATGGCGATACTTGCAGGCCCAGCGCTTGGAGCTTTGGTGGCATTGGTGCTTGGCATCGCTGCCCTACGCATAGGTGGCCTTTACCTAACCGTACTGACCCTGGCTTTCGCGGTCATGCTTGGCGCTTATGTCTTTCCTATGCCAGCTTTCTCACGAGGAGGAGCTGGCATCCTCGTGATTCGTGAGTCAATCGGCGCTCTCGATCTAACTAACGAATCACTGTTTCTTGCCTTTGCGATTATTGCGCTCGGGTTGATTTGGATTGCCGATCGCAGAGTTCTCGGCTCGCCATTTGGACGTGCAGCAATAGCGTTGCGTGAAAACGAAACGGCTGCAGCTGCACGAGGTGTACATGCGCCAGTCATAAAGGTGTTGGCGTTTACCTTGTCTGGCGCAGGTGCAGGACTCGCTGGTGCACTATTCGCTTATCGCCAGGGCATCGTTGTCTCCAGCGCCTTTCCGCTGAGCATGTCGTTTAGTCTCGTGCTCTACGTTGTGCTCGGTGGCCTGGGGTCACGCCCCGGCGTTGTGCTCATCACTGCCCTGTTTACATGGACAACCTTCTATGGGTCGAGTGGCTCTAGCGACTTCATGATTCTTGGAGGCGCAGCCCTTGTGGTCTTTACAATCGGACGCTACCCAAAGGGACTAGGCGGACTCATTCGTATTACCACTAAACGCTTATCTTTATTGGGCCGTAGGGTTCAGCCCCTAAGTGATCTCGAAACTGGCGGCATGACTGTGGCAGCGTCTTCAATCTCTTCAACGCATGTCGGCACAGGCAGGAGTCACAAAATGCTAGTGCGTCTTCCAGATGGAAAGACGATGGAACCTTCCCTGCTTGGTGCCCGTGATCTCAGCATCAGTTTTGGTTCTTTGTCAGCGCTTGCCAACGTCTCGCTCGATGTCGGCCCTTCCCAAATCGTGGGAGTCATTGGCCCCAACGGTGCTGGCAAGACCACGTTGTTCAACTTATTGTCGGGCTTTAGCACCCCCGATGAGGGTGAGGTGTGGTTCGCAGGCCATCGCGTCGATCACCTATCTGCTGCAAGTCGCGCAGAATGGGGAATGGGACGCACCTTCCAACAAGGTGGACTTTGGCTATCGGAAACGGTTCTTGGAAACCTTCTTATGGCACAACACCTCAACGTGAGGCCGGCATCAGTAATTGGTTTCATTGCTGTTGGTGCCAACCAATGGAAACTGGAATGGCGTCGACGCAAGGTGGCAGAACAAGTCTTAGAAATACTGGGGCTCACAAACCTACGCAACCAACCCGTTGGCACGTTGTCTTACGGCACGCGCAAGCTTCTAGAACTTGGTTGTGCCTTATTAACAAGGCCAAGAATCTTGCTGCTCGACGAACCAGCAGCTGGCATGAGCGAAGATGAGGTCGCTTGGTTGGCCGGAGTAATCAGCGGCATTCGAAACGAGCTAGGCGTTGCAGTTCTGGTAATCGAACATCACGTGCCTCTGGTGCGCCAAGTTGCCGACCGTGTTTATGTATTGAACTTTGGACACGTTCTCGCCGCAGGAACTCCCGACGAAGTAACTACAAACCCCGCAGTCATCGAGGCTTACCTCGGCACTCAGGGCACCGCTGCAGGTCGTTCTTTTGTATCGGGCACACCATGAATACCGCCGCCAACCATCTGGTGCTCAGCAAGATAAGCGCTGGCTACGGCAACGTAAAGATCGTGCACAACATCGACATCTCTTTGACACGCGGAAGCTTTGGCGTGTTGTTGGGCTCAAACGGCGCAGGAAAGACAACCATCTTGCGAGCAATCATGGGAATGGCGAAAACATTCGAGGGCGACATCACCGTCAGCGGGGCGTCACTACGAGGTCGATCTACTCGCGATGTCATAGCGCAAGGTGTTGCGTTATCTCCTGAAGGACGTCAGGTCTTTGCTTCGCTCACGGTCGAAGAAAATCTGCTCACAGGCTGCCTTCCGGCCTCCGGTTGGCGACATCGACGCACTCGTCTTGCAGGCGTCTACGAACACTTTCCGCTTTTATCAAAACGTTGCAATCAAGATTCGGGCACGCTATCGGGAGGGGAGCAACAAATGCTTGCCGTTGGCCGAGCGCTCATGAGCGAGCCAGCCGTTCTGCTCGTCGATGAAGCATCACTTGGCCTTGCTCCCGTCATGGTCGAGCACCTATTTGAGTTGTTAGCCCAGATCAATAAAAGCGGAGTCACCGTGCTCGCCGTTGAACAAAATGTCGCCGTAACTCACTACGCCGACCATGTATACGTGCTTGAGCAAGGACACATAACGATGAGCGGCGCTACCGCTGATGTTGGCGAACGACTACATCAAGAAATCGCATCTGCCTACCTAGGCCATTAAGCAAAGGAGTAACTCATGACTGAACCTGCAACACCTTCAGGTATCGAGTCCACACAAATCGAGTCCACACAAGAGGTCAACTGGTCTGAGTTTCGTCTTTTGTGGGGCGAGGGGTCCCAAGGACGCGACCTCACTCGATTGCGCTCATTGAGCATCACCATCGCCTTTGCTTGTTGGGTCATTTCCCTTGTCCTCATTGGCGTAACATGGAACCAAGTTGCCGCTCTTTCGAGTGTTGCTGATCAGGTTCCATGGCTGGTCAGTGGCGGCATCACCGCCATCGTGTTAGCCATTGCAGGTGGAGGCGTTCTCATAGGTGGCCTGCTGGCATCTATGAACCCACGGCCAAGCTCAAAAGATTGACTTGTAACTACTGATTAAGCAATTTGGCTTTCTCTGTTTCAAACTCAACATCGCTCAACACACCCTGTTGACGTAGTTCATCGAGACTTCGCAACTCATCAGATACAGATCGAACACTGGACTGTCCGCCAGAGGCATTGCGCATTTCGTTTGCTTCAATTTGTTTGTAAATTGTGTTTTGAACAACAGATGGTTGGGCGATATCTGAAAAGGTCTGCTTCCCTGTTTCGCCACCTGACTCAATGATGAGATCTCCAGATCGCAACATCCGCTCAAAGATTGATTGATGAAAGAACATGGTGTTGACACGGTCGAGTGGAATCTCCGTACCGCTCTTTCCCAAAACTCCTGAACGATAAATCAACCGATCAGTAGTCACGACAAAGTTCGTCGTTATCCAACAGACATAACGTCCAACCAACCAGACCAGCGCAGCGAGGGTAAGCCCTGCTGCCACCACGGTCAGTGCATCTATCTCAAGAATCTGAACGCCGACGAGGCTTGCTACCGTGAGGACCAACAGCGAAGCGGGACCTGCAAAAAACCACCAGTGAGGGTGAAGGTCAAGGACAGTTTCTTCTGCTTCATTAAGAAGACGCACGGGAAAAGCCATAGCCAGAGACTACTCATCTCTATATACGCGTCGGGGGAACACTCGGTTAGGTGCGACAGCTCGGTCGAGGAACAGATAGCCATCGAGATGGTCGATTTCATGTTGCATTGCACGAGCCTCGAAAGCGTTTACCTCGAACCTGTGATCTTCGCCATCAAGGCCAATGCCCGACACCGCAAGTTCTGTAGCACGAGCAACATCTCCAGTCAGCTCGGGAACGCTCATGCAACCTTCCCTGCCAATCTCTGAGCCGGAGTGTTCAATAATGACGGGGTTGAACAACACGATTTCACCATGACATGACTTAGCTTTGCGGTGCCCAGTCACGTCGATACAAAACGCCCGCAAAGAAACACCAATCTGGGGAGCGGCAACGCCCACGCTGTGCCCAGAGGCCCGCATCGTATCGAGCAAGGCAGTAGCAAGATCAAGTGCGGATTGATCGATCTGTTCAATTGCACTTGACGGTTGAGACAAAACCGGATGTGGGAGATGAAGAACGGGTTGCTGCAATGTGAAGCCGGGCCCTTAGAGAACATCAGTCTCATGCGAGCGGATGTGTATCTCGACGCCAAGCTCTTCACCTAACGTCACAAGCTCGGCCTCCATTCGATCGACGTCAGCAGACGGCCCGAGCGTGATCTCAAACAACATGACGTATACAGGCTCGGTAGCGCCCCCAATTACGCGAGTCGTGAGGTCAACAATGTTTGCACCGTGATCTGCCAACAGCCGAGTCACACGATGAACAATCCCTGGCCGATCAGCCCCACGAACCGAAACCGACCAGTTCGATTCTTCCGCCATGACCTCGCCAGCAACAGTCGACGCATCATCAAGAGGGCGTACAACAACCGTTAAGCCCAATGGGGCCATCTCATGACTCAACGCTGATTCAAGCGAATCCGGCGCCTCTCCTTCAGGCACGCTGACCACCAGCATCATGGCAAAGTTTCCCTGCAAAACGGTCATAGAAGTATCTTCAAGATTGCCGCCATGACCCATCAGCACCCCAGTAATGGCGGCAATCATTCCCGGACGATCAGGTCCAAACGCAGCAACAGCAACACGGGTCATAACCAGACGCTACCCCTTGCCATAAGCCGATAACACTACCTCTCAACGTGAAAGACTGGTTTGCATGATTCTTTCGGATCCTCGAACCTCATTCATTGAGGCCGCAAATTATTTTATCGAGACCACCTCGCTAGTTGCTCGTGACCAATGGAGCCTGCCTGGACTCGGTCAGTGGTCTGCCCAAGAACTTGCTGGCCACGCCAGCCGAGCCCTAGCCACCATTAAGACCTACCTCAACCAACCCGGAACCTCTGCTGATTTGGCAAACCCTGTTGCATATTTCTTGTCGGCCTTTGCGTCTGGCGACAGCACAAAAGCCATATCACAGGCAATCGCCGATCGAGGCAAAGAAGCGGGAAGCGCACTCGGCACAGACCCACTAAAGAACCTGCAAGCGTTGCATGCAGAAACCATTGAGACGCTCGACGCATTCCCTGATGATGCGATTCTCACCACCCCGATGGGAACCATCACATTGTCCAACTACCTACCTACACGAACCTTTGAGTTGATCATCCATACTCTCGATATCGCTCGTGCCATCGGCATCACTCCAACTCCCCCACTCGCACCACTCACCAACACCGTCATACTTGCTGCAGCACTAGCAGCCCAACAAGGCCACGGCGTAGAAGTCTGCCTATCCCTCACAGGACGAACCCCATTAGGTCCTGAAATCACGTTTATCTAAACCTTGCGCAGCACTTGACTTGACTGAAATTTCCCGTTTGGGTCAGATGTTTGTGCTGTCAGCGAGTACAACGTCTTTATGGAAACGTTTGTGGATGTAGAGGCGCTCGCCAAGAGTAGAACACCGATACCAGAGCCCGCTAGCGGGCCCAATATTAGTGTTGCGAGGCAGCTCAGTCATTACCTCCTTGATAGGAGTCATGCTGAACTTTCCAGACCTACAGACCAAGATTCTTCTATCAATGACCACAACAACACGATACGAATTCTAGATAAAAAGAATCCAGAAAGAAATCAGGAAGTACCACTGGCTAACAGTTTGAGCAGCGAACACAACCTGAATGGTTTCTCCAGGCTGAAGAAATGGTGCTTGCATTTTCTCTCAGTTTGTCTCTGACCGCCATCTGCCCAAACCCATGTGAATTAGTCGACCTATCAAAACAACCACAACAATTGGAGCGGACGACGGGATTCGAACCCGCGACCCTCACCTTGGCAAGGTGATGCTCTACCAGCTGAGCCACGTCCGCGTAAGGGGGTCACTCTACCAACAGTCGGACCACTTCGGGGAACTCCATGCGTAAAGAGTCAAGAATTGGGCCTCAGCGGTACTCTGGCAAGTAACGTGCAAACCTCTTCTGCTACCTCTCCTACTACCGCTGCTTCACTTGGCGGTCTGCGTATTCTCTATGTCGCTACCTTGTGTTACTTCACAGCCTTTGGTGTCTTCTATGGAGCAATCCAGCTCTACGTAAAAGACGAACTCCATGCCGACACAACCTCGGTAGGCCTTGCCATGGGGGCGTTCTCAATTAGCGCACTACTGGTACGGCCTCTGGTTGGTCGCAGCATCGACATTCGAGGTCGTAGGCCCTTCCTGCTCGGCGCTCTAGGCATTCTCTGCGTATCGTCACTCGGGTTCCTACTCGCCAATTCGGTGGCAATAGTGATTTTCCTACGCCTATTACAAGGTGCGGCCGGTGGGGCCTTTTACACAACTGCCGCTGCTATGGCCACCGACCTCGCACCTTCTGATCGACGAGCGGGAGCGATCGCTCGGTTCTCGTTGTTCATCTACGCAGGTATCGCTATTGGCCCATCAATTGCTGAGTTAGTCATCGACAAAGCTGGCTTTGCAACTTTATGGTTCGTGCCAGCGACCTTGGCCGCCATCGGCATTGCTTGTGTTTGGGTGCTCCCGGAATCTGGCACCGCAGCCATGGCCAAACGGGCTGAACTAGGCGCTCCAATACGACGACTTCTGCACCCAGCGGCCATTGCCCCCGGACTAGTTCTCATGACCACCGGCATGGGCTATGCCTCTATCACCGGCTTCTCTAGCCTCTACGCCCGACACATTGGGCTCGAATCAGCCGGACTTCTTTACGCCATCTTTGCGGTCACCGTCATCGGAGGACGTCTCATATCAGGACCCCTGGCTGATCGTAAAAATCGGACAACAATCTCGTTGGTTGGCATCATCTTGGCGTCCATTGGACTTGCCATACTTGCTGGCATTCAAATACCTACCGCTGCGTTTATTGGCGTCGCAGCTTTCGGTTCGGGCTTTGCGCTTATCTTCCCAGCACTAATGGCTTTCACTGTTGATCGAGTCGATGATCATGAACGCGGAGAAGCCATGGGCTCATTTACCGCCTTCATGGATATCGGAACCGGCGGGGGCGCTTTCTTGATTGGACGCCTCGCCGACAACTTTGGCTTCGGCGCCGCTTATGGCACCCCAGCCGTTCTCTGTGCAATTGGTGCCGTACTGCTTGTCCGCCTCGGACGTCAACATCGAGAAGCAAGCGTCGCGGGAAGTGCTTACACAGACGACTTCCCACTACCAGTCGATTGATCTTCGCCTGTTATAACGCTTGTAAGACATCGGCAATGATGTCATCGGGGTGTTCCAAACCAACAGAGACACGTATAAGCCCATCGCCAATGCCCATCATCTCCCGATCTTCTGGCGGAAGATTGGCAGCAGTGGTCGAAGTAGGGTGCGTCACTAGCGTCTCGGTACCGCCAAGAGATGTTGCAACATGCGCAAGGCGTAGAGACTCGACAAAATGGCGTCCGGCCTTAAGGCCTCCGGCCAGATCAAAGCTCAACATTCCACCACCTAATGCCATTTGACGCTTAGCTAAATCACGTTGGGGGTGTGACTCAAGCCCGGGATAGTTGACACGCGTGACACCATCGTGACCTTCAAGGGCCTCAGCAAGCAGCAAGGCCGACTCGCTTTGTTGGCGAATGCGGACCCCAAGTGTACGGATGCCTCGCAGTCCATTGAGGGCATCGAACGGAGAGGCCACCGCTCCATGAATCGTGTGATAACTCCAGATCCACTGAATTAGATCAGACTCACCCGCAACCACACCCAGGGTCGCATCATTATGCCCTGCCAGACTCTTGGTCGCCGAATGCAGCACAAGATCAAACCCGTACTCGAGCGGTCGCTGAATGAGTGGGCCAGCAAAGGTTGAATCAACCACCTTGATCGGGCCTGAAATTGCACCGACGGCTTCGAGATCGACAATTTGCATGATCGGGTTGGCCGGAGTCTCAACGAAGATCAAGCGAGTTCGTCCGGGCTGCACGGCTGCAGCAAAACCTTGAGAGTCGGTCGCATCGACATATGTGACGTCTATGCCAAAACGTGGACAGACCATCTGGAACAACAACGAGGTCGCCGAATAAAGCTGGCTTTGGGCCACGATATGATCGCCCTGCGAACACATGGCAAGTACAGACGAAGAGATCGCTCCCATGCCAGAAGCAAACGCCTGAGCCGCTTCAGCCCCTTCGAGTGCAGCAATAGCTTCTTCAAAAGCCTGCACAGTGGGGTTGCCATAACGGCTATAGAACTCGGCGACTCTAGGTGTTGTTGCTAGGCGTAACCCCTCTTCGATCGATGCAGTTTCATAGGTGGTAGTTGCCCATAAAGGCGTCGACAATGAACGTCCATTAGCACTGCGCCCCGCCACGATCGCTTGGGTTTCGAGGTGATACGACTCCTCTTGTTGCTTGTCAGTCATTGCTCACCAAGTCCTTTTCTACCTTGTCGAGAAACTCTGCAATAGCGGTACCGACTTGATCTATATCAATAAGAAAAGCGTCATGACCATGAGGGCTGTCAATCTCGAAATAATGGCTGTCGGTTCCCTGCGCGCACAACATGTCATTAATCTCGCGCTGTTGATACGGGGGATACAACGAATCTGAGTTGATGCCCATCATCAATGTCGGCACACCAATGCGTGACAAGGCCTGAGCCACACCACTGCGACCACGGCCCAGGTCATGCAGGTCCATTGCCTTTGACATTGCTAAATACGAGTTGGCATCGAAGCGCCTAACCAACTTGTCGCCTTGATATTCGAGATAGCGCTCAACCTCGAAGCGTTGCCAAAGTGAGAATCCGTCAAGGGGCTCAACGACCTCTCGCCCAAAGCGGTCGGTGAATACGTCGTCGCTGCGAAACGTCACCTGAGCAACCATGCGAGCAATAGCCAAACCAGCCGTTGGCCCTTCACCTGGGGCGGCGTCGTAATAATCACCACCGTTCCACTTAGGGTCGAGGCGGATAATGCGCCTACCAGTGCTCCACCATGCAATCTGTTGTGCACTAGCGGCAGCGGCAGTCGCAATAGGAACTAGCGATGCCACCCTTTCTGGAAACATCACCCCCCATTCCAAGGCCTGCATGCCACCCATGGATCCACCTATCACGCTCAACCAACGGCGCACACCAAGATCGTTGGCCACCGCAACTTGGGTACGAACCATGTCGCGGACAGAAACCACTGGAAAAGCGGAACCATATGGGTGCGCAAGCTCATTCCCCTTTACGGGCTGCTGCGAGGCTGGTCCTGTAGTTCCTTGACAACCACCAAGAACATTCGCGCACACCACAAAGAATCGATCAGTATCGATTGCTTTACCTGGTCCGATTAGGCCGTCCCACCAACCAGGGGTTGGGTGACCCTCAACTAATGGACCTGCGGCGTGACTGTCACCCGTGAGGGCGTGGCAAACAAGTAAGGCGTTATCGGCATCGGCATTCAGCTCACCCCAGGTTTCATATGCAACGGTGATCTCACCCAACATGCCGCCACCCTCAAGGACGAATGGGCGATCAACTGCAAAGGTCGTAAAGCGCCGTCGACCCGGCGGATCACCGGGTCGCCATGCTCCGGTGATGGGAAGGGTCCCGCTCATCTGTCCACGCTCATCTGTTCAAGGGTATCGCTGCACCATCAGCCTCGGGGTCTTCTAAAACTGCAAACACTTGAGGGGCCAAGAGATTCACGCCAATTACTAGAACTACCAAACCAATGGCGAAAACCACTGTCGTAGGTTGCAGGCCAATCACATCGGCCACCGCTCCATGCAAAATTGAGCCAATTGGATACAACACCCCAAGCGCAACAAAATAAAGGCTAAGAATGCGCCCCCGGAAAACAACTGGCGCTCGCAACTGAACGACTGTTGAAAGGCCAGAAAGAATCCCTATGTAGCCCATCCCAACAACTGCAAGTAGCCCAGCCGCAACCGTGAGATTGGGTGAATACGCATAAACACAAAGCAGTGTTGGGGTTGCCAGGAGATTGGCGACAATCATGCGTCGTCGTCCAAATCGAGCGGCCAGCGGCACTATGGCAAGAGCACCCAACACCGCACCCACGCCTTGAGCGGCGGTTAATGTGCCAGTACCCGTAGAAGTAGCATCGACTCCCCCGCCCCCAAGGTGGCTAGCCATTGCAGGAACAAGCGCAATGAAGGGTGAGATCAAAATGGCTACCACCGCTATTAGGACTATTGCGCTCTTGCAGCCTGGCTCATTGCGAGCAGCACTAGCCCCCGCACGAATGCGAACCCAGGTACCTCCCTCTTCATTGGGAGTCCGATCTGGAAGGTGAATCAGTGCAAAGGCACCTATTCCTGCAAGATACGAGAATGCGTTGATAAAAAAGGCCAGCTCGAAAGATCCGAATTTAAGCACTAAACCCGCAAGAGCGGGGCCAACAACTCGCCCAAGGTTGTACTGAGCAGAACCGAGAGACACTGCCCCAAGCAAATCTTCGCGGGGTACGACATCGGGCAAAACCGACTGATGAAACGGCAAGCGCAGTGCACTCATGCACCCGCCCAGAAACACCATGAGAGTTACCAGCCCCGGTGTTGCCGAATCGGTTATGAACAACATCGCCAGCACAAAGGCGAGCGCTGCCTCAATGGTCTCTGCTCCCATAACAAAGCGTCGACGATCTAAGCGATCAGCAAGAGCCCCCCCTACGGGTGCCAAAACTCCAATAGGCAAAAAGGCGGCGACGGCGACGAGTGCAGTCCAAGTCGCCTTGCCCGTGGCCTCGGTGACATATACGCCAACAGCCACGGCTTGCATCCACGAGCCAGCGTTAGAGACCATGCCGCCTCCCCACAAGACAGCGAAATCACGATGGCGAAATGGACGCAATGATGAGAAACGCCCGGTAAGGGTCGTTGCCTCAGCGCCTTTTGATTCCACCTGGGTACGGTACCTGTTTGGCGGCCTTGCTTTGCGCTTGTGCTGTGCAGCAGCCACTAACCTCAAGCCGTGGCTATTGAACACCCTTTTCGCTTCGGACTCTCCCTCTTAGGTTTCGACCACGGTCATGATTGGCCAGAGATCTCAAAGAAGATTGAAGACTTGGGTTTTTCAACTCTGTTGGTTCCCGATCATTTTGGAGACCAACTCGCACCGTTTCCTGCTCTGATGGCAGCCGCTGCGACCACCACAACTTTGCGGGTGGGCACCTATATGTGTGCTGTTGATTTCCGCCATCCGGCAATGTTGGCCAAAGAAGCAGCCACCGTTGACCTGTTGTCATGCGGACGCTTTGAGCTTGGGATTGGCGCAGGTTGGCAGAAATCTGAATATAATCAAACAGGCCTGGAGTTCTCCTCAGGGTCAGATCGACGAGCCCGTTTGAAAGAAGCCGTCTCGGTCATTAAAGGTATGTGGTCAGGTGAACCCTTCTCGTTTAAGGGCGAGCACTACGCCATTGATGACATGGTGGGTCGGCCACTCCCCTTCGATGGAGTGCATCCACCTGTGTTGATCGGTGGTGCAGGCCCTCGGATGTTGAGCCTCGCTGCACAAGTAGCCAACATCATCAGCATTGCTCCACGCACCCTGCCAGCAGGCACGCGCGACGACTCCGACATTACCGAAGCCTCAATTACCGCCAAACTCGCCATCATCAGCGAGGCCGCCGGAGTACGTCACGACCAGATTGAACTCAATGCCTTAGTTCTCGCCGTTCGCATCACCAACGATCAAGTCTCTGCTACAAACGAACTCTCGCAGCGTTACGGAATAACCCCCTCCGAAGTACTGGCCAGTCCCCACCTGCTAGTCGGCAGCGTTGATCAAGTCGTCGATGCCCTAATGGAACGCCGCGAACGCTTCGGCCTCTCCTATGTCACAGTCGCCGAACCCGCACTTAACGATCTAGCCCCCATAGTTGACCGCCTAGCCGGAAGGTAGGATATAGACAATACGATATAAGACGTGATCTAAATTCAGCGTGGCGGGGGTAGCCGTGATGACCACCACTGGATGAGATCATCATTGGCATCAAAACCGTAGGCCTGACATGAAGCACTAGCGGCTTGGAGTAGATACGACCTTGTTAGCAGGGGGTCAGTGGTTTGAGACGCTTGGCGGACGAGATCTGCGGCGGTGTCCCATGAAGATTGGTGCAGGGGTAGGGGAATCTCGCGAACTTGAGATGCACTAAGTTTCAGTCCTCTTGGCACAAGTGCCGCTCCTGCCGCCATGTGAAAACCCCAGGCCGACACAGGCGGGGCAAGTAAGACAACAGCTACATGCCACAAGTCATCTGTTGGTGCGACCACCGAAATGACTGGAGTTGAAGGAAGCCAAACACCCATCTCATCGACCGCAGCTTCAAGTACGGAGGTTTGAGTTGCAAGCACCACTTTGGGTACGAGACGCGCTCGGGCCCATGGCCCAAATTCACTAGAGGCTTCGAGGGATTCGAGGTCGACTCGAGGAGCCAACCAACGCTGACGGGCGAAACGTGCGGGCTCAGTTCCCCAGCGACAACGGGCAGGGTCGATAAGTCCAACCGTCATGAGGCGTGGAAAGCATTGCTCGTCGAGCTCATTGTTCGGGTCGTCAATCACGAATGGACTGACCCCGTAGTACTCGTCTCGAAAGTCAGCCGCTACCTGCCAACGATCACCAAGGGTCTCGCCATTGCTTGTGAGCTTGGCCGATGGAACACCTAGGGCATCAGCAACGAGGTGTGACCAATTGGGGGCATCACGTAACTCACCTATGACGATGTTGGTCTCGTGTTCCAGAACCGGAGGGACGCCCGTGTAGGAGCGCAGCGTGGCTACCGAATCAGCGACCTTATGGACCACGGTGATACAGACATCGACAGATGCAGCAAATAGAGATTGGCCGGGCATCCACAGGACCTCGGGCACCATCTCTTCCAACACTGCTTCACGCACTCCACGACTATCACGTACAGCCAAAGTTGATTGCGGCAATACCAAAGCCACCCGCCCCCCTGGGTTTACAAGGCGACTGGTCATTACCCAAAACAAAGCAGCCGTATCGGCGTATCCACCCATGCCCTCGCCAAACCTAAGCGTCAACGCATCGGCTTCTTCACGAGTACGAGCCGTTGCCGAAGAGAGTTGGCTAAGGAATGGTGGGTTGCCAACTACAACATCAGGTCGCTCTGGCCAATCGTCTTCATGCAAGGTGAGTGCGTCTGCGACAAGCAGTCGAGGGATTGCTTTCCCGCCGCACCACAACGCCAACGCTGCTTCACTCACTGCTACTGCCACCGGGTCAAGATCAGCCCCGATCAAATATTGCCCAACTATCTCCTCTGGAGAAAGGCCTAGAGCAAGCAACGCGTTTGCTGCTGCCAATAGGAATGCCCCACCGCCAACGGCTGGGTCACAAACCACCGGCGACTCGTACAACCAATCGCCCAGTGCCCAGCCCACCAGCACTGAAGCAACATCGCTTGGCGTATAGAACGATCCACTACGCCGACGGGTTCCACTGTCAAGAAGCGTTTCGTGCAGCGCCCCCAACAGCTCGGGACAAGCCGCTTCTTTTGGAATCACCACTGCGACAGGGGTGCCCCACTGTTCCAATAAAGAAAGTGATTGCAACGGCGTATCGAGATGTTCACCTATGGCAAGAGCAGCACCGGCCATGACCCGAGCCCGAGCCTCAGGGGTTTCGTCACCGTCAAGATGTGCAGCCAGAGCAACTAATAATGGCCTATCGGACGATGCCTGATCGGACGATGACATGGCAGAACGAAAACTCAGGCGGGCTTGAGTTCGGCACCAAGTTCATCCCACAAGGCAAGGCTTCGCAGACGAGGGTCGTTTGAAAATACTTCTATTAGAGGAAGTTCAAGTCCCAAACGTTTTTGCAAGAGACGCACCTCGTTCTCTTGATCCCACAGCACAAGCGTCACCACAACACCTTCGGTTCCCGCACGTGCAGTGCGTCCCGAACGGTGCAAGTAAGCCTTGTGATCAGACGGAGGGTCGTAGTGAACCACCACATCAATCTCGTCCACATGAATACCACGAGCAGCTACATCGGTAGCCACCAACACATGGAGCTTACCCGTGCCAAAGTCTGCCAGCGCACGCTCACGTGCAGATTGGCGCAAGTCACCATGAATTGGCTGGGCCTTAACTCCTTCCTTGCCGAGCTGTTCGGCTAAACGGTCAGCGCCTCGTTTAGTCCGCACAAACACCATGCAACGAAAGGTTCCCTGCGCGATCGCTGCCACCACCTTGACCTTGTCCATTTGGTGGACAAGCAAAAACCTCTGCGTCATCTCGTCAACCGTGACATTGGTCTGCGCCACCTCATGAAACACGGGGTCATTCATGAAAGTCTCAACGAGATGATCGACATCGCGGTCAAGAGTGGCAGAAAACAACAACGTCTGATGAGGAACGGTCATGTGACGCAACAACCATGTGACCTGAGGCAAGAAACCCATATCGGCCATTCGGTCAGCCTCGTCAAGAACCAGATGCGACACATCATTGAGTGCAACATCTTCTCTGCCTACAAGGTCAATCAAGCGACCAGGAGTAGCCACCACAATATCGACACCCTTGCGCACGAGCTTGGACTGGCGCTCAAGGTCGGTACCCCCGTAGATCGCCTTGATGGTTAGTCCACGGGCCTCGGCTAATGGCGTCAACTCATCGCACACCTGCACAGCTAGTTCACGAGTTGGAACCAAGATCAGGCCGCTTATATGTCCAATGGCAGCTTTGGCCACACGCTCAAGAAGAGGAAGGCCAAAAGCCAAAGTCTTACCCGAACCAGTCTTAGCCTTTCCACAAACATCGCGTCCAGCCAGTGCGTCAGGAATGGTCATCTCCTGGACAGGAAATGGCTCAGCAATACCCTTAGATAAAAGGGATTCGACGATATCTACAGATACGCCAAGATCAGCGAAAGATTTACTCATGTTGTCAATACTCCTCCCGGCCCCTTGGCCGGCAATCGTTACGGTGGGTCTGCCCCTGGCGACTCCGTTAGCGATTGCATCGAGAAGCTATTGAGGTGACCCGCGAGGTGCGCCCGAGTGGCGACTCGCAGAGACCTTCAGCGTACCTGCTTAAGGCCCAACATGAAACAACTCGCGTAGTCAGACCCGTGTTGAGCCCCAACCGCTTGGTCCGCCACGATGCTCAAACCATGTCAGCAACTCTTCTGCAGAGAGAGGCTCACAAATCTTAAATCCCTGAGCTTGGTCACAACCAAGGTCAATCAAATAGTCAAGAACAAAACTACTCTCGACACCCTCTGCCACGATAGTGAATCCGAAATTGCGACCAAGGTCGATAATCGAACGGACAATCAAATTGCTGTTGTCATCATTCAACATGGAGGAAATCAACGAGCGGTCGATCTTGAGCTCATTAACCGGAAGATCACGAAGGCTAGACAACGACGAGGACCCCGTCCCAAAGTCGTCAATAGATAAACGCACGCCCATATCAGTTAAGCGAACGAGCGCAGCCGTCACCTGCGATGGGTCGCCCATCAAGTCACGCTCTGATAACTCAATTACCACCTCCCCTGGGTCGACCTTGCAACGATTGAATTCGTCAATCAAATGCTCAATCAAAGTTGGGTCGTAGAGATTTCGGATTGAAAGATTGACTGCAAGCCCAACCCCTAAATCGAGGCTTGACCACAGTCCATGCTGATTGAGCCCAGTTGAAATCACCTGTCGACCAAGTGACTGCACTGCTCCAGACAACTCGGCTAATTCAATAAACGCTGCTGGGCGCAACAAACCCTGTTCGGGGTGACGCCAGCGAACGAGAGCCTCGATGTCAACAACGTCACCATTAAAAAGAGAGATCTTGGGTTGGTAATAAACCTCTAGCTCATTGCCTTCAACGGCACGGTGCATCTCGCCTAGCAACTTCAGGCGATCAATACTCGTACGGTCATCGTCTGCAATATAAAAGGCAAAACCTGACCCCGCCCGTTTCGCCATATACATCGCAACATCGGCCCGTTGCACCAGGGTTTCAGAATCGGTACCGTGGTCTGGAAAGAGCGCAATGCCAATACTCGAGCTTGAATGCAGCACCACATTATTGAGTTGGAAAGGCTCAGAGAAGGCCGTAACAATCTTTCCAGCAACTTCACGTGCTGCTGTCTCATCAGCCGTTGTCGTTAGAAGCACAGCAAATTCGTCACCGCCAAAACGAGCGATCATGTCGGACTCTCGCAACAAGAGTCGAAGTCGTTGAGCAACTTGGCGCAATAACTCGTCACCCACCAGATGACCAAGGGTGTCGTTGACCTCTTTGAATTGATCGAGGTCTATGAGCAATAAAGCTACTTGGGTATAGCGACGAGACCCTTCAGCTAAAACCCATCCAAGTCGTTCATTGAATAAGGAGCGGTTTGGTAGGCCGGTCAAACTGTCATGCATGGCCTGATAACGCAATGCCTCTTCAGCATGCATTCGTGTTGTTACGTCTTCGAAAGCAAACCCTGCGCAATCATTTGGCAACGGAAATACACGCAAGAACATCGCCACACGTACTCCTTCGCTGTTCAGGTAATCGATTTGATCAAATATTTCTGGAAGCCCGGTCTTGATTACCTCAGCCACCCTGGATGCGATGTTGCTTTCAGCCAATTCTGGAAATACCTCAGAAAACGATCCGCCGACAACGGCTTCGATAGAACGGCCTAATAAGAACCATGCTGCGGGGTTTCCAGCAACCAACCGCAACGAATCACAGTCATCTTGATCGGGTAACTGCCATACAAACAAACCAACCTGCATGTTTTCGACGATGTCGCTGTACTGACCGATCAGTTGCTCGTCGGCCTTTTGGCTGGAGATATCAACCATCACACCACGAACGACCTGAAACTTATCCAAGTCAGATGGAACTGCCCTCATGAAATTTCGAACCCAAACTACCCGACCATCTAAAGCGTTAACTCTGAACTCGATCTGAAGATCATCTCGTTCACTAAGCACACTAAATACCCCCGCCATAACCCCATCACGGTCATCGGGATGAATACACGACGTAAAGAAACCAGGTACGGCCCAGTCTTCCAAGGGGTAGCCAAACATTGTCTCCGCTCGAGGGCTCACATAATTAAGCGTCATAGAATAAAGATCGGCCTCCCACACGACCGCATCTACGCCTTCGACTAAACCAGTAAATCGCAAGCGCAATTGGCGTTCAGAATCAGCCACAATACCAACCGTAAGAATTACCATCAGCGCCGCTATCAAGAAAGAAAGTACGCCCACGATTGGGTCGGCGATGTCACTAAGAGCCCCAACCGTGGCTATAGCTGCCGTTGCAAAGCCGGTTGCCCAAAAAGCGAGCTTACGATCAAAACCTACGGCCGCTAGAGCAACAGACGCTAGAAGAATAAGCAAGACTGAAGTCCAAACGCCATCGAACCATAAATGAAAAATACTCGCCCCAAAAATATCTAAAAACACCGTTGATGGACGAAGCCGATGGTTGCGACGAAGATCGGTAATTAATACAAGGTTGTATGGAGTAGCCAGCCCTAACAGCAAAGCCGAAATCCAAAACCGATCACTGCCAACTGCAGGAACAATCAAGGCCGCAACACCTAGGGACGCAAATGAAACTGCTCGGACAAAAAAGACGATTGTCCATAAACGAAGGCGACGGCCATCCACGGGAGGCAATCTGGTCCCCACTCCCCTGAACCTGCGACCCAGCGTGTCGGACTTCATACCTAAAGTGTGCACTATTTCAACCCCTATGACCAAAAATTACACCCAAACTCTTGTTCTGCTCGATAGGACTCAATGTGACCAAATTTTCTGTGATCAATGCGAAAATTCCTATGAAACAAGCCCTTGCTGGTTCAAGTGACTGGCCAGTCCAAGTTGTAGCTGTTGGAGTCGTCGATTCCACTTCAAACCAAATCGTTCATGGTGCTTCTACGGAACGACTGGAGTGGGCATCTGTAACCAAACTAATCACAGCATTAGCAACCCTGGTGGCAATCGAAGAACACACCGTCAACCTCAATGACGAGGTTGGACCTCCTGGCGCAACACTGCTTCACCTATTAGCTCATGCATCTGGATTAAGCACCGATACCCACGAAGTTCTAGCCCCGCCAGCCACAAGACGCATTTACTCCAACACAGGTTTTGAGATCATCGCTGATCACGTTGCGCGTAAGTCAGAAATGTCTTTCGTCGATTATCTAAACCAGGCGGTGCTCGAACCCCTAGAGATGAGCTCTACTCGCCTTGAAGGCTCCCCTGCTTGGGGTGCTCGGGGTCCAATCGTCGACTTGTTAAAACTCGCCACCGAGCTACTAACGCCGACGATTATCTCGCCCGCCACCCTTAGTCTGGCCACAAGTGTTGCCCTGCCAGGCATAGCTGGAGTGCTTCCAGGGTTTGGTAATCAGAACCCAAATGATTGGGGGCTGGGTTTTGAACTTCGCGATGGAAAGTCACCCCACTGGACAGGACGTGAAAACTCAACGGCAACGTTCGGCCACTTCGGACGGGCTGGAGGTTTTCTGTGGGTAGACCCCGTCGAACAGTTGGCCTGTGGCAGTCTTTCCAATCGAGCATTTGATCCATGGGCAACCCGTGCGTGGCCAACCCTTAGCGACGCAGTACTTGTGGCATGGCGCGATCAGTCTTAGAGGCTCAGCGGATAGGCGAATGCTCTTAGCAATTGCTTGGCGGATAGGCGAATGCTCTTAGCAATTGCTTGATCGCTCCTCCAGCTAGAAAGATGTATCTAGCAACCATCTAATCGAAGGACGATAAGCATGTACGAGTGGAGTGATGCGCACCTGATGGTGCGAGCTGCAGTTCGCCAGTTCATAGACAAGGAAATCGTGCCCAACCTCGAAGAACTCGAGCACGGTGATACGCCTCCGTACGACACCTTGCGGAAGTTCTTCAAATCATTCGGCATGGATGTCATGGCGCGCGAAAACGTGAACAGTCAAATCCAAAGAGAGAAAGAAGCCGCCGAGGCGGTTGCTCGTGGCGAGACCCCAGCAGAGAAAGAAGGTGGCGGAGGTCTAGGTGGAATGGGTGGCGGCGAAGCTGCTGGTCTGGCCATGATCCCCATAATTGAACTGTGTCGCTATTGCCCAGGAATGGTCACCGCTATGGGCGTAAGCATGGGGCTCACCACCGCTGCAATAATGTCAAAGGGGACAATTGCGCAGAAAGAACGTTGGGGCGCAGACCTCGCCACAATGGACAAGATCGGCTCATGGGCCATTACCGAGCCTGACTCAGGCTCCGATGCGTTCGGCAGCATGAAGTCGACCGCTCGTCGTGACGGTGACGAATACATTCTCAATGGCTCAAAGACCTTCATCACCAACGGGCCATACGCCGACACCATCGTGTTCATCTGCAAGCTCGATGAAGGCAACCCACCCAAAGACCGCAAGGTATTGACCTTCGTGCTCGATTCAGGCATGCCTGGTCTTGAGCAGTCGAAGCCACTTCGCAAGATGGGTATGCACTCATCGCCTACCGGTCAGTTGTTCCTAACTGACGTACGCGTTGGTAAAGATCGCCTGTTGGGCGAGACCGAAGACATCCCTGCGCGTTCAGGTGCAAAGGACACTTTCTCGATGGAGCGCAGTGGCGTTGCAGCGATGGCACTTGGCATCGTGAGTCAATGTCTTGATCTTTCGGTCGAGTACGCAAAGACCCGCATTCAGTTCGGCAAGCCCATTGGCGAATTCCAACTCATCCAGCTCAAGTTGGCCAAGATGGAAGTCGCACGCCTGAACCTAACCAACCTTGTGTTTCGTCAACTGGAAATGCAGGCCGCTGGCAAGAACCTTACCCTGGCCGAAGCTTCAGCTTCGAAGCTCTATGCCGCACAGACAGCTATGGACGTAACCATTGAAGCCGTGCAGCTCTTTGGCGGTAACGGCTATATGGCCGAGTACCAAGTCGAGCAGCTTTGTCGCGATGCAAAGGTCTTGCAGATCTACGGCGGCACTGACGAAATTCAGGTTTCGCAGATCGCCCGAGATCTACTCGCCGAGAAGTAGACAACTATAGGCAAGCTAAACGACCGGCGTCTCGGGTCCTTAGAGCCCCTAGATGTCGGTCGTTTGCACGTTCAGGTTCGAGCGATCGTGGGTACCGATCCGCCATTAGCCATGATGGTCACTATGGCTTCTTGATCTTGTGCCGAGGGAAGTCCCCACCCTGGTTGATACCCAAATACTTCGGTAGCAGTTGTTGAGCCGAAACGACCATCAAGAATTTCAAGTTGTTCAGCTCCGATCAAAGCAGGGTGCGCTCTTCCACACGCGCGAGTTAGCTGAAGAATTTCATGGCGCAACGTTGCCACATAGCTAGCCAAACGAACGGACTTCAGTGTTGGGTCAAGACCTCGGGATAACCAAGCAGACTGAGTCGCAACCCCCGAGGGACAACGACCCGTGTGACAACGTTGCGCTTGAATGCAGCCAATCGCCAACATTGCTTCTCTCCCAACGTTGATCATGTCGCAGCCAAGAGAAAAGGCCAATAGAGCCGCATCGGGAAAGCCGAGTTTTCCTGAACCGATAAAGACCACTCGCTCAGCCATGTCGTATTCACGAAAGATACGATATACCCGGCTCATGCCCACTTTAAATGGCAACGACACATGGTCTGCGAAAGCTAAAGGTGCCGCACCTGTTCCACCTTCACCGCCGTCGATAGTGATGAAGTCAACGCCCCGATCGGTGGTGGCCATCAACTTCGCCAAGTCTCTCCAAAGTTCGTCTTCACCCACAGCCGATTTAATTCCAACTGGAAGACCAGTTTTGTCAGCTATCGACTCAACGAAATCAAGCAGCGAATCAGCATCACGAAAGGCGCTATGAGTCGATGGGCTTACGCAATCCCTGCCGGCAACCACCCCCCGAATAGAAGCAATCTCATCGGTCACTTTTGCCCCAGGAAGCACGCCTCCCAAACCAGGCTTTGCGCCTTGACTGAGTTTGATCTCAATGGCGCGAACAGGAGCTGAACTTACAAGGTCCACAAGTCGAGACATATCGAATCGACCCTGGTCGTTGCAGCACGAGAAATAGCCAGTTCCTAGTTGAAAGATCAGCTCACCACCTCGGCGATGGTAGTCAGAAAGACCACCTTCACCGGTGTTGTGTAAACAACCAGCCAAGGCAACGCCTTCATTCAAAGCAATAGTGGCCGGAGCGCTCAAAGCTCCAAAACTCATGCCTGAGATATTGACCGCAGAGGCAGGTTGAAAGGCTAAGCGGCGCTGGCGATTACCGCCCATCACCTTTGCGGCAGGAAGGTATTCCTCTGAACCCCCCAGGATTGCAGACGGGTGCGGAAATGCCGTCTGTTTGACAATCAGGTAGTTGGGCGCAATCTCCATGTCTTGATCGGTGCCAAAGCCAAAATAATTATTGGTCTTTTTAGAAGAGGCATATACCCAGCGCCGGTGATCGCGACTAAAGGGTCGCTCTTGGTCGTTATCAGTAACGATGTATTGGCGAAGCTCAGGACCAATCATCTCCAAGATGAACCGCAAGTGCCCGACCACCGGAAAATTCCGAAGAATCGCGTGGTGCCGTTGCAACAGATCATGGATGGCAACGGCCAACAGCACTACAAGGAACACGAGAGCGAATATGACTAGAAGGCTCACTTGAAAGCCCTCAAAATTCTGGAACTTCGCGCCAATGTCCAAAGACGTCAGCAAGCGAGGTAACGATTTCGCCAAGCGTTGCGTAGGTCTTCACGACATCAATGAGTATGGGCATGAGATTGACTAACGGATCTTCCGCTGCGTGGCTCAGGCCACGCAAAACATCATCAACTTTCCGATCGTCACGAGCAGCCCTAACCGCTTTAAGGCGAATCAATTGTTCTTGTTCACACTCAGGTCCGATTCGTAAAATTGGAATCTCTTCTTCTTCATTGCCACCAGTGAACTGATTTACTCCGACAATGATGTTGCGACCATTTTCGATTCTGCGGCCATAGTCATAGGCGGCATTGCTGATCTCACGCTGGAACCAACCATCTTCAATGCCAGCAAGCACCCCCTCAAGCATTGAGCCCGACCCAAGATCATTGAGATGGGAAAAAATTGCTTCGGCTTGGGCTTCCATTTCGTCTGTCAGAGCTTCAACAAACCATGATCCACCAAGCGGGTCAGCAACATGGGTCACGCCCATTTCATGAGCAATAACCTGTTGAGTTCTAACGGCCACGCGTGCTGCCTTTTCAGTTGGAAGCGCTAGCGCTTCATCCATGGCGTTCGTGTGAAGCGACTGTGTACCGCCCATAACTCCCGCTAGCGCTTCAATTGCAGTGCGAACAATATTCACTTCAGGTTGGGTTGCCGTTAACGACGCTCCAGAGGTTTGCGTATGAAAACGCATCTTGAGCGAACGCTCATCGGTTGCGCCATAGCGTTCACGCATCCAGCGGGCCCAAATACGGCGGGCCGCTCGATACTTTGCAATCTCTTCAAAGAAATCAAGATGCGCATTAAAGAAGAATGACAAACGTGGCGCAAAATCATCAACGTCAAGGCCAGTTCCCAGGCCCGTCTCTACATAGGCAAACCCGTTTGCCAATGTAAAAGCCAATTCTTGAGCAGCAGTCGAACCAGCCTCTCTAATGTGATAGCCAGACACCGAAAGTGCATTCCAGCGAGGCATTTCAGCTGCACAAAAAGTCATAGTGTCAGCCACAAGTCGGAGTGATGGACGAGGAGGAAAGATGAACTCCTTCTGCGCTTGATATTCCTTCAAAATGTCATTCTGAAGCGTTCCGCCCAGCAGGCGACGCGACGTTCCTGACAACTCGGCACTCGCTATGTACATAGCCAACAAGATCGCAGCTGGCGAATTAATGGTCATAGATGTCGTTACCTCTGAAAGATCGATACCTCGGTAAAGATCTTCAACGTCGGCAAGCGTGTCTATTGCGACTCCACACTTTCCGACCTCACCAAGACTCATTGGGTCATCAGAATCAAGACCCATCAAAGTGGGAACATCAAATGCAGTGGATAGACCCTCAGAGCCATCATCTAGAAGTTGACGAAACCGTTCATTCGTATCGATCGCCGTGCCAAAGCCAGCGAACATGCGAGTAGTCCAAAGCCTCGTCCGATACATCGAAGCATGGATACCCCGGGCATAGGGATATTGCCCTGGGTACTGACCATCTTCCTGGGTGTTCGCTTTGTGGCCAAGATCTTCTGGCCCATAGGCAGCCTTCAGAGGAGTTCCCGACATAGTCGTGAAATCTGCATCACGAAGCGTTGCCGCCTCGTACTCCTCATTCCATTTCTCGCGCTCCCCCACGGGTGCCACGGTACTAGGAGAAATGAAAAACTATGAGCAGCCGCTTGTTGAGCCACATGATGGGCAGGCATAACAGCTTCCTGAGCGCATCATCTGGACACCGCACTGCATGCAATAAGGCGCGTCAGAAACCCTGACCTTGGGCAACTCAACCGTCTGGGTCACCTCGAATGCAGCAACTGTGGTGGGAGTGGCGAGGTCACTGGACACCGTGTTTTCGGAAGGAGGAGAGACCTCAACATCAAGGCCAGCAACGGTCTCGAAACTTGAATCTTCAAGACCAGGCAATGATGGCTGAAGACGTTCGCCAACTGAAAGAATTCCCAACTCCATACGTTCTTCTAGCGGGAGATAATCAACAGCCAAACGACGGAAGATGAAGTCGACCAAGCTTGAGGCAAAACGAATGTCAGGGTCGTCAGTCATGCCAGCGGGCTCAAAACGCATGTTGATGAACGCTTCAATGAATGCCTTGAGGGGGACCCCATACTGCAAGCCGTGGCTCACCGAAATCGCAAAAGCGTCCATGATGCCAGCGAGGGTAGAGCCCTGCTTAGAGACCTTCATAAAAACTTCACCTGGACGTCCGTCGTCGTATTCACCAACCGTAACAAAGCCCTTACAGTCGGCCACTCTGAACTCAAACGTCCGCGAGCGGCGGTTACGGGGAAGCCTTGAACGCACCGGAGTTGCTACTGCCGCTGCGAGCACGCTCTCGGCAATTGCCCCAGGACCACTGCCATCGTCGCCAGATGCTCCTTCTTTCTTTGCAGTTGAAAGAGGCTGGGCAACCTTGCAGTTGTCACGGTAAACAGCAACGGCCTTGATGCCAAGTTTCCAAGCATCGATGTGGAGTTGCTCGACCTCTTCGACTTTTACGTCTTCGGGCATGTTGACCGTCTTAGAAATGGCACCCGAAATAAATGGCTGAACCGCACCCATCATGCGGATGTGACCCATGTAATGAATGGTGTTATCACCCATCGAACAAGCAAATACTGCAACGTGTTCAGGGGCGAGATGAGGTGCCCCAAGAATGGTCTTTTGCGTGTCGATATACGAGATGATCTCCTCGATCTGATCGAGGGAATAACCCAATCGGCGAAGTGCCCGAGGCACCGTTTGGTTGACAATGGTCATGGTTCCGCCACCAACCAACTTCTTCACCTTGCACAAGCCAAGATCTGGCTCAATGCCAGTCGTGTCACAATCCATAAGAAGGCCAATGGTGCCCGTCGGAGCCAAAACGCTGGCTTGTGAATTACGCACTCCATAAGCCTCACCAAGTTCACACGCCAAGTCCCAGGATTGTTGCGCTGCACTGAGCAACTCGGTTGGAACGAGATCTTCATCTATAGAAGCAGCTGCGTCACGATGCATGCGCAACACGCCTAACATGTGCTCTTCATTGTCGGTGTATCCGCCAAATGGACCCATACGTCCTGCTGTTCGCGCAGAGGTAGCGTAGGCATGACCGGTCATGAGCGAAGTGATTGCGGCAGCAATAGAACGGCCCTCATCTGAGTCATAAGGAAGACCCAGCGCCATCAACATGGCACCCAAGTTGGCATAGCCAATGCCGAGTTGACGGAATTGACGAGAGGTCTCGGCAATCGACTCGGTTGGGTAATCAGCATTGCCGACCAAAATCTCTTGCGCGGTGAATATCACTTCAACTGCATGACGGAAACCTTCGACATCAAAGTTGTCAGTTGCTGGGTCTAGGAATGACAACAAGTTGATCGAAGCAAGGTTGCATGCCGAATTGTCGAGATGCATGTATTCACTACATGGGTTCGATCCATTGATGCGCCCAGTGTTTGCGGCTGTGTGCCAGCGGTTGATCGTGGTGTCGAACTGCATGCCGGGGTCAGCGCATTCCCAAGTGGCTTGAGAAATCTGGCGCATAAGGTCACGTGCCTTGATCGTCTTTACGATCTCACCATTGGTCACAGCTCGCAGATGCCAATCAGTATCGTCAATTACTGCCGCCATGAACTCGTCGGTAACACGTACCGAGTTATTGGCGTTTTGATATTGCAGCGAATAGTTGTCTTTGCCGTCGAGGTCCATATCGAACCCGGCGTCACGCAACACACGCGCCTTACGCTCTTCAAGCGCTTTACACCAGATGAAGTCTTCAATATCAGGATGATCAACATCGAGAATGACCATCTTGGCAGCGCGACGAGTTTTGCCACCTGACTTGATAGTGCCCGCTGATGAATCTGCGCCACGCATGAAACTCACAGGGCCGGAGGCAGTGCCACCACCTTTAAGCGTCTCTTTCGAAGAACGGATCTTCGACAAGTTAATTCCAGCACCTGAACCGCCCTTGAAGATGGTCCCCTCTTCTACGTACCAATTGAGAATCGAAGGCATTGCGTCTTCGACGCTGAGAATGAAACAATTGTGAACCCGAAGGTTGTTCGAAAGGTACTCACCAGACTCGGTTTGGATGTCATAGACCTCCATCTCACCAAGTTCTTCTATGTGATCGACTTCCAACAACTTGATGTCACCTGTACTGACACCAAACAACTCAAAAGAGGCCAGCAATGCAGAGCCCTTCACTGGGTCAAGAAAGCCAATCTCATCGGCGAAACGACGACGGTCACTGAGTGAACGAATCGCTAAACGCCACCTCTCCGTTCCATTGCTATTGCGACCAGCCGCACGACGAACCCTAGAGAAGATGCCAAAACGCAACATCAATGACTGCAACCCATGGGCGTAAGACTCAGAATCTAAATCGAGGCCCACCGACACCGAAGGGTCCTGCCCGGCAAGGCTCTGGCGTTCTGCCACATAACCAGCTGCTTGAAATACACTGCGCAAATAAGCAGCAACAACAGGGGCAGGGGCGTTGAAGAGCGATGCAGGCACGCTATTCACAGGTTGATGGGTGAGGATCTCTTCGCCCTCAGGAGACCGGGTATCGCTTAGTCCCCATCGCTGCACGAAATCGGCAACGTTAAGGCCTGATACCCGTGCTGGATGATTACCAGAAACCTGATGACAGCGCTCATCAGGAAAAGCGATATCTAAGGCATTGCTAACCCACGCAAGCTCAGCGTCGGTAACCGTCATTGCCTCAATGACGGCATCTCCTGAACCAGGTTGGCCAATTTCAACTCGCCCATCGGTTGCGAGCCAACCACAAAGCGCTGCTTCAGCAACGGCCACCCGGGTGATCTCACCAGCACCCCATGATTCGCTTCGATGCCACTCAAGCTGATCGCCACTGCGCAATGTTCCCGCTTCAACAAAGCTGCCTTCATTAATGCTGTCAGCGCGCCACACGAGATGATCGGCAGTGACGTCTAGCGCATAGCCCGAGCGAGTGTGAACCCTAAGAACGCTCTTGCGTCCGTTGGCCTTCGTAGCCACCACTTTGGTCACACCATTGGCGTCAAATACCTTGGCACCAATTGCATTGGTCTCAACAAGTTCGCCAATAGGCACCAAGCCGTCGACGGTACCCACAAGGGCGTGATAAGGCTGACATGCAGAAGCCTGTTGTGGAACGCCTTTGACGCCGATGTTGAACCAAACCGGCGAATTGAAAGCTGCTTTTTGGGTGATTATAAGGTGCCTAAGTTCAGCAGAAAAGGCGTCTGCCTCAGCCTGGTCAGCGAAATATCCATCATTCATGCCCCAAGTAGCGATGGTTTCTACAACTCGATCAGAAACCTGTCGTAACGACCACTCCCGCTCAGGAGTGCCTAACGTCCCACGAAAATACTTTTGCGCCAAGATATTGGTGGCGTTAAACGACCACGTCGAAGGAACCTCAACGTCAAGTTGTTCGAAAGCCACGGTGCCGTCTCGATAGTTGACAATACGGCTATCGCGTCGCTCCCAGGTCACCTGATCATAAGGATGGACCCCCTCAGCAGTGAAATGTCGCTTGATGCCAATCCCCACTTGTTCTGGTGCCATCGCCATGAGAAACCGCCCTTTCAGTTCATCTTCTCGGTGTGTAACCACTAGATCTTGTAGGCAACCAAGATGTTGCCACGAGATATAGTGTCAATTACATCATCGTAATTCCATCAATGCAATGACCCTGTCGGATTAAAATTCCTGGTCACAAGGAAATTTCAAAATTTGTTTATCTACTAGCGCAAGCTAGGTGATGTCAGTTGTGGATCGAAAGACGTAAAACGCTGTGGGTATCACGAATAATCTGTGGATATCAGTGGGTATAACAGGGGGTTTATCCACAGCTGGAGGCTTTCTCGTTTCATAAACCAGACGCCACAAGTTTGAGCGACTAAGAAACTGGGGATAACTACGCCAAGAATGGTTTCGAAAACGGACGATAGCATCTAGATTCATGCGAAAACTTTTTCCAGATTTTGCTGAAAACATTGACCCAGCCGAGCTGTACTCCATGGCTCGCAGCCCTCATGATGGCCAACCTTGGGTGATGGCCAACATGGTTTCCTCCCTTGACGGGGCGGCGACATCGAAGGGTAAGTCTGGAATGTTGAGCACCCCTGGCGACCAGCAGATCTTTCATTTGTTGCGCGGCATGGCTGAGGTGATCCTCGTAGGAGCAGGAACTGTGCGAGCCGAAGGATACGGCCCGGCTAAAGGACCTAATACACCAGCGATTGCAATTGTGTCTGCTCGACTTGATCTCGATTGGGCGAGCCCCCTCTTTACCGAAACAGTTACTCGTCCTTACGTTCTTACCTGTCACCAGGCACCGGAGAAACTTCGAGACAAAGCAAGCAGCGTTGCCGATATTGTGGTCACTGGTGACACAACAGTCGACATCAAAGAAGCGCTCCAAGAACTTGCTCGTCGAGGCACCAAGGTGGTTCTCTGCGAAGGCGGGCCAACCCTGCTTGGCCAAATCGTTGAAGCTGACCTGTTGGATGAACTCTGCCTGGCTATCTCGCCAGTCATTGTAGGAAACCAAGGCCCTCGTATTCTCCACGAAATGTCTGCCCAATTCCGCAAAGCAGAACCCATCACCATCCTGGAAGAAGAAGGGTGCCTGTTCCTTCGTTATCTGATCGGACCCAAAGAGAGTTAGGGGTGAGCCTTGGGTGCCGTTTCTTTGATCAACATTCCTACCTCGTGCTCGAAGTCGGTTAGATCGACGAAACCCTTGTAAACGCTGGCAAAACGCATATATGCCACCTCGTCGAGCGCCCGAAGACGATCGAGCACGGCAACCCCAAGGGCTTGTGTGGTTACCTCTCCCGAGCCGAGACGAACCAACTCTTCGATGTCGTCGGCAAGAGCCTTGACCTGATCGTCGGAAACCGGACGGTTCTTCGTTGCGGACAGCACCCCATGAACTATCTTTTCTCGCTGAAACGGGACCCGATCGCCAGAACGTTTTATGACCATAAACATGTCTTCGAAACGCTCGAAGGTTGTGAAGCGACGCCCACAAGCCAGACACTCGCGACGCCTGCGTATCGCAGCTCCCTCGTCGGCGGGTCGAGAATCGATCACCTTGTCTTCGATTGCCGAACACGCTGGACACCGCATGACCCTCGACCGTACTGCGTGGCAGGCCAACAGCGGAAGTGCTAACCATCATTTATCTTTCCGGCTACCAACCGCAATGACTAGTCGATCACCAACTTGAAGGGGTCGTCCCCCATTTGATTTGACCAAAGCGTCGACGGTTTCTCTAATGTCGCCGCTTGGCCTCATTGACTCAGCGATAGACCAATAGGTCTGGCCTGACTCCACGATCAGCACTGACCCCTCTGCTGGTGCCGGTACTGCCGAAATATGGGGAACCGAGCCCGTCACTAACGTCCCAAGCATTGCCGACCCCAGTGCTTTTGCACCGAACAAAGCACACCCGACAAGAACGAATGCCAGAACACGGCGACGCCAAAAAATTGCCCGACGCGAATCTATAGGCTGTTCAACGAGACGCAAGGCCGGGTAATACCCCGCTACAGGTGCCCTAAACGATGGACGTGTGACCTGTTCGTTGACGAGCTGAGCGTTAACAAGAGCAGACATGAAGAACCCCTTCGTGAGAGCAAGACGAACGTGTGTTCTGTCTCTACTAAACACGAACGCTTGTTCGATGTCAAGGTATTAATCGAACAAATGTTTGCATTGCCAGTCTGACTTAACTACGGTCAATAAAGAACACATGTTCGAGCAACTAAAAGGACGGCCCAACATGGCTGAAGAAACTCTTACCGATCGCCAACAGGCGATTCTGACGTTCATCCTCACCGAACAACAGCAACGGGGATACCCCCCGTCGGTGCGTGAGATCGGTGAAGCCGTTGGGCTTACCTCACCTTCAACCGTCCACTCTCATCTTGCTTCGCTGCAACGCATGGGTTACCTCGTGCGAGACCCCAGCAAGCCTCGTGCTCTTGAAGTTCGTTACGACCCGGCCTCTGGTGCCGCCGTTGATCGACGACCGGTTAACCATGTGCCACTTGTAGGAGATGTAGCCGCCGGCACAGATGTGCTTGCCCATGAAAACATCGAAGAGGTCATGCCGATGCCAGCCGATATGACCGGCGACGGAACGCTGTTCATGTTGCGAGTACGAGGTGACTCAATGATTGAGGCTGGCATTCTCGATGGCGATTTTGTCGTGGTGCGCCAACAGAGCGAAGCCAATAATGGAGAAATCGTTGTCGCCGGCATTCCTGGTGACGAAGCAACCGTTAAGACTTTCAGCCGGCAAAAGGGCCAGATTGTGCTGAAACCCGCCAACTCGCGACTCGAACCCATGCATTTTAAGCCAGACGAGGTGCAGATCTTCGGAAAAGTCGTCACCGTCATGCGCAAGCTCTAGCTACTCGTGGGCTCGCTTACAGATTGGGTCGTTACAAATTAGCAAGTGCCTCTTTATAACGGTCCATCGTGCGGGCAGTTCCAAGGTCTGGTGTATCGAAAATGTCGACGATCTTGCCTGAATTATCAATCAAGAAAGTCCCACGATTCGCACAACCAAGTGCGTCGTTGAAGACCCCATAAGCCTTAGCAACAGCTCCATGTGGCCAGAAATCTGTGAGCACTGGGAAGGTCCATCCGTTTTGTTCACCCCAAAGCTTCTGCGCTGGTGGAGCATCGCACGACATGGCTAAAACCTGCACCCCTGCGCTTTCGAACATCGACAAATCATCACGCAACGCACAAAGTTCTTCCTCGCACACCGAGGTGAAACTAAACGGATGAAAGACAAGTGCTACGGCTTTATCGCCTCTGTACTGCGAAAGGGTTATTTCACCTTGCGTCGAACGCACCGTGAAATCAGGTGCTTCTTGTCCAATGGAAACAGCCATGTCGAGCCTCCTTGAGTATTACGAACAAACTGAACTTAGTCTCGATGCGCTGATGACGTACCGCTTAGTAGTAACGAACCAAGAACACCGTGAACGGCTTCGAGGCTGTAACGCTCAACACGTTCATCAGGTGCATGGGCAAGAGTCGGATCACCCGGACCCAGATTGCAGGCAGGCACACCATGGGAGGCGAAACGCGCAACGTCTGTCCAGCCGAGTTTCGATCGCACCTCTAAGCCGCTGGTGCCATCTCCTCCACGAACAAGCGCAGAAAACAAAGGGTGGTCCAAGGCCGGAAGCGCTCCATCTACCTGGTCGATGACCGTCACCTCGTCATCTGGGCCAATCACATCACCCAAGAGCTCAAGTACATGTGTCAACGCCTCATCACCACTGCGATCGGGTGCAAAGCGATGGTTCAACGTAACTGTGGCGCTATCGGGCACCACGTTGCCAGCCACTCCCCCTTCGACACGAACGGCCTGAAGTGCTTCACGAAACTCGCAACCATCAATTACAGGACGCCGACCTTCATAAGAATCGACAACCTCAAGCAGACGACCCATTCGGTGAATAGCGTTTATGCCCATCCATGGCCTTGCGGTATGAGCACGACGCCCTAGTAATTTAATGGCGACACGAATTGTCCCCTGACACCCGGCCTCAATGACACCATCAGTTGGTTCGCCCAAAATGGCGGCGTCTCCAACCAACAAATCGGAACGTTCCGCAAACAACTGACCGAGGCCACTTCGAGACTGGTCGACTTCTTCGCATGTATAAAACACATACGTAACGTCAACATCAGGTTCAGAAATAGTTGTGGCCAGATCAAGAAAGACCGCAAGACCGCCTTTCATATCAGCAGACCCGAGCCCCCATAAGGTGTCTCCTTCGACACGTGCCCACTCGTTGCCTTGACCAACCACAGTGTCGGAATGGCCCGCCAAAATCAACCGTTGAGGCCGTCCCAACTCGGTTCGAGCAACCACGTTGTCACCGTGGCGCTCAACACGAAGCCACGGCACTCGACTTAAAACCCCTTCCAAATAACCGGCAATGGTGGCTTCTTCACCGCTAGGCGACGCTATGTCGACCAACTCAGCGGTTAGGGCCAAGAGGTCTCTCACACTGCTGACCCATGTGTACGTAAGACGTCTTCGAGCTTGGCCTTGTCATGACGCTCGCCCTCGTTGAGTCGCTTGATAATAAGCACGCACGGAAGGCCGAAGTCGCCGCCAGCAAAGGTGCGAGGTCGAGTCGCTGTCACGCCAACACACCAGGGAGGTACCACCCCACGAGAAATCTCCTCGCCTGTCTCGGCGTCAATCACGGGCATGGAAGCTGAGAGGATCACTCCTGCTCCAAGCACTGAACCTTGCCCCACCCGTGCGCCTTCTACCACCATGCAGCGGCTTCCGATTAGTGCATCATCTTCAATGATTACGGGCGCAGCTTGTGGAGGTTCCAAGACTCCGCCAATGCCTACGCCACCAGATAAGTGAACGTTCGCACCTACTTGTGCACACGAACCAACAGTGGCCCACGTGTCAACCATGGTATTTGCTCCGACCCGAGCACCAATGTTGACGTAACTCGGCATGAGCACCACGCCACGATCAAGAAACGACCCATAACGAGCAGAGCCACCCGGAACCACCCGCACGCCAGAGGCTGCATAGTTGGTTTTAAGCGCAATCTTGTCGGCAAACTCAAACGGGCCAACTTCCATCGTCGACATCTGTGAATGACGAAAGAGAAGCAAAATCGCATGCTTAAGCCATTGATGCACAACTACCTCACCAGTAGTGGCATCGACCTCAGCGACTCGGGCCTGGCCAGTATCTAACAAGTCGATCGCCTCGCGAATTACCTTGCCCGTCTCAGGGTCACCCGCAACTAACGCGTCACGTCCTTGCCATAGTTCTTCGATCTGTGCCATCAGGTCAGCCATGGTGAAAGGCTAGCCAGCAGAACCAATAACAGTGTTGCCACAAATAAGTTCGGGGGTCAGCCTCCATTAGAGACTGACCCCCGAACTGGTTACTAAATAATTGCTCTCTTAATCATCACGATTGGTAATAGCCCAAGTGCCATCGCCATCAGCTGCAGCGGAGTGCTGAATGTTGACGAACAAAGTCTTAGGATCTTTGCCAAAGTAAATTCCTGTTCCTTCAGCCTCAGGGTCTGTCAAGGAAGCAAAGAGTCCAACCGCTTTTGCCTGGCCACCCATACCCTTGGTCACCCATATGTCTGAGGGGACATTGTCTTCGATGATCCAAAGCTTGCCGTCAGGGCCTTGTGCCAAGTTGTCAGGGTTGTCGAAACCAGTGACGGTTCCAGACTCAACAGGAACATTCACGCCAGGCTTGACGAAGTTGGTCACCTTCATCTTCATAAGGTCGATAGCAAGAACACGACCGTCATAGTTTTCGGTCGAGCCGGTACGAGTGCCTTCGGTAATGGCGACATAAAGGATGTTACCTATGCGTTCCAAGTCTTCTGGGCGCTGGTAGCTCGTTCCTCCGGCAAGGGTTCCAGCAGCTGGAGCCGTTGTGGGATCAATCGGTCCAAGCCATGTGCCCTGTCCGACTCCTTCGCCCACAGTGGTCTCACCGTTGACGCCGAGAACAAACAGCTCTCCGGCAGAAAGATCGCCGTAGTGGTTAGGCACGAACTTGTAGATGCCGCCGCCCTTGCCATCATTTTGTCCACGGCTCTCGTCAATGACATAGACCGAACCATCAACACCAATTTCGATTCCTTCGTGAGCAAGTTTGCCCAAAGCTGGACGCTCGACAACCGAGCCACTCATAAGGTCACCTTTTTGAGGGGTGAGTTCAAAGAGTCGTCCGCCATTGGTCTCCTCGGCGAACAAGACTGTTCCCCATGGAGTCCAACGAATGCCATCGAGAGCCGTCCATGTTGGGTCTTGAGCGATTACACGTGATGCGCAGGTTTTAAGATCTATAACCGAAACCGCCCCACCCTTGGGATAGAGAGCGTCAGAGCCAGGTACGGCTAAGCGAACCTCATGGGTGCGATAGAGATAACGACCACTCTTTGGACCCGTC
>JBBSKG010000005.1:0-44081 GCA_038256565.1 Acidimicrobiales bacterium | reverse complement strand
TCCACCGGACGGCCCAGCCATGATTCGTAGGCGTCTACCTGGGCGGGTTGCCATGTCCCCCGGAACACCCCGTACTTCACGCTGTCACGTCCTGGACCATGATGAATTGGCCGATGAACCACGTATGCGGCTGGTTGGCGTAGACCGTGGTGCAAAAGTCGTACCAACAAATCTCGGATGCGCCCATGGCCCTCGTGTCGGTCGGGGTGAGGTGCATGACGACCGTGGTGTAGGTGCCGTCGTAGGTCTTGGAGGTGACGACGAAGGTCCCGAGGAGGGTTCCCTGGTAGTGCTGGGTCGCACGCACCTGAGCAGCGATAGTGGCGTTTGAGTAGTCGCCTGCGAGCACCACGGACAGCGGGAAGTAGTCACCTGCCACGACCTCGATGTCGGTCGCCCGTGGGATTTGGATGGAACTCACGACATTCTCCCGTAGTAAAGGCGATCAGCGGTATCGAGCGCCGAGTTGGCGATGGTGGTCGGGAGATCGGCCTGGCCCGCCAACTCTGCTGTCAGGCGTGGCTTGATGGCCTTCTCCACAGCGATGACTGCGGCGACGCCACCTGCACTGGTGGTCAAGAAGTTGGGACACGTTGTTGCCACGACCAGGATGCCAAGGGCGTAGCGTGCTCCCTCCGCGCTTGAGTACGCAACGGCAAGCGCCTTGGTCCGAAGCGACGACTGGGTGGCGAACAGAGCGGTGTCGTTCACCGTGGACGCGACAAGGGTCAAGTCCTCGTTGGTCGAGTCCACGGCGTAGAGGCCGACTCGGGCGAGGGTGATGGCGCTGGACGCCGTTGCACCGGTGACCGCTGATACGTAGGTCCACTGTTCGGCTCGGGCAGCCGTGAAGTAGGACAGGACCAACTTCTGGCTGACCGGCGCTGATGTCGATGAGAAGTCGGACCTCGGGCCGGTCAACTGGCCTGGGTTCACCGCGTCGGTGTATTCCGCTGCGCTCAGGCCGTCCTGGCCTGCGAGACCGTCGATGCCGGGAGTGCCGGATGGACCGATGGGTCCAGGGATGCCCTCGCTCACCGCCACGGTGGCCCCTGCGGTGGTCGTGACCAGTTGCACCGTTACGGCTTGGGCTGGCGCAACACTGATGGTCGCCATCGCCGGTTACCTCGGCTCAGGTAGTGGTGCGTCAGTCGTATTGGCCAGTGCGGCGGCCAGTTCCTTTTTCGCTTTCAGCACCGCCTTGACGGTCTCGGCGAACTCGGGGTCACCGACCTGGAGCTGCTGGGCGTCGAGCAGCCGCTGGAGCAGGAGGAGCGTCTCTAGGGTCATGGTCATGCTGCCACCGTAGCCAACGCCCCGCCGTTAGCTACCTGGATTTTGTAACGGGTGCCATCTGGAGATTTGAGTACCAGCCCTTTGGTGGTGTCCGTGATCTCGATATTGTTCGGGCCGACCATCACCTGGTTGGAGGTAGTCGTGACGACGCCTTTCCCGAGTGCAACAGCGTTAGCGTGGAGTGCCTGCGCTCCCGAGCCAATGGCCACCGTGTCGTTCGCATCCACGAGTGCCCGATAGCCGATGGCCACGATGTCGTTTCTCTGTGTGGCGGACGCTTGACCTGTCTCCATGCCTATCGCTGTTTGACGGAGAGCGGTGGTGGTGGCATTGGCCGACAACCCGCCGGGGGTATAGAGGGCATAGGAGCCGAAGGCACTGTTGTAGCCTCCGGTCGTGTTGGACCGAAGTGCATTGGTGCCGAAGGCAATGTTGTTGTTACCTATATTTGACCGGAGGGCGTCGGTGCCGAAGGCACTGTTGTTGTTACCTGTCGTGTTTGACCGGAGGGCATTGGTGCCGAAGGCACTGTTGTTGTTACCTGTCGTGTTGGCATCGAGGGTATAGGAGCCGAGGGCACTGTTGTAGCCTCCGGTCGTGTTGGACCGAAGTGCATTGGTGCCGAAGGTTGTGAGGTAGGTGGGAGCGGTGCTCACATCCGCAGCGCCAGCCCTTAAGCCGAAAGCCGTACTATACGTTCGGGTGAACGCAGTGGCAGGGACCCCCAGGTTGTTGCTTCGGATGTCGTTCACGCTTGCATCACTTACGAACTGCAAAACATGTCCACTGAGGTCGTTGCCGACCCAAATGTTGTTGTCGTTGTTGGTGTTGTTATTGAGGTTAATGGCGTTACTGCCTGCTGGCCCTGAGAGCACATTTCCGGTGAACGACACATGCTGAACGCCTGAACCGATAGCTGGCAATTCGATCGAGGAGCGGATCGTCCCTGGGTTTCGCACACGGTTGCTCGAAATAGTGCCGTAATGGACGCCGTTTAAAGCTATCCCGTGGTTAGTGAGGTCGGAGATCACGTTGCCGACAACGGTGAACCCGTGGTCGGCAGTAGTCTGGTGACCTGTGAAAGTAATGCCAGTGTGGCACCGAGACACAATGTTTCCTATCACGGAATGCTTAATAGAGCGACCACCCGTTGAACCGGCGAAGTCACAAGCTATTCCGCTCATCGCTCCGTCGGTGATGACATTTCCCGTGACCGCCACATCGCTTACTGATCCTGTGTCAATGCCATTGCTAGCACAACCACTGACCTTGTTATTGACGATGGTGATGCCACCCCCCGCACCTGGCCCCGTACCGAGCGCTATGCCGATGTAGTTGCTAGTGTCGACAACGTTGTCACCGATAACTGCCGTGTAGCCCCCAAAGATGGCAATGGCGATGTCGTTGGTGTCCGTGACCAGGTTGCCGGTGATGCGGACACCAACAGTGTTGAGTGCGATGATGCCTGAGTTTGTGCTATCAATGGAAGGGTTCAGGCCGACGCCTTCACACTCGCACTGCTCAACTGTGGCGTCGGAACCTCGGTAGACGTAGATGCCTCGCCCGGCAGTCTTCGTCACCCTCACCCGACGAACAGCCGCTTTCATGACGATGACGAAGACAAGCCCCCTGCCCGATGTGTTGTTTGCCTTGTTGCCATCGATGGTGAGGTCACTCACCTCGATGTCGGCCTTGTTGTCTCCCGCATATACCACGTCGTCATTTGCTCCAGCCGCCAGCTGAATCGTGGTCACCCCCATCCCTGCTCCTCGGAGATGGGTATGTGACGCAGAAATCGTTAACCCTGTGACGGTGTAAGTACCCGCTCGCAGCACAACCTCCCCGCCAGCAGCAAGGGCAGCGTTGATGTTCGCTGTGTCTGTTACTGCGACACCCGTAGGGGGTGCGACTATTTTTTGATATGTGGCAGGGAGCGAAGCTTCGAGGTTCACCAGCTTATCCCGCACGGCATTCTTCGATGGGGCGACACTGGTTACACCGTCCCACGATGTCGCATCATATGTAGTGTCGTCAATCATCATGTTCCTTCCGGTTTGTGGTCACTTTTCCCTCGCCTGCAAGAAAAGCGGCCTCGATGGCTTGGCGCATGGGACTCCTTAAAGGGTGATGCCCGCACCGGTGAGGGCGGCTCGGATGGCGTCGATGGCGGTCTTGGCGCTCTGCGCCTCGGCCTGAACGTACCCGGCGGAGGGTGCCGTAGGTGCGGTGATAGCGGCGGGCTGGGCTCCTGGAGGTGCGACCCCCCATGCAGCGAATCCTTTGCCAACCTTCATCGCCCCTAGAGCGTTGGTCGTGTGCAGGGCGGTACCCAGCTTGATTTCATTGGCGACGGTGGTCGTTGCGGATGTGTTGGCGGAATCCTTGCCGATGGCAACAGCTCCCGCTGCACCGGCTGAAGCACCGGAGCCAATAGCGATGGCGTTGTTGCCATCCACGAGTGCCTGCCACCCAATACACACGATGTCGTTTCGTTGGGTGGCGCTGGCTTGACCTGTCTCTACTCCGATGGCGGTTTGACGCAGTGCGGTGGTCGTGGCATTGGCCGTCACTCCGGCGGGAGAGAAGAGGGCACCCTTCCCCACAGCAGAGTGGTCAGAACCCGTCGTGTTGGAATAGAGAACAGACTGGCCAAACCCCGAGTTGTTAACCCCTGTCGTGTTGGTACGGAGGGAATTCATACCCCCCGCCGAGTTGCGGGTGCCGGTCGTGTTGGCACGGAGGGAGTCCACGCCCATCGCCGTCAGATAGGTAGGCGTGTCGCTGACATCGGCAGTACCGGCACCGCGCCCGAATGCTGTGGAGTTCGTACGGGTGAAAGACGACAGCACCGCCGCCGCTGCACCGTCACCAGTCTCGGTGGACCCGTCAGCGTTCAAAACATTGCGGACGAAGGCATCCCCAGTGACCTTGCTGGTGAGCACGTCGGTGGTGACAGCGGCATAGCTCCCGTTCGACTGCGCATAGGTACCAGGGAGCGCCGCTTCGAGCGTGACCAGCTTATCCCGCACGGCATTCTTCGATGGGGCGATCGACGTGACGCCGTCCCATGAAGTCGCATCATAAGCAGTGTCGGATACCGGACCGTAGATGCCCCCGTGATGGATACCCACTGTCAGGCCGGACCGTCGGTGAACACTTCGGGGATGCGCCCCAGGAACTCGACCTCGACAGGGTCCGCCGTCACGTAGCACCCGTCGGTGAACTTGATGAGCCCTCGGCCTTCCATGACGACAGTCAACTCGGGGTATCGCTCGCAGCGCAGGCGCGTCGCAGACTCACCGTCACCGTCGGTCTTGGCGGTCGTTGCGATCTCCTCGTCGCGAGCGGTCTCAGCGTCCTGTATGGGTGTGGTTATAACATCCCCGTGATCTTCTGGCGGATCGAGGTCTTCGGGTGGCTCGACGACTTCTGGCTCGTCGTCTTCTTCTGGCTCATCCTCACGGGCAGGGAACCTGACCGCCTCGGACGCGCCGAGGTCGATCAACGGCGCATCGCCACGATCGGCGAGCGGGGCGGGGATGCCCGATTGGGCCATGAACTCCTCCGCCGCTGCCCTGTTGGCGTTGACGGTCTCGTTGATGTCGTCTTTCTCCATGTCATCTCCTCTAGTCGTTGGTTCAGCCATTGCCGGTGTACTCGAAACTCACGACGGTAAGTAACGCGGGCATAGCCATGCCGGTGCCCACCTTCTCACGAACTAGGTTCAGGACCTCTCCCCGAGCCATCACTGCATTCGCCGATTCAGCGACGACATCGTATGGCACGAACGCGGTGGCGTTGGTGCCCGACACGAAGTCCCTGTTTCCGATCTCGGTCGTTCCTATTCCGGCTAGACCCTTGTTCAAGATGTTCGTGTGAAACGTGTTCGTGTTGGCACCGGTGATCGTCGAGTAGGCAACGATGCCGACACGCAGAATGCGGCATTCTCGATCGGCGTAGAAGATCGGCCACTCAGTCGTTGCGTCTGCCGCCAGTGCCGAGGGAATTGACATCTGTACGGTCTTCGACCTCAGCGCCCCTCGGGTCCTGGGACTCATCCCTAACAGGTTGGACATACGGTTCTCCAATCGGTGTATGTGTGGGGACCCCAACTCCCTGAAGCAGGAGCCCCCACACGATCGAGCATAGTCATTACCGGTGTTATGAGGTGGCGAGCCCGGTTATTTTTCCGTGCCAAAGCTCAGGACCATATTCGAGTCCAACCTCGCCGTAAAGCTGGAAGTCCTCGGACGCCTTGGTCTTGGCCATCGGCTCGACGAACAAGAACCCCTTACCAGGGACGTTGAGCATGCGAGGTGCGCAGACCGGCAACTCGACTGCGTAGATTTCGTCGGTCGGCATAAACCGGTCGTAGACGATACCGACGTAGCCGAAGTCCATCTCGATCTGCTTGATCGACAGTCCGCCGATGTG
This sequence comes from Acidimicrobiales bacterium, assembly GCA_038256565.1. Taxonomy (GTDB): domain Bacteria; phylum Actinomycetota; class Acidimicrobiia; order Acidimicrobiales; family CADCSY01; genus JACOTK01. Next base: position 38,351 of record JBBSKG010000005.1, on the reverse strand, counting down.
GCGATCCTCGGGAGCGTAGCCGTAGACGTCGGTGAGCTGCATCCGCTGAAAGGCGTTGGCGAAGATCACCGTGTTCGAGAACGGAGCACCGGAATCCGCCATGGCCTTCCACAGCGCCTGGGTATGTGTCCGGCTCAACTTGGCGGCACCGGCTGCGACAGCGTTGGTGGTGATGGCGTTCTTGAGACCACGAGTCTTTCGAGCGGTGGTGTTGTCCGTGGGCTTTTGGTAAGCGCCCTGGAGGAACGAGTATTCCACGTCACGGGCCGCACGCTGGAGCTTGAGAGTCGTCTGGAAAGACAACTCGTCCTGCACCGGCTGGTTGCCCGTGATGGAGATGCCCGAGAGGTTCCCACGAGCAGCCAGATTGGAGTAGCCCAACGACCAGCCGTACTGGAAAATCTGAGCGACGTTGCTGACCTGGGAACGGGTCCTCTCCTCATTGACCGGAGCTGCATTCTCCAGAATCGCTGGCTGAGCAGCAGCGGCGTTGTCGACTGTCTGCCAGGTGAAGTCAGTTGATTGGGTTTCCAGGCCGCCGGTGAGACCGCCGATCATGGAGAGAAACGGCGTCTCGAACGGGGTGATCGAGAACAGCTCGCCTACATAATTAGGAAGATCATAAATGGTCGAGGTACCTGAGAAGGAGCCCATTGGATTCTCGTTTCAGTCAGACCGGGAGTGCCGGTGCGGTGAGGTTTTTTAACTGGCGTGACTTGAGAGCGATCGAGGTGTTCACGTCACCTTTGGTCTCAGCGTCGGCGATCTCGGTCGCAAGTGTTGAGGGTTGGGGCGAGGTGGATGCGTTGCGTAACAGATCGGCGTTGGCCTGCAACTGTGTAAGTTGAAGCTCTGCCTCGGTTAGATTTTGGTTTCCCGTTGGACTTTCCACTGGCTCAGTGATCTCTCCCGACACGCTGGGTGCCAGGCCGAGGCCCTTTGCGAACTCCGTGAACTTCGAGGTATCGAACGCGTCATCGCCTGCATCGGCCATGAAACGGTCAATCACCAGGTCGACGACCCCGGCGTTGGTATCGAACCCTGCGCCATCGGCCTGCAGCTTGATCATCGAACGCTTGAGCGTGGCATTCTCGGCTTCGAGTTTCTCCGCCTTCTTGCGAAGTTGTGCGAAGGGCTTGGAGTCCGTGACCACTGCTTCTTCGATTTCGATTTCTTCTGACATGGATTTGTCCTTTACGGGTAACACCCTGGATATGGGAACGCCACGCATGGGTGGGTACATAGCGAATGCACGCAAAGAAGAGAAGGAAAAACAGATCGAGGCGACCGGGCGTGCTCAAGCAGCCTTCGATCAACACCCAATCCCTTGCATCCAGGCTGGGTGATGCCCTGGACGGGGCAGGTCATAAGTGGACCTTTGCTACACGTAATGACACTATATCACACGCCTACGACAATGCGTGTCAAGTTGGCTCAGGAGGGGTCGAACCTCCAACCTCCGCGTCCGTAGCACGGCGCTCTATCCATTGAGCTATGAGCCAATATCTGGAACGCTACTCGGGGTTGTCCATCCCGGACTCCATCATGTTGCGAAACTTGATGGAGTCCTGGATGTAGGACTCCATCATGTTGCGGGTCAACTTGACGGACGGATCTGCGACAGCGTTGGTGGTGATGGCGTTCTTCAGCCCACCAGTCTTCCGAATGGTCTCGTCGTCTTGTTCTACTGTCATTGGTTTATCTCCTGCTTTCGTTGTTTGGATATTACACAATCAACGAGCCTTGATGCCAGTGACCGCTCCTGATTCATCGGTGGCGAACTGGCCCTGATCGGGTCCGAACGATGCAGCCTGTCGCCCAAGCAGCCGTGTCAGAACGTTGAGCTTGTTCGGGTCCTGGATGACGAAGGCATCGGCGTAGTCGGATGCGGTGAGGGGATCGGTGGAATCGTTGAACCGTCCGAGGAGATCGTTGAGGTTCGGCAGGTCCGTAGCGGCCTGAGCGAACAGCTTACGAGACGCTTGTTGATCGAGGCCGAATGACGAAAGCCTTTCCGACTCTGCCTTGGCGAGAGAGAACCCGTAGCTTGCAGCCTCGCCGCCCACCTGCGCGGAACGGATGCGGCGCTCAAGCTCGATGGGCGAGGTCTTGCCGTCGTTCAGGAGCGCAGAGGCGAAGATGGCTGCATCCGAGAGGCCACCGGCTCCATAGTCCCTGGCGTAAGCCTCACGGATAAAGTCCGATTGGGTGATTACCCCGACGTAGAGAGCGTTGAGCTTGTCGCCGAACTCGTTAGGGCTCACGTCGCCTTCGATCAACGACTTGAGCCGATCGGGGCCGAGCACGACATCAGCGGGAACTCCGAACGAGCCGACCCGTCGCTTGTAACCCTCGACCGTGGAAAGGTAGTCCATCTCGCCGAGCCGTATGGTTCCGTCTTGGCGTAGGTTGCCGGGGAAGTAGCGGTCGTAGACGGCTCGGTTCGATCGCACCGCCATGAGAGCTAGGCCGGTGTCTCCCGTGGTCGCCCAATTATCGGCATAGAGGCGCACCAGTTCATCGGACAGATAGGGGAACAACGCCTTAGCCTGGGTGTACAGATCAGCCGCCATCAGATCGCCTTTCTCGGACCGGCCCCGCCAAAGGCGTCGGCCATGGCCAGCAACGAGTCTTGAGTCACCTTCGCGTTGCCTGTCTTAATGCCCTCTGAGCGTAGGAGCTGTTCGGCCCCCGTGCGGTCGTTCATTTTGATGATGCGCTCGAACAGGGGATTCGTCTCGTCGGCGACTTCGCCCCAGATGCTTGAGACCACACCACGCCACGGCGTGGCGATCGACTCGTAGTCCAACTCGGGGTTGGCGTACTCGGGAAACAGCGCCAGACGTTGGCGCTTCAATTCCTCGGTCATAGCGTCCATCGCTGTGGGATCGGTCGCCAACTTCCCCGCCCACGACTGAACGGTTCCCTCATCCCAGCGGCCATAGGTCGGCCCGAGCCAACGAGCAGCAGCGGCGCGCACGTCGTCGGCGTACTCCGAGCCACGCTTGATCTGAACCCCAGAAAGCGCTCCGGCCAGCGTTGGGTCCAAGGCTCCAAGGGCGGGGTTCTGCAAACGCCTGATCTGGTCCGCCACGAACACGTCGGTCCAATCGCCAACCGTCCAACGATCGGCCATGACTTCGAGCGCCTGTTGTCCAACTCCGGCGATTCCTGCCTGGCGCAACATGTCGCCCACCTTGAGGCGGTTGTCCTCCTGCATCTGGCGTGCGGTCTGGGGATCGGACGCCACGAGACCCGCCCACTTACGCTGCGTGTCGTTGCGAGACTGCCACCAGCCAGTGGTCGACAACTCCGCCTCGCTAGGCACCCGACCTTCGAGCGTTGCCATAGCAGTGAGTGCGAGAATCTCAGGATCACGTAGCCACGGCCTGATCTGGGCTTCCTTCTCAAAGTTGGCCGCCCACCCATCGAAGGGGTGCTCATCGGTGTTCGCCAACTCACGAGAGATACCGAACTGGAGGACGCCCTGTCGGTACAAATCCTCATGCACGATCGAGCGGTCCGCCGCTGGGGATTGCGTGCCGGTGATCGCCTCAAGTTCTTCGGGGGAGCTAATGGTCCACGCCATGAAGCGCCCAGTACCGGGAATCTCGTAGACCAATTGATAAGCCAACCCGTTGCCGCTCGCATCGGTCACGAGCCACAACTGAGCGCCGCCTGGGACACCACGCATCGTTGCCATTACTAGCGGTTGACCTGTTTCGTCTTCCGACGGCCGAAAGCCCCCACGGAAGACGACACGGAAAGCGGCTTAGCCGAGAAAAGCTCCGGGTGCGCACAGACCAAAGGATCGTCGGCAAGCCACGCTTGGTGGCCGATCAAGTGAAAGACGTACCCCTCCCACTCGATGCTGGTTGTCGCACGAACGAATCGGTATTCCATATCAAGTCCTCCCTAACGCATTGACAGCCGCCCTGGCTTCGGCGAGATGGTTCTTGTAGGCCCCATTCTTATAGATCGTCCACGGCCTGAAGTTCTTACCGCCACCGCTAACAGTGAAGGCCGCTCTCATGTTGGTCGCAGGGTCAAGGTTCGCCAACTCGTCACGGGTGCCTCCCGTGCCCTTCTCCTTGTTGAACGACCGGATTTGCATGAGGCCCATGCTAGGACCCCACGTAGCGTCTGTGATCGTCGTGTCGCCCCTCGCCTTGGGGTTGAGCCCTGATTCCCCCTTGGCGACGGCTACAGCAGTCACAAGAGCCTCTCCGGTAAAGCCTGCATCCCTAGCCAAGCGTGCCACCTCGACCATATCCATGCCAGCGCCCTTCTTCGCCTTCTTCGGGGCCTTCATCGTGGGTTCGGTCGATACCGGTGCCTGGTCAGCCTCACCTGGCATGGCCATGGGAACGGGAGCAGGAGCAGGCATGGGCTTAGGTTGGTCAAAGGATGGAACCTCGGGGGCCTGGCCGGGAGAACTAGCCATGATCCGATCGGACATAGAGACCAATACGTTGGACAACATGTCCCGAAACATTGGCTCAGCCATTAGCGCCCCATCATCTGGTCGAGGGAAAGGACCGTCTTCAACAGGTTGTCCCTGCCTGTGGATAAGCCCTTAACATCCTGGTTGCGGGTGATCTCGGGCTTGTACTTCTGCTCTAGATATTCCTTGAATTGGGACTGTGGATCATTGACCACTTGTTGAGAACCATCAGCAGCGACGGCGAGGTTCTGTTGCTGAGTGGCCGTATCTTTCGAGAAGCCAGTGAGCACGTTCGCCAATCCATCGAGTTCTGCTTGATCGGGTTCACGACCAAGCAAAGAAGCGACCGTAGATTTAACTGCCTGGGCTATCTCTTCTGGACCCGGCAAGGCAATAGGCGGACGGGTTTTCCCTCCGCTACCTCCGCCTTTGAGATTGCGTCCAGCCGATATGCCTGCACCCATGAACTTGTCGAGCACTTGTAGCAACGTGGCCGGTGAACCAACCTTGTACGCCCGCCCAGAAATATCGAGCAACTGGTCGAATGCCCGCTGAGTTGCAGCGTCGGGCTGTCCGGGGATCACGTCCTCCCACGAGGCATTGCCGTAGAACCCGGCGAGGAACATGCGCTGTTGTAGTTCGGCGACCGAGATACCCACCTCTTCTTGAAAAGTCTCGTCGTTGTATAACGCATCGAACAAGTCGTTGCGCTTCTTGATCATCGCCTTATCCGCCACGGCAGGGTTGCCTCCACCGAGGTCGAACTTATAACCGCCCAGCGCAACAGATTTCCTACCGGGCCTGGCTGACCGACCGGGAATCGTGCCGAGAAGAATCTCCCAGTTATCATCAACCATGTATTGACCTGGGTCAGCCGACGGCACATAACCAAGTCGAGCTGCGATCTCCGCTGCTGCCTGGTCGGCAGATGACCCGCCAGGCTTAACGGTCGTGGAAGTGGATTTAGCCTTGGGCGGGGCCTTAGCCTTGGCCTTGGGCGGAGCCTTGGGTTTGGGAGTGGTCGTGGGAGTGGGGTTAGCCATTACTCACCACCTCGTATTGTTGCAGGGTCCATGGTGTCACCCTCTAGCCACCGATGATAGGTACGTGAGAATGCAGGGTCTTGAGTCAAGACGCCCACGAAGCCATCCCACTCCGCTCGCAGTTGCACCGCTTTGGACGAGTCGATTCGTCCAATCCCCTGGGCTTTCATACGCACAAGCACACTCTCACGATAGATGAGATAGTCCGATAAGCCTTGAATACTTTGGCGCTGCGACGTGAGGGGATGGTCGGCGATCTTCCACATGTCGGCAATCTTGGTAGGCCAGGCCCCGGCGTCACGTTCATCAAGCGCCGCTCGCCACGCTGGATATTTCTCCGACAAGCCTTTGGTGACCGCTGCCTTCATCTCTTGAAGGTCCTTCGCCGCCTTGACGCTCAGATTGGGAAGACCCCGCTGCACACGAGCGGCGTCAATGGCATCCACTGCCTTTATGTACTCCATCCAGCCAACTCGAACATCTGATTGCAGCACCATCTCGTCGAGGCCGAGTGTCTCTCGTTGCATCGTCGAGCTTCCGGGGCGCACCGGCGTGCTCTTCTGCTTTGACGCCACTGACGCCAGGTACTCATCGGTTGACGATCCGCCGTCAGTGCCGAACACCAACCCTGCGAGATTAGGTGTTTCAAGTGATTCCAACAACGGCGCAAACTTCTCAGTAAACGCCGCCCCCTCGACGGTGGCTGGGATGCCGTTCTTTGACTTAGACATCGTGGTTGTCACTGCAAAGTATTCCTCGCCCATCTCTTCGAGGAACACCTCGTCTGCGTTGAGGACCTTCTTCCACGCATCGGGATCGTCCTTGTAGACCTCTTCATCGGAGCGCTGCTTGGCCTGCAACATGCGGTAGTAATCGAGGTACGGCTGCATGGGAGTTTGGAAGTCGATCTGAGTAGGCGACAAGAACGACGTGATGAGCTTGAGGTGAAACATCTGTGATACTTCACGCTCGATCTCACGCACGAACTCCGCTCGTTGTGCTGGATCATTCGTGTCTAACTCCCGCTCGCCGGAGTTAATCTCATACATCTTCTTTCCAAGGATTCGAGCGTGCATCACCGCTCGTTCTCTCGGATCGAGGTCTTTTCCAGCGGCCTTGAACGCATTACGTAAAGTAGTAGGAGCAAGAGCTTTGAACGGGTTCTTATCAGGTGTACCGAAAGGCACGAAGAAGTCATATGCCGCATTAAGCTCGATCTCAGGGTCTTTCTCTACGAAGTAACCGAGTGCCATGGCTGCAAGTGGACCTGAGGGAAACGCATTAGGAAGACCCACCAAACCCTGCTTAGACAACATGACATTGCCCTGAGAATCTGTTGCCCCTTCAAGCCACGGAATCCAACCAATTGCATCCCCAGCAAAAGATGGAAGGCGCATGGTCAGGTACTTCTCATCTGTCGTAGGGTCTGTGTACACTAAATCGGCCTTATCCGGAGCGTTCCAAACCTTGGCAGCACGAAGGGCAAAGGTTGGGTTCTCCACTGCAAGACCTATCCATCGTGTCAAGATTTCTTGCGATGCTGGATAGAACGGAGCAAGATTGCGTGCCATCTCCGCAAACTGTGAACGTTCAGATAAGTCGTACATGTACTTGTTCAATTCACCGAGAGCGTAACGGCGTCCACGCTCTTCCAGCGCCGTGATACTCGCCTGGTCAAACTGGCCAGGCTTGAAGTCCTTGAGAGCGCTCTCCATGAACGCTCGATACGAGTCTTCAAAGAACGGGTTGCGGGTGAGGTTATCCGTGACATCGCGCCCGAGGACCTCAAACGCCTTCTCAGTAATCTTACGATATGCCTGAATAGCTGAGTTCTTGGAAACAATGTGTTCCTCGATCAACGGTCCATTGGTGAAGGGCCTCTTTGAAACGTCGCCCACAAGGTCGCTTAGTTCTTGTTCGGTAACCTTAGAACGTGCAGTGGCCTTAGCAACAAGCTCCGCACTTTCATCAGCACCACGCATGACGGCGGTGTCGACGTTCTCGACGGCGTGTTGCGCCCATTGTTCCACCGAGCCAGAAGCGTGATACTTGTCAAGGCCGATGCGGCGTAGGTACTCGAAGTTCTCAGATGCGTTTAACCACTTGACCACATCATCTGGAGACAGGTTTTCTTTAGCAATCTTCTTGAGCAACACGTCTTGGCCTATGACGTTGTTCAGCGCATGCGCCCATTGTTCAAGGTGACTCTCTTGGCCAGGCGCAATAGATGTGAACTTGTTTGGATGGCTACGAAGTCGTGTTAGGTAACCTTCCTCGGACTTCTTAAAGGTTGCCTTTGTGATCTGGCCAGCCGAAACGCCAGCTCGAAGGAGTTTCTCTTGATCGCCTGGGGTTCCCCAAGCGCCAAGCACCTTTATCCCGTTAGGTGAGAACTGTTTAATCCCTTTGCCTTCAAGGCGAGCAAGGCCCATGAGAACACCTGCACCAAGGCCGACGCCAGCAGCGGCAACAGGACCGCCGACGACCAGGCTTGCACCTACCGCCGCACCGGCAGCCACCTTAGAACGAGTAACAGTGGGTGCATATTTGTGGATTAATTGTTGATAATTAAGGAGTTCTTTAGAATCCACGGCAGATGCAGCACGGTTTAAAAGTTGAACTGGCTGATCAAGCCCCAGAGTCTTTGATTGAGCGGCGATCATGTTGGCAGACCCTCTAGCCATCGCCAGACCCTCGGCCAAAGCTCCGTACTTGGCCGCGTAGCGCATGTGCTCGTCGAGGGTGAACTTCGCTGACCAACCAACACGTAATAGGGCAAGCGGTTTCCACTCATTCATAATCATGTCCAAGGTGTCGGTCTTAAGGTCCCACGCTGCCTGGGCTCCAGGGACGCTATCAACCAGCTCCGTATACCGGGTAAAGAGCTTTCGAGTCTCGGCAATATTGCCCATCGGAATCAGATTGGCAGTTTGAGTGACCGACAAAGGAAGGTGATGCTTGACCATCGTTCCATCTTCGCCACGAAACGTGATAGCAGCTCGGCCAGTAGAATCATAGGCTCGGGTTTCCAACAAATTACGAGTCGCCCGTCGCCCCTCTTTTGCCCGGTCGATGACCTCGGTCACCTTCTCTGGGGTGAGGTTTCGATCCTTGCCAATCTGTTTCAACGCAGCATCTTGCATATCCTCAAGGATGGTCATGCGGTCGATAGGCCGGATGGCCCCCCCGTAAGCCCCTACCCACTCGTCAACCTGACCAACAGTAAACCCGGCTTCTTCTGCCCAACGCCGAACATGGTTGGCTGACTGCGGAGCCGCACCGGTTACGTCAATGAGACGGTCTGGGACCATATGGAAGAACGCCTGAACGGCACGCCCTGGACCTGCTTGATAATACATTGAGCGCTTTGCCGTGAGACGAGCAGCTCCTAGTTTGGTGGCCTCCGCTGCATGAGTAACAGAGCCAGCCATCTTGATCAATTGCTCATTACGAGCAATCTCTTCGGCTGTAGCGTTCATTGCTTCACGAGCGGCGATGGCAAGGTCATCAGCGGCCGCTGCAGCTCCCTCGGCGGCATCATCAGTGAACCCAGCAGCCTGATCAAGATATGAGCGATACTCAGGATCAAGTGTCCGGGTTTCAATGTCGAGCGAACGCTCCCAGAGCGACGTTCTGGTATCCACCAATAAGGAATCGGCCATATGGTTCTCAAGCTGTTGGCCAAGGATGGGTCGTGTGGCTTTGAGATTTTCTAATTCTTGAAGGTCACCATAGAACACACGCATAACTTTCTCTCGTGCCAGTGCATCGGGTGCTTCAGCTAGAAACGACGCAAACACCGACCCGTCAGGATCGCCGTGGAAGAAACGGTCCTGAATCTGAGCAGCTCGTTGATTAACCGTGCCCTTCATATTGGCCATCACGTCGTCAACCTTGGCCCAACGCCTAGAGCCCATTATCTTGTCAAGACCTGGTTGATCGAACAAACGTTCATCGACAAGTTTGCGATTGGTGGCCGTCTTGATCAACTCATCAACCATCGCGTCGTCTGCCAAATCGGCATTGCCCAAAGGATCGACCACGAAGGGCCGCTTGGTTGTAGCCGCTACGTCTTCAGCTATGTCGGCGGCACGAGCTGTGTCATTAACAACTGTCTCGGCATTCACTGCCCCACGAGTCGCTTTGTTGATTTTGTAGGCTTTGCCCAAAAGGACATCAGGATCAGTTGTCATGCGAACCAGCGCATCAGCAGCACCAGAAGAAACTCGATAAAAACCAGTGTGGCGGAAGTCCTCCATCTGTGCCTGGTCAAACGGATCAACACCCGCTAACGCCACGCTCAATGATTGTCCAGCGGAAGTGGTTTGAGCCATCTTGTAGGCTTGTTTCCACTTCGAGACATCGAAGGTATCCATGCCGCCGCCGCTGTTGGCCAACTTCAACAGTCCGGTAGCCAGTGGTTCACGAACGACCTCACGTCCAACACCTTCAAAGAACTTGCCCGTTGGCGTGGCTATAGCTTCAACAGGTCGACGCACACTCGCCTCAGGCAGACCTCCGATAACTGTGCCTGTTACTCCTTCGGGACCGAACACTTCACCTAGCTTCTTTGCCCCTACGTGAGAAGAGGCATCAAGGAGAGTGTCGAGCCAACCGTCATGATCCTCTTGAGCAAAAGCAGCGGACGCAGCATCATTTTGAATAGCACTGGCTTTAGGAAAAGTCTGGATACGTGATGCACCAATAGTGGTAACGTTCGGGTCTCCAGCACCCAATACCTTTAGCGCTGCCTCACCAACTTCCCAGGTACGGTCCCATGCTGAGCCGATACGATCTCCCCATCCCTTACCCAATTGGGGGTCCCTCAAAATCGGAGGGCTGGATCGGAACCGTAGAACGAATACGTTTCACCAATATCTTGAACGCTTCGCTAGCGCCTGGTTGTGATGCACGTATCTCCAACAAAGGAAGCGACGATGCCAAGATTGCCAAATCAGGGTCCGGCGCATCAGGATCGGGCATCGCAGGGGGAATCGCTCCGGTCATAAGTGACTCATTGGGGCGCTCGGTTGGCCCGAATGGATCGCCACTCACGGGACCGCCAGTCGATGCCATGGCTCCGGGAGGTGGGCCAGGAGGGGGGCCGTTTGACGCAGCCATGGGCGCAGCTTGTTGTTGTTCGACGCTTGCTTGACGATCCCCATAGGTCCCGCCGGGAATCGGGCGGATGGGCTGAGACGGTCCGCCGTCGGTACGGCGAGAGAGTGCGCCCGGTCCTGAGACAGCAGCGGGTTTGGCTGGCGTGGTGTCGTTACCGCCTCGACCGCTACCCGGTCCCTTTGGCCGACCCCGAGGCATTAGAACCTACCCACTGTTTGAACCGAGGCCATGTCGCCAGCCTTGCCGTTCGCAGTGGTAAGCCGGGATAGGACTGTGTTCACGTCAGGAGGAGGACCTGGGCTCGTGGGCGGCGCTTCGGTAGGTGGCGGCTCTTCGGGCGGGGCGAACACGTTCTCCATCGTGGTCCTTAACTCCGAGGCGGGCAACATGGCGATGGCCGCCTCCATAGCTATGGGGTCGCCCTGTTGTGCTCGGGCCAGGAGAGCCTCCATCAAGAGGCCCTCAACCTTTTGTGCCTGGATGCGCTCCTTAATCATCTGGTGGTTCTCAAGACCGTCGATGTTCTCGCGCATCGTGTCGGTGTCGATCACCTCTGCCTGCATGAGTTGCAGGCCGCCGATGATCTTGTTTGCGTCGTCCCACCCTGCCATGGCTCCATAGACCCGCCGGGTACGCCGATGGCCGTTGATGTCCTTGATCGGCGTGTACTGCTCGACGAACTCCGCCCCCTTGTACGCACCTTCCATCTTCTTGGTTCGATTGGCATAGTGCTTCTCGTCCCATTCGAGGCGCAACGCATCGAGGTGCGAGAGGCCGATCGAGAAGTTGGTCTGGTACTCTCGAACCTCTAATTCCATGGACGAGCCCAATTGCTGGAGGCCACGGCCGGTGGCGATCGAGCTTGGGGACTGGCCGTCGTCGGTCACCGGGTAGCCAGCGACCATGCGCAATTGACGTTCGAGGTTCTGGAGGTGCTGGAAGTTCTGCTGGGGCATCTGGTCGTTCATCTTGCGAACCTGTGCGCCTGCAGGTAGGTAGTTCACCGCGTTGCGACCACGACGCCACGGGGTCTTCTGACCTCCGGTGATGACCGTCTCGGCGTTGACCGAGTCTTCGAGCGCTATCGCCTGGAGGATGTGCTGATGCACCATCGTGGACATGAGCCCGACCACGTGGTCGTACTGGCCGGTGAGCTTGGAGAACGTGGTCCGTCGAAATACGTGCATGGGTGAGGTCTCAAGCAGGTTCGGGACAAACGACAACAACAGGCGATGCGCCGGGCACACCCACCACTTGCCCTCTTCATTGATGTACTCGTAGACCTCTTCGCCTTGGCCGTTCTGATTCTCCCACCCAGCAGAGCCGAGAGCCATGGCTCCCATCGCCCCAGGCGATCCCATGCTTAGCGATGTCGCCTTATAGCCGTCCATGATCGCTCGCCGTGCCGTATCGCTTAGCGATGGCATCTTGAGAAGGCGCTTTTTGGAGATGACGCGGATAAAGGCCGCATCGAGGGGTTGGCCGGTCACCCCCCAGTCACCGAGGAACGTCTCATACGGGTCACGCAACTCGATCGTGGGCCAGGGTGCGCCCTCGACGATCTTCTGCTCGATGACCACCGCAGCGTAACCGTAGCCCGGCACCCATCTGCCGAGTTGGGGCAACATGAGCCCGAGGCCAGACACCTCGTCGTAAGCAGAGACGATCCGTGCTCGCTTGTCGGCGGCTTTCAACGCCCGCTCAGAATCGGCCCCCACTGGAGCGGAGACCTTCACGTCAGGAGGACGCCCGAGCTTTTGAGCCAGGTGCGTCATCGCCGTGAGCATGAGGTTACCGATAGGCAGGCGGTAGGACGGGTCCCTGACCCGTTCGCCAACAAGGGCCTTGACTGCTCCCTCGCCGCCGTCCATGATCTGGCGAATGCGCAGCCTCTCGGGCCATGACGCCACATTGAGCTGCCGCAGTTCGACGACTCGTTCGCAAACCTCACTGATCTTGTCAGTAGTGATGGGATCGCCGTGATACACCTCAGGCCCCTTCTGCGTAACTCAGGTTGGATTGATAAATGTCACCGAGCATCCCAATTCCGTAGCCCGTTTGGTCGTAATCGTTGATTATCTCGTCCGATCCACCGAAGTCCCAGTTACGGATCTCGGTTTCAGGGAACCACGCTGCCATCACGATATCAGTTTCGGTGCTTTTCTTGGCGGTCTCGAAGGCCAGGAGGCGGTCTCGGTACATGTGCGCCTTGACGACAGATTCGTTATCGCCGTAGGGAATATCAATCTTGGGAGATTCAATGCCGCTGGGTTCTCCCGATGAAGACAGAACTGGGGCAAAGGTACGAAACAGCGTGAACTGCTTGGTCACCCCGAAACTTGGGTCCCACTTGTTAAACCGATCCGTGAAGTGCGGCTTGAGGGAAATGCCCTGGGCGTTCGTGTAAGCGAGAAGTTCGGAGTCCTCCAGGATGGCGGACTGGAACCCGTTGCGCTCGATGATCCACATTTTGACGCCGTAACGGTGATGCCAGTCCTTGATGATGCGCCGAGCACCGGAGAGGCCACCGCCTCGGTCAACGTCGAGGTCAACCATATAACGACGATCTTCACCGGGATGATAGGCCCACAAGAACGATGCCTGCACATTGACCGATGCCGGATCGAGCCCGGCAATGAGCACCGATCCATCAGGAATGGAACCGAGATGACGATCGCGATTGTAAGCCCGTTCGATGTCTTGCTTAGTTATGTAAAGCGCCGAGGCAGGCTGAGTGTAGTTGTTGTAGACCATCTCGAAGTGGTCCTCGTTGTCGGTGGCGAACCGCTGGTCCTCTAGCCATGCCATCGTTCGCTTCTCTGGCCACAGCAGGCAATCAACATGGGCGAGACAAATCTCACACGTTGTCTCTCCCCACTCGTCATGGCCCTCGGGGAGAATCATCTCATGGCGGGGAAGGGGGCAGTCACGGTCATGTGCCTGTTCGACGATCGAGGCCCATGATTGATTTTCAGCCAGAACACCCCACAAATCGTTATGGTGTTGGCGCGAGCCGATGGCTATGAGTGCGGTGTGGGACTCCTTACGTGAACTGAGCTGAGTGTTAAACCAGGTGAGATCGTCGGCTCGCTCGGCGGCGGTCCGGGTGGAATCGTGGTCAAGGATGTCGTCGATGACCGCTAGATCGACATCTCGGCTCAATAGCTTGCCCTTCTTGCCGATGGCGAGCATTGTGGGACTCTTGAGTGAGGTCGGGCGGGTGGAGACGGTGAACTTAGCCGCCCGCCACGGCATGCTCTCGCCCGACCCTGGCTTAAACTTATTGCCAGGTGCGATGAAGTCGGCGACGAGGCGTTCGTTGGATTCGAGCAAGTCACGAATCACGTCAGTCGACTGACTTGCGATATCACCATTGAGGCCAACCCACAGGATACGGATATTGGGTCTCTTGATCATGAGCCAGATGCAGAAGTGAATCAACAGGTCCGACTTGCCATGGCGTGGAGGCGACAATATCTGAAGCCGTCCCCCGATCTTCATGGCGTGCAGGATCGCCTCGATCCAGCGCAGGTGGTAATCGGTTGTGACGTATGGCTTTCCCCACTCGTCGAAGAAGTAGGTGCGCCTGAACAAAGCGAAGTCATCCAGCGCCTTGAGCGCATGGGGCGGGGGCGACCACGTAATGTTATTAACGCGATTTGCCTCATCTATGGCATAGGCGGCCATCCACCCGTTGACGTTGGCTTGGCTGGTATCGAACATCTTCGCCGCATCGGCGGGAGTGATGACGCCCGCCTCGATCCGTTCGAGGTATCCGGCATCCTTGAACTTGTCATACAGAGGTCCACGACGCACTCGTAGTGCTTCGGGCTCCGCATTATCAGGTAACGCTTTTGGGTCGGGCGTTCGATTGGCAAACTTGCCGAACCGGTCCCTGCGCTCAAGCTCGATCGCCTTCTTGCGGACGGCTTCCGACGCGTCGGCGAACAACGCCTCGACCTCAGCTAGTCGATCGTCATAATTGGTAAGGCGGTTGCCATGGCTGGTACGACAAGCCTTTGAGCAAAACTTGGCGTTACGGGCGGTGACCATGTTGGAACACCCGTCCGTGTGGCACACCTTGTCTAACTTGGGTGGGGCGTTGGTCTTGGCCTTCTCCCGCACTCGCTTCGCTGCGGCTGTCCCTGTTCGACATGTCGCGCAATACCTGCGATTCAAGTTGACATTGGGACCCAGCATGTTTGGGCACCCTTCTTGAGCGCATGGCCTTGGGGCGTAAGCCTCTTCAAGATTGCGGAATAGTTCAGAACCCACTATCGAAGCGTATCGCAATCTGGATGCAGGATAGCTCGTAATGCTGCGAAGCCATTCGAAGGTGCCGTTGGCCGAGCGGGCGTAAAATCATTTGTGGTTCGCCTGTAGCCGTCTTCGTCTGCAATATTGGGGTGATCAGAAAACCTGTCACCTGCAACCTCTTTCACATGTTTTGAGGTTGCCTGCTCTTTGAGTCGACCGTAAATCCGTGAGAACCGGTTCCAGCATTCGGTCTCGTCGTCATCAGTAAGACGAGATCGTCCCCCGCAACGGGCGATCGCCTCATAAACCAGGTCGTCAATTTTCTGGGTTGCGTCGAGGGACCAGGCAATAGCAGCCGACCACGCCGCCTCAATACTCAAGATGGCCGCGGATCTGTTATGCTCAGCAAGCGGTTCGTCGTGCTGGTCCACGGACGAACCGAGCAATGTGGGGTTGGAGTCGGTGACATTTATATGTCTCCTCGGTGTCACTGACTCACTCCACCCACTCACTGATTCTCCTTCTCGGCATCGGCGGCTTCTCGACGGGCCTTGGCATCTGCTCTCATCTTGGCTATGCCCTCGTTACCTTCACGTATTGCACGCTGTGCAGCGGGTGATGGCGGATTGTCCGAGAATGCGGCGGCGGTGATTGCCTTTTGTTCGTTAATCCAGGCGGCAACATCGCTGCGGTGATACCGAACGGGGCTGCTTTGGCTCATAGCATCGAGACGAAAGTACGCAGGTCCTCGACCAGTTGCACGCCATCGGGCAAGGGTCATCTGTGCGACGTTGAGCAGCGTGGACAACTCAGTGACGGTGAAGACCTCCTTGACCATGGGGATTGTCTTTCTAGATGGTGTTGCCACTTTAATTCCTTTCGGTGGTTTTGGTGGTGGGGGTGAGAATGATTCTCAAAAGGTCAGCCTTGCCCTTCACTGGATCGTGGTAGCACTCCCAGACAATGTACGGCGACCGGTCATCGGGTAGAACCCCTGCGTCAACAATCCCATCCTTGATCGCCTTGACCGTCGCGTGACAAGCCCCAATGTCTGGGCCAGGCGGGCGCTTCCAGGTGACCTCAATATCTATGCCGACCATTTCGCACGGTGGAACTTTGGCTTCCTTCGCCATGACAAACCCCGCTTGTCGCCATCGCCGGTCGTAATCAGCTCTGGCATGGTAATGAAGCGTTCGATACTTGTTTGACGTCGTTGGTCTTTCAGGGAAGTCAAGGATATACATCAGGATTCCTCTTGTGATAGGCAAACAGCATATGATATCGTGCAGTGTAGAGCAAATTACACCCAAAGGAGACCAGCATGTCAATTTTTATTGAGGACGACCAGGAGACCGCATGGATGCTCGACGGGGCGTGTCGAGGTCTCGACCCTGGCTTGTTCTATTCTGAAAAAGGGATGAATAAACCTGTCAACGCCCTCGCCGTTTGTAAATCGTGTTCCGTAAAGGATCAATGTCTTGCCTACGCACTCAAGCATCGGGAAACACGTGGGGTCTGGGGCGGAACCACACCCGGCCAGCGCAAGGTAATGGCCCGTGGAATGAATCAACGCAACGCACGCAGGGGACGGAGGCTTAACTGATGACTGAGGCGGAGCAGAAAGCACTTGTAGCAGCTTGGGGGGAGATAGGCTATAAAATCCACAAATGTGCACACACCCACACAACGATGACCTTGTCCGCCGATGAGGTTAAGGTTTTGGACACATGTGTGACCATGATGGTCCGTTACATCGATCCGGCACAGCGTCGCTCAGCGTCGTGAAACGGCTACGAGCATGAGTTCCAATCGCAAGCGGTGGCGAACCACAGCGGATACGGTTAAGGCGGCAGAAGAAGCAATCGCAGAGGCTCGAATCAGGGCTTACGGCACCGACGCTGCTCCACCCAAGCGTTTGCAGAACCGCTCTTCTCCGTATCGCCGCCAGGGTGGCTACCGCAAGGTCTCCTTCAAGAAGGACCGTCAGAACAATCCTGTTAAGTCATTTCCCGCAGGCCGACCAGGCTACGCAGCAGCGGGAAAGACCGACGCCGAGTTAGCTGCGCTCAGAAACGAGCTAAGGAGATGACCAACAAATGATCAACGACATTCCTTCAGTGATAGTTTCGAGACTTGTTTTTGATTCTACGGGATGTTGGCTCTGGACTGGTCCGAAATCTAATGGCTATGGCCAATTGGTTCTCGATGGAATAACGAAACCCGTGGCTCGTGTCGTGTATGAGATTTCCTTTGGACCGGTCGAACCAGACTTAGAAGTAGTGCAGGTTTGTCGTGTCCGATATTGTGTGAACCCGACGCACTTGACAATAATGACCCAGGCATTGGCTACAGAGCTTCGGAGTCTCGGAAGCGTCCGGTTGGACAAAACACACTGTCCCACTTGCGGACGGCGACGTTTCAAAAGTTTCAAAAGACGAATCAAGGCCGAACAGAAAGCTATGAGAATCGAAGTCCTTGAAATTGAACGATCTCTACAAACAATCCTTAATGCCTCAAATCGCTCTCACCAGCGCTGAGCAGGCGTTCTTTGTTGAGAATGATTCTCATTTCCCCAGCCGATCCCTGTATTTCACCCGAATCCCCCTTACAAAACCATCACTCACTTGCCTCGAAATCCTTGTTACCGACGAGTAACCACCTCATAGCATTTCATGTATAACCCCTGCTCAGAGCCTATAAAAATAACGATTTGCAATTGCCCTAATCGGTGTACTAGGCTGGCAGGGGCCGGATGGCGCACAGCCGCTAGGCTGAAAGAGCGACAAGCGATAGCGCTCCGTGAAGCTTCGAGTCAAAGACAAGAAGCAAGATTCCTAGTAGTTGACAAGCAAAGCGCAGTTTAATCAGTTGTGCGAAGCACCACTCTTTTGTCCTTTCTTGAAACCACTTATTCACTTAGTCAATTTGTCGTTGCCCAAGAAACACACACTCACTACGTTCGTGGTGCTCAGCGTCGCAAGACGACGCCTGCGCCAAAGGACTGTGCGGAACGTCGGTAGTTGGTTGCATTAGAAAACTCGTCGCGCGGTAACTACCAGACGCGCGCGTGCGTGAGCGCAAATGTTTATAGATTTCTGGTGAAAATTTCTGATCTGATGGACTTACCTACGAATTACGACGCACTTTCATCCCAATACATCCCAGGGGGTCAGATTCACATCGGTAGGTTGATCAGATGACATGAAATATCACTCGATTGCATGAGATTGAGGTTGTTTGTGGACATTGTACAGTGGGGAACTGCAGATCAAAGCACACTCACCAGCTACCCTCCCCCAACCTCATCTAACAGATAGGCCACCCCTCACCGTAAGCATATATATCGCCACCCTAAGCTATTGTGACTTGTGGCACACGTAGCAATGAGGGCCACTAGCCTCACCTAGTAGCTAGTGAGTCATCACGTTTGTGCTGGTCAGAGGCTTATTTGAAGAAATCTTGACAAATAGCTTGCATTCTCGACCACATATGTTTATGATGATGTCATCGGTTCGAGTGACCAGCCCGAGCCAATAACAAGAAGGAGACAACATGAACGAGACTGAACAACCTGACACTATCAAAGGGCCAGTTTCTGCACATCGGCACGCCAATGGTGGCGGATGGGTGGCAGACACGGCATCAGTCGCCACGACCGCCTATATCGGACCTAATGCTCAGGTGTCCGGCAATGCGAGGGTGTTCGGCAATGCTCAGGTGTCCGGCAATGAGACGCCAGCGACATGACCAGCACGATGAACGAGGGAGACAACGCAATGACCATGACCATTCAGGAAATTGATGAAGAGGTGAAAGAATTGCTTGAAGAAGGCGAAGGGGTCAGCATCATTTGGCCGCAAAATGCCGATGCCCTTCACCTTGGACCCGAGGGTCTTTATTTTTCTGCGATGACAAGCGACGAGTGTGGCAGCTGCGGCCAGTCGGTGGAGTTCGTCCCTCACCGAGTCGAGGGACATTTCTTGGATGGCACGCTGTGGATTCAGGGCGAATATTCTCGACAGCATGGCTGTGGATGGTGGGCACCAGATGCTATTGCTTTTGGGATAGGTGTTGACGACGAGAAACTAAAAGACCCCGCACGCCTCGTAGCTTTCTTGCGGCATGAGGTTTTCAAGGCCCAAGCGAAGGAAGCTACGAGAATCCAAATAAAGCTGGTGGCGGAGCTAACGGAGTGGATGGCGGAGCTGCCGGAGTGGATTGCGGAGAGTGGAGATGAATGGGACGAGGAATGTGAAGAGAGGTACTACACGGGCAGCGACAGGTCTCCTGGTATCTATCGCGAGAATGGTGAGCTGGTTGCTTGGGATTGGGACCCAACCTCGGATTACACCGAGGTCATCGTCGTTAGGGGCGTAGATTTATGAGCGTTGGATGAAGATGTCTAAGGTGATGGTAAAGGAGGACTTATGACCAGCATTAGTATGAGTAATTATTGGGAGTGGATCTGTGTTTTACACAACGAGAGCGACTGTCGTGATTGCATACTTGACGGTTGCCTAGGTTCCTATCTTGATGGTTGCCTAGGTCCCTATGGCGACCTCAGCGGCGATGAAAACTCATGACCAGCACGAGCACGATCGAGACCACCACAAACGAAGGAGACATCATGAACCCTGATCAGATCTGTTTGCCTCATGGTCATCTTGACTGTGAGCATTGCTATCCAGATGCTAACGCCAACATGATCTCAACAAGCGTGAGCGGCACCAAGCGGCTCGCAGGAATCCCTAACGTCGACGTGCGGGCGTGGCTGGAGGATGAAATTGACGCCATGCCATGGATGGCCCTATCCCGTCGAGACATGGCGCTGTTGGGAATGGTAAATCTGACCTGGGTGCTAGCCGATGCGATGCAAGAGAGGAGTGGGCATGAATAGTGAGCAAATTGCGACCTGTTGTGATGTCACGTTGCGCCAATTACGGCACTGGAACAAGCTCGGCATCGTCGGGCCTAAACCTCGTGGTTCGGGGAAAGCGTTGGAATGGAGCTTTGCCGATGCCGTAAAGGTGGCGATCGTGGCCGAGCTGCGATCCTTCGGTGTCCCGCTCAAGCGCTGCGCTCGAATCATCAAGTCCATGCCTGCAGGGCCGATGGCAAAGACCAAGCTCGTTGTTGAACCTCATGATTCCATCTGGATCGACGTTTCCAATTGGAACTCTCCGGCCCTGCATCGGCCCGCAGTGTTGGTGATATGGCCCGACAAATTGATTCAAAGATTGAACAACCACTTGATTAGGAGCGCAAGATGAGTGACCAGCAGGAGCCAAACCCAACACGGCAGGCGGTCATCGACGCCATGGTGCATGAAGTGGTGCCTACGATGAGGAACAAATACCGCCGTATATTGAGTGACCAATTGCCCAATAACCCAGACCTCACCCTCATCGAGTATTTCGATTTAGCCGTCACGACGGGATTACGCACCTACAGCACATCGACCCAGGTAGTCCGCTCCGCCAAGAAACTATGGCTTGAGCCAGGCCCGCCGGGGAGCGATCGTGCATGGCAACCCGCCTACCCAAACCACAAGGGTGGGAGTTAAAGCATGAGAGGCTCAGCGTGAAACCTAACATCTCTCCCAACGATCTCGCTGACGTGCTCGCAGGATTGGCTGGCATCTGTCGCTTGTATCCACCTCGCCCACGCAGGGGCCGCCCAGTGACTCGCCCGCATGGTACAGAGGCAGGCTATCGCCGTCACCTATGGGCCAATCAACCGGCGTGTGCTTTGTGCTTTGAGGCACACAAGGCCAGACAACGAGGATACTACCTGAAAAAGAAATCGACCTGAAATCTATTGACATAGACCCGATAATCCGCTAACGTGAAAACCGACCAGTACAACGCCTGAGGAGGCACAATGATTGAGCAACGAATTTCCATCAATGAGCACGACGTAATTGCCGCGAACGTGACCAAGACCGGCGAGGGGACGACCATTGAGATCGACGGTATCTCTCTCGTCCTGAGTGACGAGGCCGCATGGCACCTAGCGGAGAAACTCTGCGAACGACGGACTCCCAGTGGCCTCCAGTGGTCTGCAACCATCAACGCAGGTGGATCGGATGATCACATTGAGATCGGCGAGATCGACCCAGAGATGAATCAGCGGTGGTCGGCGTGTTGGCTACGTGTGTGGTCCGACGATGACCACGAGCCCGCACGAGTCGTCGAGCTGGATCACGCCACGATCGTCGCCCTCACCACTGAACTAATCACTCGTGCAAACACGTCACTCAGGGACATACCAAATGAGGATGTTCTTCGAGTCGTGGCTTACGACGTTAACTATTGGCAGTATTTTGTACCGGTGGCGTCACGATGACTTGGAATCCATACAGCGACGAGTCAATCGCACCACTCGGCTGGTATGAAAGGTGGCTGGACACTCAGGACGATGCAGCGAGCGAATACCGAGATGCGCTTTTGGAACCCGACAGAGAACCCGAACAGGAGAACCAACCATGACCGAGCAGAAGCAGACCACCGTAACTCAGGCGCTAAGCGCTTGTATGCAAGAGATGCCAGGCATTGCTAAGGACACAAAATCTGCCAACGTGCCCTATTCCTACCGGGGCATTGAGGAAATGACGCGGACCCTTCAACCGCTGTTTGCCCGCCACGGTATCGTCACGGTACCGCGCGTCGAGCGAATCGAGGTAAAGGACATCACGGTAGCCAATAAACCGTGGACAGATACCCTTCTGTCCGTGAGCTATGACATCTACGGCCCCGCTGGCGACATGATTACCGCCGGGCCGATCATCGGCATCGGTCGCGACAACAGCGATAAGGGCTCGAATAAAGCTCTAACTCAAGCCTACAAATATCTTCTCCTACAGCTCCTGTGCGTCTCCGATGGCGAGGACGAGGGTGACGCTGTGAGTGTTGCAGCCGATCCGCCACAACGCCAAGCACCGCCACCGGTGGCATCTACTAAGGAGCTAGAGCAACTCAAGGCACGCATCGAGATCGTCAAGTCCGATGAACATGGTGATCAGCTTCTCACCTGGTGGAAAGACAGCAACCTTATGCCGCTCAACAGCCTCAGCCACGACGACGTGACAAGGGTGCATCACTACATTGATCAGCAATGCTGGGCGATGGATGCCAGCGAGTGGGGCAGACCTTCACCAAGCGCGCCCGCCACGCCGATGGACTACGACTCATGGCGGGCCAAGTTTTTCGCTCGTCTTGCTGTACTGCACCTCGACGGGGATCGCCGTGGGGAGATGGTCTCTATGGTGTCACAAGGGACAATTACGTCCACCAAAGACCTCACCCAAGAACAACGAGACATTATCGACCTTGAGCTTGAGAACCTCACAGCAGGCCGACCGTCACCATTCAGTCAGTTCGTCCTAAAGGAGCACTCATGATGCACGAAGAGATTGATCCAGACGAAGAAGAAGTGGCCGAGTCCTGGCACGTAGAGGACCTGGGATCGGCGGAATGGGCCATGCGACGGGTAGCCAAGGCAACCCAGGAACTAGCCGAGATCGACGCCGCCGAGCAACAATGGCGTGAGGAGATCGACGAGTGGAGGGCCAAGGTGGCGAAGCGCCCGAACCAAACGGTCGAGTTCTTCACCGAGCACCTCTCCCGATTCGCACGTAATCGTCGCGCTATCAACGAAGACAAGAAGACGTTGGTCCTGCCCTCTGGCGAGGTGCGCACGAAAATTTCCAAGGAGAAGATCGTCGTCGATGACAAGCAAGCGGCGATCGAATGGGCACGCACCGGAGCGCCCGACGCCATCAAGATCACCGAGTCCCTCCTGGTCAGCGAGTTGGCGGCCCATGTCGTGATCAGGCAGGGCGTGGGCGGGGGCCAATCGTTGCTGATCGACCCCACAAGCGGCGAGATCGTGAGCGGTCTGTCACTGGACCCCGCCGTCCTCAGCGTCACGGTCGTCCCCCAGTCCAAGGCCACAGATGAACCCGAGGAGGTGATCGAATGATTATCCACGAGGTTCCGCCAATTGTCGCATGGACTGGGAGGGACCTCGGTCCCGGCAAACATACCGGCGGGGGGTTGGGGCGGGGGCATCGGCTGGTTGACCATCAACGCCCATGCAGCGGGTCGGGGAAACGGCGGGGGTCGGGGAAACGGCTACGGTGACGCAGCGGGCCACGGCTACGGCGGCGACTGGGGCTACGGCCACACCTTCTATGGCTATGACTATGGCACGCGCTACATGCGTGGCGACGCCAGTGACGGTTGGAGCGTTCTTCAAGATTCAAACAAACAAACAACAAATAAGGAGAAGGAAATGACAGACACACAGGAAATCACCCATCCACTGATCGGCACTCATGCCATCATCAGGGGCGACCGATCCGGCGTCTTCTTCGGCGTTATCGAATCGCTTGATCCCGCCGCCAACGAGGTTGTACTGACCGACGTGCGTCACATCTGGCGTTGGGCGGGCAGCGCTAACACTGCTGAACTCGCAGCGCATGGCGTGGGTAAGCCTAAGGAGTGCAAGTTCGTGGCCGCAGGCAAGATCCTGATTTGGGACGTGGTCGAGGTCATTCCCTGCTCACCAGCAGCAGTCGAGTCCCTCTCTGCCGTCCCACCGTGGGAAGAGTGCTCGTAATGATCCGACCCAGGACCCCAACCTCCGGCTACGACACCGCAGGCGATGGTGACGGTGTCGGCACCGGGTGGGGTGTCGCTTCGGGCAGGGGCGATGGCTACGGCGATGGGACGGGCGAGGGCCGCGGCGAGGGCTACGGCGACGGCTGGAAGGTGGTCGCGTGATTATCCACGACAGCCCACCAACAGTCGAGCGCACGGGGGAGGGTGAAAGCTACAGCTTCCTCAGTTCTAGTGGTTACGGTGATGGCAGGGGAAGCGGCCATGGAGATGGCGAAAGCTCTGGCCATGGATGGGGCGACGACACCGGCTATGGCTATGGCTATGGCGAGGGCGATGGCCGTGGCTATGGCTATGGCGGTGGCCGCAACGGCGAGGGCGATGGCCGTGGCTATGGCGAAAGCCGTGGCTATGGCGGTGGCGAGGGCGGTGGCCGCTGCTACGGCTGGAAGGTACTGACATGATCCAACAACAACAAGGAGAAACTAAGCATGGCTGACAACACTATTACCGTGATGGGGAATCTAACACGAGACCCTGAGCTGCGTTACACCCCATCGGGAGCCGCCGTTGCCAACTTGGCGATTGCCGTCTCACGCAAATGGAAGGACCGCAGCGACGAGTGGACCGAGGAGACATCGTTCTTCGAGGTCACCACCTGGAACACGCTCGCTGAGAACGTGGCGGAGTCACTCACCAAAGGTGCCCGAGTCATCGTGACTGGGCGCATCGAGCAACAGAGTTGGGAAACCCCCGATGGTGAGAAACGATCCGCAGTCAAGATCGTTGCCGACGACATCGGCCCTTCCCTGCGTTGGGCCACCGCAACGGTGATCCGTGCCGAGCGTTCAGAATCAAGCACCGCTCAACCATCCAAGAAGGCTCCGGCCAAAACCTATTCAGAAGAGCCGTTTTAACCAACCAATAAGGAGCGCAAAATGAACAACGAGCATCGTGAACCATCACGTACCTATGTCCGCTTTACCCCGCCGCCACGATACGGGATGGCCAAGGCGCATCGTGGCCCCAGAATTACCTATCCGCAGCTCTCTCCGCAGCGCTTTAATGGGCGACTCTTAACGCCACTGGGAGGCATCCTCGTGGGGCTTGGCGTTGGCCTGGCCTGCTGGGCGCTCATCGGCGTAATTGTCTGGCGGGTGATGATGTGACTAGGAGCGATTTGACAATTGACAAAACCGCAGTGATTGGCGAGGACGCATTGATTGGTTATGGCGTAGTAATCGGCGAGAGCGTAAGGATCGGCGATGGCGCTTGGATCGGCCATGGAGCGGTGATAGGCGATGGAGCGATGATCGACGAGGGCGTAGTAATCGGCGATGGCGCAGTGATCGGCGATGGCGCAATGATCGGTTATGACGCTTGGATCGGCCATGGAGCGGTGATAGGCGATGATGCAGAGATCGGCGATGATGCAGAGATCGGCGATGGCGCATGGATCGGTTACGGCGCAGTGGTAACCCCCGGTGCCATCGTGCCAACCTCTGAGTTTATCGATGCGTTGTGTTCCATCGCATCAACCTTGAGCGAGAAGGTGGCACCATGAAGACTTTGCACCCATGCGCTGCGTCTGGCTGCGCACATCACACTCAATTTACTTGGTGTGCCGATCACCGACCAAGGGACACGAAATGCTGATCCTGACTGTCGTGAACTGGTTCGTCTGGTCCATCTGGATGATTGACGAGGTGCCCCTGCGATTTAGTCGTGTCATCGTAGCCACCGTAGGCTCAGCCATCGTCGAGGTGCTGTTGATCCAACTGACCGGCGGTTTCTGATGGGAACCACTCTCGGCGGGGTAAGCGACGTTGTGCGCATGGCCGAGGTGCGGGCGATGAGGGAGACGAGATGAGAAAAACATTGATGACGTCCGCCGAGCTGGCTGACCTCGCCGAATGGCGAGATGAGTGCTTGGCACGTGGGCGAGCGACGGGTCCGTGTGATCGACCGATCGTCGAAAAAGGAGTGATCGACATGTACGCCTCAATTGGTGCCCCGCCTCCCCAATTCATCTGGCTCGATTCTCCGATGGCAGGCCTCTTGGTAGCAGGCCTCTTGTCAGGAGGGGACCAGCTCGGGCACCAGCTCGGGGACCAGCTCTGGGACCAGCTCGCCGACCAGCTCTGGGACCAGCTCCGGGACCAGCTCGGGGGCCAGCTCGGGGACCAGCTCTGGCACCAGCTCTGGCACCAGCTCGCCGACCAGCTCGGGGGCCAGCTCGCCGACCAGCTCGGGCACCAGCTCTGGGACCAGCTCGCCGACCAGCTCCGGGACCAGCTCGGGGACCAGCTCCGGCACCAGCTCTGGGACCAGCTCGCCGACCAGCTCGGGCACCAGCTCCGGGACCAGCTCCGGGGCCAGCTCCGGGACCAGCTCGGGCACCAGCTCCGGGACCGCTGGGAAGGTCAACATCTGCTCTATTGGGCTGGATGGTTGGCTTTTGCCGGTCATCTCGGCGTGGTCTATCCACCGGCACTTGATGCCGGGCTCAAAGGCTGGCTCGCCGCCTCCGACACCGGATGGATGTGGCCCTATGCGGGCATCTGCATCTGCACCGAGCGGCCAGTTGAGCTTGGACTCGATGGAGCGGGACGCATGCACTCCGAGACGGGCATGGCGATGGCTTACAGCGACGGTTGGGGCTTTCACGCGTGGCACGGCACACGTGTCCCAGAGTGGGTGGTGATGGACCCCACGCTTGGTCAGATCGCAGCCGAAGAGAACGTAGAAATCCGCAGATGTGCCATCGAGTCCTACGGCTGGGACGCCTACCTCGCCTCGCTTGGTGAAGGTCCCGTCTCGACCTGCGCCGACCCCGGCAACCCTGGCCAGGTGCTCAAGCTCTACGACGTGCCCGACGCCACACTTTACGGCGGACCTGTGCGCCTGCTCGTGATGACCAACGGCTCAGTGGAGCGTGACGGCACACGGCGGACCTACGCTGAGACTGTGCCGGTCTCGACCACGACCGCTCTCGCAGGCGCTGCATGGAGGGCAGGCATGACCCCTGACATTTACGCCACTCTCCAACGGCGTACCTAAACTGTACCTAAACCCAACCCAACCCAACCCAAGAAAGAAGGACCCAATGACAACACTCACTGACCTCACCGAGATGACCGGCCGCCAAGTGCTCGATTATCTCGACTTAGATGCAGCGATCCCGACTCACGATGGCCTCGTTGCCCAAGGCGACATCACCGTCATCCCCGAAGCGATGTGGCAGCGATGTGGCATCGCATTCGCTCCCGAGGGTTCCTGGGCTGAGATCAAAAGCCAAGGCGTCACCGTCTTGGCTGGGATGCACGATCACGTGCTCGTCGCCGCCAAGAGCGCTGCCCAATGGAGTACCGATGTGACCGACATCACGGACCTGGCGATCGGGATCGTGGACGTCACAACTGAGGCTCACCTGTTGCACGAAGAGCATGGTGGCATTGGCCTCGCCCCTGGGAAATATGCCCTTCGGGCAAGCCGCGAGCAAGCCGCCATCATTCGCCGGGTAGCGGACTGATGCCTTTGCCACCACTGTGGCACTGCGACAAGTGCGGACGTGAAACGTCCGTCGATGTGAAGCCTGCCCTCAGACGCCTGGAGCATGAAATCGGAATCGGAATCGATGCATGCAACAACACGTGGTTCTGGCGTTGTACCTGCGGAGAAGGTGGGCAGCGTATTCGATCCGAATTAGCGGCACAGTTCGCTGCTGGCTGGCATTCCAACAACTGGAGGGAACAGCATGACAGTCAAGCATGAAATCTGGATCGCACGCTCTACACGTGACGACATGTGTCGATGGATCTGTGTTTGCGGTGAAAGTGGGGCACGTATGGTATCCGAGGATGCTGCACAGTTCTCCGGGCAACGGCATATTCAACTACAAGGAGGAACACCAACATGACGAAGCTAGCAATGTGTCTCACACTCGTAATCCCCATCCCACTTGCCACCGAACAGTCGAGTCCACCAATCACAAGGGTGAGCGATGTCGCCTACGTCGGTCCATGGCCGCCGTTTGCACTCGTGGAGGTGAGTCCGCCACCAACCTTTATTGAGTTCGCAGTGCTCCAAAAAGACGGGATGGCATGGCTGGCGCAAACCGCCGATAATAACTCTTATGTCAAGAGGCGCGGGCAGGGGTTGCGCTCACTTGAGCAGATCAAGATGTGCGAGAGCAAGGGTGATTACGGAGCAGTGTCGAAGACTCGCAAGTTCCTAGGTGGGTATCAATTTGACCAACCCACATTTGATGGAGCAGCACCCGAAGGCTGGGCAGGCGTCCCACCCAATGAAGCGCCACCCGAGATTCAAGACCAGGCAGCGGCCAACCTTCAGGCAGCTCGGGGCAACTCACCATGGCCGACGTGCGGGTGATGAGCGAGAATGAGGGCAGCGAAAGAATGAACGAGAATGAAGACTTCAAAGTCGGGGACACCCTTGAGGTAACCGAGGGGCATCAGGAGGCTAATGGTGATTGGCTACTAATCCCAGGCGAGAGAGTCAAGGTAACTCATACCCCTAGACCGGCCTTTATCGAGATAACGGCTGGTCTAGATGGTCATAGAGGTCCTGGCTGGAATGGTGTCCAATGGAACAAACAACATTTCAAGAAGGTCACCGAACCAGATCAGAGGAGTGAGGAAACAATGACAGAAGAAGACTTCAAAGTCGGGGACATCCTTGAGGTGATCGAGGGACATCAGGTATCTGGAGACAAGTGGGCACTGGTCTTAGGCGAGAAAGTCAAGGTAGCTCGTGTCCAGCTAGTGGGAACATCCCCCACCGTCGATGTAACGCCAGTTTTGAATCGTAGTACCCCCGCTGGCTGGAGTCATGCCTTGTGGGACATAAGGCGTTTTAAGAAGGTCGACCAAAACCGAAATGAAATCATAATGAGTGACGACGAAGAAACAATGAGCAGCCGAACCATCTTGGAAGAAGCAGCCGACATAATCGACGGCGATCGCAGGGACGACTACGGTGACGCCACCGAATCATTCGAGCGGATCGCACAAGCGTGGTCAGCGGCGGTCTTCGACCGGCCAGTTACAGCCGCTCAAGTTGCAGCGGCGATGGCAATCCTCAAGATCTGTCGCTTCCGCACGGCCCAGGATCGTGATTCGCTGGTAGACCTGGCGGGATACGCCGCACTGGCCGCCGAGATTAAGGGGTTGTGATGAGTGCCGAACGTGGTCCGATCGGTCTGGAACACGTCGTGCGGGACTGTCCGCCGTGGCGTGATGAAAAGTCATTGACCGAATGCGGTCTGTCTGTCGGCGGCTATCTCATCATCAGTCGAGACGATCTTCTAGCTAAAGTGACGAAGCAGGGCCAACAGCGAGCGGCACTCAGTACGTGCATGACGTGTTGGCAGACCACTAAACGTCACTCGACCTGGGCGTCGAGCCCGTCGGCAGTGCTTGCCCGTGAGTGCCAACCAGACTTGGGTCCCAGCAGATTAGTACGGCCAGATCAACAAATTGACCTAGAGCTGAGAGCTATCGCACTGTTGACAGAAGCACACAAGGGCGAGTTCGATTCGTTGCTCGAAGACCTCGCCGCCGCTGTCCCCCTCCACGCAACAGTGCGGTCCATTCGAGCGAAGCGGTCCGGCGTCGCTGGCAAACCGCCACACTGAGTGTCTTTGGATGAGCCCCCACTGCCTCAGTCCCGCCGAAATGACGCTATTTGCCTGATTGGCCTTTGTGTGCCAGTCTAAGGCGCTCACGGGGCATCCGGGGTAATTGCCCGTTAATATTCGTCAGATTGCCGCTCGATGGACCAGGCCATCGTCGATGTCGACGAAGCGCACCCGGATGACGTGGCGAACCCAGACAGTCTCGTTGCTTTCTGCTGTTTCGACGAGTTCGGTGGCGCAGGCGAGGGCAGCGTCGCGGCTGTCGTGAAGGATCGGACAAAGTGCGCCGTCCAACAGGTCTTCCCACCATGTCGCCATCGAGCCCCCCTCTCTGGTCAGGTCATCGGAAGAGCAGTACCAGGATCAGGATGATGATAATCAGCGTGATTGGTGCGATCGGGGTCACGGTGCCACCTCCTTGGGTGTCGTGAAGGATGCTGTGCCTGGATCGCCGCTCCACTTAGCCATAAGGCTGAGCAAAACGCTCACCGCGGAGGCCAACGCAGCGATGCCTGCCCGCTGCACCAGACCCACGTCGAGCGCCCCATTGACGCTGAACAGGGCACCGCCGAGGGTCACGCTGGCGAACGTGGTGATAGCTGCCTTCAGCGCTCGCTGTCCGGCGTCCGCTGCCCATCGACCGAAGTCAGCCGTTAGTTTGTTCATATTCTTCCTTTCACTACCTAGCTTGAATAGAACTTAGAAAACTAACGATTCCAATAATCAAGAACAGGATTGATATTCCTAAACCAACCATGGCGTACACCGAACCTTTTGTTTCAGTGCTACCAATCTTTACTGATTCACCCCGGGCCACTCGCTCTTTGAGATCAGTGATTTGTAATAACAAGGCATCCGTCGTGGATTTAAAGAGGTCAGCTTGTTTGGCTAGCGTCTCGGAGGTGGCCCTTTCGCTCTTGCCAATGGCCAGCGTGCTTGATTTATTCTGTTCGGCCGATGCTTCCTTTTGCGCTGCGAAGGCTGCCTCTACAGCCACCTTGTTATCCCTACTCTCACGTTCGGAACGAATCTCACGCTCTGCAAATTGAACAGCAACTGACTTGAACCGTTCGCTTATCAGCGCTTCGAGCCTCGAAAATGATTGTTCAATCTGAGTTGGCGTACGATTCAGCGACTCGCTTAAAACTCTAGTGGCTTCATCTATTCCACGCAGGTGTTCTTTTAGAATGGCAATCTTTCCGTCCACATAATCACGTTCAGCAGATAAACCTTTCTCAAGCTGCTGAGTAGTGAGAATAGTTGGATCAGGAATCGGAGTATTCTCCATCACATACTCCCGTTTCTATCCGCCTTGGCGGCGTCTGCGTGATCCCCCTCTTGCTTCCTCGAATAGATTACTTCTCGTTCCAGAGAACTAAGCCGGTTTACAATCTGCTGGGACGTCTGTGCGATCAACAAAAACGCTGCGGCGTCCGACTGAGTGTGTGCTGCAACCGTTTCAACATTACGTTCGGACATAGTCAAACCCTGCTGTGCCATTACCTCCGCTACTTCCACCTTACGAGCAATATGTTGGAGGAGGTCCCTAGTGGTCGAGGTGCCATCCCCACTTCGACCGAACTCCCGCCAGATGCTCTCTGTCATATACGGAAGCCGAGCCACATTGCGGATGAAGCCCCAGATCGGTGGCCCTGCCGCTATGGCCGCGCCAAGAGCAGCAAAGGTGGCAAGGGCGACGCCGAACTGGGTGAGGGTCATTGAAGTAGGAAGTCGACGAGCCAGCCGTCATCATCGGACACGGGGATGCCAAGGGCGAGCAATCGCTCGTAGGGCACCGGCTTGCCGCCAAGGCTCTGGGGAGCACCGTTACCGTACAGCCACACTGTGTCATCGCGCGTGTCGTGCAACATAAACATGTCAACCTTCTTTCTTGTGGGTGTCGGGGGAGCTGTGTGAACTGGGTAATTGGCCCCGAGGAAGTCCCTCAGGCGACGGGTAATCGCACCAATGTCATCAGGGGTAACACCGACCTCGAAGTGCATCGGATCGCTATAGCTCCAACGATCACCCGCTGTGAAGCCATGGTCTTCCCACATCTCGATGATGTCGATCGGGATATCACCATGGCCGCCGCGGCCATTGGTCGTAGCATTGATGTCGATGGCGAGTCCCCATGCGTGGGTCGATCGCTTGCCCGTCCCTGCCACGTCGCGACACTTGTAGCCCCACGAATCACCTGGCCGCACGTCGTAGCCTCGCAGCTCAGTGAGATCGATGAGCATGGCCACCAGTGGAGCGATGGCTGGGTGCAGACCGATGCGCAGTCCGTCAGGTCTGCTCAGCGTGACGACAGGCCCTTTGCATGCTGGCCCCCAGCCGAAGGTGTCGGGAGTCCTCACGCGTCACCATCCTCGTCGTCGTTCGTGCAGTCGTGCTCGATGACAGGTGGAGGGCCTTGCTCGATCGTCCAGCGAGGTGTCATGGCCTTAGTTTACACTCACGTAGCGACCCTGGAAGTACTGGTCGGCGTTGGAAGTGACGATCAGATAGGTAAAGCACTTAATACTCAAGCTGGAGGACCTCCTGGTCCAACATCATCTATATGCAATACGGCGACGCGCGTGGCAGGGTCTGCCCGCAACCCTACACTGCCCGTACCCTGGGCCCTCAGCAGCCGGACCTTGCGCGTGGTAGCGAGTGCCGTCGTGGCCGCCGTCTCGGTGCAAATAAAGGTGATTGGTGTTAGCAGAGTTTGGCAGTCAAAATCATAAACGTCCGGCACACACACATCAACGTTGGCCCCGGTAGAAACCCTCACACGCACAATGTCGTTCGCTACCGAGGAATAGACCCCAGTCATCAAGGTGTAGCGGTAACGCCGACCGGCGATGATGTCCACCGTGGCGGACACGAAGTCGGCGAATGAGCCCGAAGAAGTAACATCGAGATCGGTCGAGGCAGTAGCCACTTGGCCCCATGGTAAGTTCCATGGCCGTCGCCACTGATTCGCCGAGTTGTAAATCTGGATACCCTCACTCAGCGTATTATCCTTGACAACAACAGCGAGTCCGGTATATGGAGTTAGTGCATCACGGGCCGTCGTGTCGGCCACGATCACGCCCTTGGACAGCGTCGATGCGAGGCTGTTGGCATCGACGAGGGCGTACTCGACTCCTGCCGCGGCGGCTGCCTTCGCTCGTAATACGTGGTTGTCCGTGCCCGCCGCCAGTCTGGCTGGCACCGCTGAACCGGTAGCGGCGATGAGGTCGCCCTTGGTGGTGAGAAGGTCCTTGCTGATCTTCGCCGTGCCCGACTTCCAACCCAGCGAGGTGGTGGAGTCAGCTTCAAGAACCGTTTCGTTCGCCCCGACGGGGAAGCGTGCTGTTATGCCCGCCGCTGTTGCGGTCATAAGGTCACCCTTGGCCACGAACCCCGACTTGAGCACGGACCTGGTGTCAAGATCGGTGACCCTGTCATGCAGGTCGACCATGTGTTGACTCACCGGACCGCAGCGCACCACCGTGCCAATGGCATGGGTGAGGCCCGAGGCTGCCGCTGAACCCGACAGGTACCGTTTGCCGATAGCCGAAGACCGAAAGTTGGTGGCGTCGAAGGTCGAGTCGCACAAGATGATCTCCCGCTTGGTGGGATCATCGGGGTTGAACTCTAAATATGCCGGTGAGGTGGGACCGTTGGCGGTGGTATTAACGGGATAGACCAGGTCAGTCGGTCCGACCGATGACGTAAGGGTGGTCTCGAAATAATTTGCTGTATTGGACACTAGAACGGTCACGTTGAACCTCCAAAGATGATGATACCGAATGTTCCGCCGCCGAAAGCGCCTCTTGACCTAGAGGTGCCGCCGATCGGAGCAGGCCTGCCCCGGAACGAGACCCAACAAATTACCGTCGGAGCGCCCTTCTCCGAGATCTCCGTGATCGGGAACTCCACCTTCTCAATGGTGCCGCGATAGGTAACCGACGTGGGGGATAGCAGAGACAGTTCGACATAGTGGCCTTCCTTACCCTTGATCCGGTTGTAGGTGGCGATGCCCAGGCTCTTGGCGATGATGGCCCGTTTGTTCGGCATCTCGATGCGGTCGGAGACGTTGAGCGGGAGCCGGATGAGTTGTTCAACGTTGCCCGGATAGGCGTGGAAGGTAACGCCTCTAGGCGTTGGGCTCACCGTGTTCGCTGACCCTGCGGTGAGCTTCAATTGACCCACCACGTAACGACCTTGGCTCGATCGAATCTCGATCTCCTCCGTTGGCAGCGAGGATCGGACCTCGATGAGGCTAACCCAGCGCGTAGAGGTCGCATCGACCATGACCGATGGGTCCGTGGTGTAGAGCAACTCGACGACGCCCTCGGTGACCGGAGCGGTGTCGAGGTAGGCACCCACCCATTGCTTCTCGGTGGCGCTGAACAGATCGCCTGCGGAGGTGATCAGCCAACCCTCGGATGCGTAGGTGGTCTGCTCACGCCATAGCCCTGAGCCCGAGACGGAGAAGAACAGCCGGTCCTGGTGGGACATGACATCGACGACCTGCGCCGAGGTAACGTTGGATCGGAGATGGCGAACTCGACCGCCCGACGCCAGGTCGTATCGCCACAAGCCAGCGGTCTTGCCATGGCCCTCGTCGATACCGATGAACAAGCTGTCACGAGCAGCGGTCATGGTCGATGGGTGATGGTTTACCCCGTGGTCACCTGTGCCCTCGTGATCCCAACGTCGGATGACCGTGGAGTCCTTAAGGGTGAACGAGGTCGAATCGAGGCTCGCTCGCCACAGTGAGCCCACCGCCCCCGAGCCGCTTGATACCCGCAACCCGTAGAAGACGAAGCCACCGGCAGCACCAAGAGCCGAGGCGTAGCCCACGTCGGCCACCTTGGTCTGGCCTTTCAACTCCAGGGCCGAGCCCGCCGAGTTTAACCCGAGTGAGTAGATGTAGCCGTTCGACGCTGACACCAAGATCGCTGCGCCCGCATCAACAACGTCAATGAACGTCTCTCCTGCGCCGAGGGTGATGAGTGCCGTCGAGCCCGCAGCGGACGCCGCACGGTACAAGATGTTGGCGGTAGCGCCCGAGCCTGCTGCGAGGATGATCGCTCCAGAGGAGGTGGCCTTGGCCGCCCACACCGCCGAAGCTGCGATGTCACTCCAATGCGCCCAGGTTCCCCCGATCCTCGTGTGGATGCCGTTGGCACCAAGAGCAGCGTAGAGGGTGGTGCCCACACCCACGAGTCCGCCCACTGCTATGTTGCCCTCGGCGAGATTCGGGTTCTCGGTGGTCCACGTCGGCACGGCGGTGGTGGGGTCCGTCGAGCGTCTCACCTGATGGGCGATGGCCATGTAAAGGGCGACCGTGTCGGTGGCGAGCACAAGATTCGTCTGCGCCTGGGTGTCGATCAGTGCGGTGTCCGCCAACAACTTGAGCGACGGCAACTCTCCTGGACGGCTCGGTGATATGTCGATGTTGTGCGAGTCCCAGAACCGAGTCGAGTCGACGGGCTTGTTGTCGCGTGAATGAGCGAACGCCAGGCCCTCCCCGCCGTCGAACTTGACCCGTGAGTAGTAGTCCCCGAACTCGGCACGCATGTCCTCGGGATTCTCTGAGGTCGAGAGCTTCTGTGGTTGCAGCGGGGCCGAGCTAATGACCATCTCTCGCCCCGGCCCGACCGCCAAGCGGTACCAAAGACTGTCGATCGCCACGCCGTAGCCCCCTGCTCGGGGAGCCGCCACGCGGTCGGTCGTTGGGGCGGATGACTCAGTACCGAGAGCAGGTTGGAACGTAGTAGCCGCCGCTGCAATCGTGTCGTTTGCTTCGGTGAATGCTCCCGTGCCCCGCACCGTGGTCGATCCCGAGGCGGCTACCGTGTCGGCTGCCTCGGTGTAGGTGCCCGTGCCCGTAGTCGATGAGCCTGAGGAGGCAACCGTGTCGGCTGCTTCGGTGTAGGCACCGGTGCCCGTTGCGGTGGGATCGGGGGCGATCTCGACTGCGATGATTCCCGCTCGTTGTGCGCCGGTCCAGGAGACATCGGCAGTGGTGTCATTGTCGGATCGCCACTGACTCTGGATCGTGCGCACGTCGGCGTACTCGCCCAACTCTGTCCAGCCTGTGCCAGGCGTAACAGTCCCCGTCGATCCGGCGTGCATCATGAAGGAGAACGCGCCGTTGGCTGCGTTGGCGAACGCGGCGAGAGTTGCGGTGATGGTGGTGACCGATGCGCCGCCGTCGTTGGCTACCGCCCCCTGTACCCAGGTGGACGCGTCGTTGTACTCGACTACCTGCCAGAGAAAGTGCTCATGAGTTGAGGCGACCGTGATACCGATGGTCCCTGTCTGGTTGGACCCAAGCGTGGTGGAGTACAAGGTGATGCGAAAGCGGCTCGATCCACCGAAGGACACGTCTCCCCGCTCAGTCCATGTTGCCCCAAGTCCGCTGATGGTTGGCTTGCTGGCAGGCGTCCCTGACGCTTGGACCACCCCGACCGCGACGAGGATGAGACGATTGGCCAGATAGGAGTCCGACGCTATTGTTGCCGTTGTCCCGTCGGTCGCGTCCGATGACTGGACCTTGAGGGCGGGAGTGCCCATTAGTGCCTAAGCGTTCCCGCCTGTGATCACAAACGACGATACGGCCACAGGTCCGGCGGTCACGATAGACACCGTGTTCATGTTGATGTCGGCACCCGAAGTGCCGACGCTGCCGTCTATGACATGGGTTGTGCCGTCGGCTTTGACGAGGCGAAACCAGGTGGCGTCGCCGGTGGCGTTCGCCGCTGCGTCGTTGGCGATGGCATTGAGCGTCAATGTCCCGCCCGTGGCAGATGGGGCGAAGGTGGCGTTACAGACCAACTCCGCCAACAGCGTGGTCGCTGCGCCGCCGGTCGCAGGCCGTGTGCCGTTGTAGAGGCGCAACAGCGGGGACGCCCCTGCGTAGGTCGTGAGCGCATCGAGCATGGCGTTGCGAACCGCCACCGAATATCCAACAGCCATGGGACCACCTTCCAATCACGAGATTACGATTAAAACTACTGCCAGATTACAGGGGTAACGTAACGAGTGTTCAATTCTTCTTCCTCCTTGGACAACAGGCGCTCGTAGTGGCGGATCATGCCGTCACGAACCTTAGACGCCGAGCCGGTAGGAAACCCCTGGCTCTTGAGCTGGTTGATGAGGAACTCGTTGCCGATGGCGTCGAACTCCTTCGAGGCGACCAGGCTTATCGCTGCGCCGAGGACCACCAGGTGCTCCCACTGTGCTTCGATGCCAAGAGACGCTAGCGATACGCTCTCAGAAGTAGGCATGGTGAACTTCTTGGCGTACACGAGGTACCCGTTGCCCGAGGTGGCGACGGCGATTGCCTTGCCGGTCGTCGAACTCGGGAACCGGTCATAGAACGTGACGCTATGGGTTTGCCAATCGGAGGCGGAGGAACTGGATCGACCGTAGAACCACAACGGTCGGGCGACATCGGCGGGGACCTCCGTGAGACCCGTGGTGGACAAGGTGATGGATGCGCTCTCCGTTACCCCGAACAGCTCGGGGTACAGACCCACGATCGCATCGGCCACGGCATCAAAGACCGACTTCCGACGCCACATGGGAGCCAGGGTAATGATGGCGTCGATCGCGTGGGGATTGGAGTCCGTGCCGTTCATCGCCCTGCGCAGTCCGGTGAGGGTCTTGGTTGCAATGTCGATCCCACCCACCATGATCTCCTCGGAGTCGATCTCGATGATGATGCCAGGGCCGAACAACTGTTCTTCCTCGGCGCTGAGGTAGGTCTGGGTGTACTGCAAAGTTGTTTCCGAACTCGACATTGCAGCGGCGAGAGACGACCGCGTGGGTTGGTCGTCGGGTGCCTCAAGGTGGTCCCGGAACACTCTTGAGATGATCTCGCCTACAGTGCTCACGCTGTCACGTCCTGGATCACGATGAACTTTCCACGCCGGTAGGTCAATGGCTCACCGGCCACGGCAGTCACTTCGATGTCCCAATAGCATACGCCGTAGGCACCCATGGCTCGTGTGACACTGGGTTCGAGCGCTATCGTCACGGTCGTCTTGACCTGGTCATAGACGATGGAGACCACGGTGAACGAATCGACCAACGGCGCTGTGTGGGACTGCGCTGTTCGCACCTGTGCAGCTATGGTCGCCGCTGAGTAGTCGCCGGGGATGACGATCGTCAGTGGCAAGTAGTCGCCGGTCACCACCTCGATGTCCTGGACCTCTGCTGATGTCAAGCCCCCTGCTACAACAGCGGCGTCGGGGACCACGACAGGATCGGGAACGACCGGCGGGGCATCAGGATTAGGTGGAGGTGGATCAGGTGGTGGGGGTGGTGGGGGCGGGGGATCGGGTGGGGGATCGGGTGGGGGATCGGGTGGGGGATCGGGTGGGGGATCGGGAGGCGGTGGAGGTGGAGGTGGAGGAGGTGGAGTTCCTCTGACGATTCGCAGGAACTCTGCTGTGGAGTTGGGGTATTGGAGGGTCCCGTTGACGGGCATGAGACGATGAGAGGCGTCCTGCGCGTTGTACTCGAAATAGGCGGCGTACAACGTAGGGGAGTTGTTGAACCACTCCATGGACTTGGTGATGAAGTACGGGTTGTCGTCGCCGCCAAGAGAATCGTTAGTACGTGTGGTTACCCCCCACTCGGAGAACGTCATGGGCTTACCGTATGTCGCCGCGAATCCCTTGTGCCACTGGAGGCCGTATTTCTGGGTAACCATCTTGTCCCACCGTTGCGCCGGGGTCGTACCGGCGGGCACGGAGATCGTGTCGTAGGAATCCAGTCCGATGTAGTCGACGTAGGCAGAGCCTGGGTAAGCGGCCTCAATGTTGGCGTTGGTGTTGCCTCGCAGGGGACACCAGTCGAACAAGAAACTCTGGCCAGACACCGCCCGGAGGGTGTTGACGATGCGCCGCCAATAGGCGACGAAATCCGCTTCCTTGCCCCCTGCTGCCCACGGATAGAACTTGCCGTTGAATTCCCATCCGAGGCGGATGATCTGATCGGGCGCACCATTGGCGACCAAGGTGTTCCCGAAGCTGGTCCAGTGCGAATCGTATGCACCGGCGGCCCCGGCGGCAAGGGTGAAGTCGGTGTTTGGGAGCATTGCTGTCGAGAGCACAAGACGCGAACCCGTGCGGGCGGCCCACCCGGTGATGTAGTTGGCGGGGTTGTCGATCTTGCTCCACGGGTTGGCCGAGCCAACAGGGTTGCGCCCGGTGAAATCGACG
>JBBSKG010000004.1:0-46471 GCA_038256565.1 Acidimicrobiales bacterium | reverse complement strand
GGTGCACACTCGTCAAGCGACGACGCGTGCTACAAAACTACAAGCAGACGGTGGTACGAGTAAGACATTACCACCTATTCTTTCATCTCTCATCTGTGGTCGCAACCCCATTAAGGTCCTAACTCCTCAAGTCGGACCCTCAAGCCGCCGAGAGAACATGTGATGCACAAGACTCGTCTGCTCGTGCGCTTCGGCGCGGTGACCTTCACCTTGTTAGCAATACTAGGAACAGTGGTGTCGCTCTCGGTCAACCAGACGATTCGAAGTCGCACGCTGGAGTACTACACCCAGTCAGTCGAAAACATGATGATTCTCATGGTTGGAAAACTGATGACACCGGCCGACTTCAACGGTCAGCCATTCTCAATCGAAAAGACAAACATTCTCAACGACTTGTTAGGTGACTTCACCTTCCTTGGCGCAGAACAGCTCAGCGCCACTATGTACAACCGTGATGGAGTCGTCATTTATGCAACAGATGTAGGCCTACTTGGCAAGAAGGTCAAGCTCAAACCAGTAGAAATAAAAGCTCTTGATGGAGTCACCTCATCTCGCTTTACCAATACCGAAAGCGTCAAAGCCAAAGGCGGGACGATCATCCAGTACACCCTCCCAATTTCGATCGGTGGCAAGGTTCTGGGAGTCGTTGAGGCCAACACACCTGACTACGTCATTACGGCCAAGACCGAAAAGGACCTCAAGAAGATTCAGCTCATTTTGGGCGGTGGCATGTTCTTGTTCTGGCTCGCCCTATTCCCAATTGCCATGACAGTTGCCCGTGCCTTGCGACGACAGGCGGAAGAAAACGAACACCTCGCAATGCATGACCAACTGACTGGCCTTCCAAACCGTCATCTATTGAAGGACCGCCTGGAACAAGCCGTTGCTCAATCAACACGTAGTGGACATCAAACGGGACTGTTGTTCGTGGACCTTGACCGCTTCAAAGAGGTCAACGACGCTCTTGGCCACAAACAAGGCGATATCTTGCTTGGCCAAATAGCTGGACGACTTTTCGCTACTGTTCGTGATTGCGACTCGGTTGCTCGACTCGGTGGAGACGAGTTTGCCGTAGTGGTTACAGACGTCACCGACACAACCATGCTCGTTGGCTTGGCCGAACGTTTTACTGAAATAATGCGAGAGCCCTTCGACATCAACAACCTCATGGTGAATGTCGATGCCAGTATCGGTATAACCATCTTCCCTGACCACGGTGTCGATGCCGACATACTCATGCAACGAGCCGACATTGCCATGTACGCCGCAAAAGAAGCAGGGCTCGACTACGCCTTCTATAGCGCAGAACATGACTCGAACAGCCCCGTAAAGCTTGCTCTCGCAGGAGAACTACGTAGAGCTCTCGACAACGACGATGAACTCATCATGCACTTCCACCCTCTTGTTGATGTCCAAACCAACGTCGTAACCGGCGTCGAAGCACTAATTAGATGGCATCACCCTTCGCGAGGGTTTGTCCTACCTGATGACTTCATCCCACTTGCAGAACAAAGTGGTCTCATTCGCCCGCTGACCATAAAAGCTCTCGATCTTTCACTGGCCCAATGCCGTAAATGGCAAGACGATGGACTCAACCTACGAGTTGCCGTCAATCTCTCTGCTCGCAACCTGCGCGAAGCTGACCTACCCGAGCGAGTCACAGAAATGCTGATTCGCCATGGAGTTGAGCCAGATAATCTTGAGCTAGAAATCACCGAAAGCGGGCTTCTTTCAGACCCGGCATACGCGAACACCCTCTTACACCAACTCTCTAGCATTGGTGTTCATATAGCGCTCGACGACTTCGGCACCGGCTATAGCTCACTCAGCTATCTCAAGAATCTCCCAGTCAATCAGCTCAAAATTGACCGAAGCTTCGTCAACAACATGAGCAACGATGCCACCGACGCGATGATCGTGCGAAGCGTGATCGAACTTGCTCACAACCTTGGGCTCGAAGTAACTGCCGAGGGCGTAGAGACCGCCGAACAACTCGCACAGCTCGCAAACCTGCACTGCGACACAGTCCAGGGCTACCACTTCACCAAGCCACTTGCTGCTGAATTGATTCCCGCTTGGATTGCTGGCTATCACCACAAAAAGAGAGTCCAAGAAATTGCTCAAGGTTTGGGGAAATCTGTCCGATTTATCCATTAATAGCGGGATCACTAATTCCTGCGCCTGATGATACCGAGGAATAATGCGCGACTCTAAAGCTGGCCAATCAAAGGCGTTGCTCACCTTCGGCGTTGTAACGCTCGTGCCTATCCTGTTGCTGGGTGTCTTTCTAACCCGTACCGTACGTTCTACCCTTGAAAAGGGTGCCTTGGAGTCATTTGGCAACTCTCTACAGCTCATGACTGGGGCAATGGCGAACCTTGTCTTACCACCTGAAGCCTTCGTAAGCGGCACCCTCTCCCCTGAAGCTGCCGTCCCCATAGATGCGCTTACCAAGCAGCTGGTCGGCCCAAACCTTGAAAAGCTTGACCTCCGCATTGCCACAGCACAAGGCAAGGTTTTCTGGGCCACGGCACCAGCTGAAGTGGGTACCTCGATCCCTTCATCTGATGCCTTTATCAAGGCATTGAACAACGAGCTAGTGGCAAAATTTACACAAAACAATGAGACCCGTCTCGCTCGTTTCTACATACCAGCCACATCCGCTTCCAATACCGCCCAAGTCATAGGGGTTATCGAGGCCACGACTCCTGATTCCATAGCGACCAAAGCAACCGACAAACGCCTTCCTGCGATCTACATCGTTTTGGTAATTGGACTGCTCGGGCTATGGATATCACTATTTCCGATTGCAATGAGCGTGGGGAGAGCGTTGCGTCGCCAGGTCGATGAAAACGAGCACCTTGCCATGCATGACACCTTGACTGGGTTGCCAAATCGAAACTTGTTCAAGGACCGTCTTGAACAAGCTCTTGCACGGTCTGCGCGCAGCGGACATCAAACAGGGCTTTTGTTCCTTGACCTTGATCGATTCAAAGAAGTCAACGACGCTCTTGGCCACAAACAAGGCGATGAACTGATCAAACTCATCGCCAAGCGACTTACGACCGCCGTACGAGATGCTGACTCGGTAGCCCGCCTCGGTGGCGACGAATTCGCCATCATCGTCCCAGACGTCAACAACTCATCGACTCTTATAGCTGTAGCAGAACGCTTTACTGAACTATTGCGAGAACCATTTGAGATCAACAACGTGACAGTCAACGTCGAGGCGAGCATCGGCGTAACGCTCTACCCCGAACACGGTGAAGATGCCGATTCGCTTATGCAGCATGCTGATATAGCCATGTACGCCGCAAAGGATGGAGGGCTCGACTATGCCTTCTATAGCGCTGAACATGACTCAAACAGCCCAATCAAACTTGCCCTTGCCGGTGAACTACGCCGAGCCCTCGATAACGACAACGAACTCGAAATGCACTATCACCCACTGGTCGATCTCCACACAGGCGATGTCACCGGCGTTGAGGCACTCATTCGCTGGAATCACCCTACCCGTGGGTTCATCTTTCCAGATGACTTCATTCCACTTGCAGAACAGAGTGGATTGATTCGCCCGCTCACCCTCAAGGCTCTCGATATAGCACTTGCACAGTGCCGCAAATGGCATGACCAGGGCCTAGATCTGCGGGTCGCCGTCAATCTCTCGGCACGCAATCTTCGGGAATCCGACCTACCCGATCGCGTGGCTGCATTGCTACGCCGTCATGGAGTCCCCGCCTCACACCTCGAACTAGAAGTTACAGAAAGCGGATTACTCGCCGACCCTGAATACGCCAACACCTTGTTGCACCAACTATCTGATCTTGGAATACATCTAGCGCTTGACGACTTCGGTACCGGCTATAGCTCACTTAGCTATCTCAAGAATCTTCCTGTCAACCAGCTCAAGATCGACCGGAGCTTCGTCAACAACATGAACAACGATGCCACCGACGCGATGATCGTGCGAAGCGTCATCGACCTCGCACATAACCTTGGACTCAAAGTCACCGCTGAAGGAGTAGAGACGGAAACCCAACTCGACCACCTAAACAGCCTGAGCTGCGACACCATTCAGGGGTACCACCTCACCAAGCCGCTGCCGGCGAGCCTGATTGCTGAGTGGGTTACTGGATATAATGCTGACCAGTCAGACAAATCTGCCAGCCGAGTTGCTAAACGGAATCCAGCAGCACGTATACCCGTAAGTACCCGTACCAACTAGGGATCCGAGCATCATTAGGGCTCAGTGACCGCTCCCCGATCAGCACCAGTTACTAGGCGAGCAAACTTGGCCAATACCCCCGTGGTGTAGCGAGGCTCTGGCAACTTCCACTCCCCCCGTCGACGCTCCAACTCTGCTTCGTCGACCATAAGCTCGATCGATCGGGCTTTGATATCAATCACGATACGATCACCGTCTGCAACAAAAGCGATTGGACCACCAACCACTGCTTCAGGCGCAACATGTCCAATACAAAACCCATGTGTACCACCCGAGAATCGTCCATCGGTGAGCAACGCACAATCGCCACCTCTGCCGGCACCTTTCATTGCCCCTGTGACCGCCAACATCTCACGCATACCTGGGCCACCCTTGGGCCCCTCGTAACGGATAACAACAACGGTGCCTGGTTCAATCGAGCCACTGAGAATGGCTTCCATCGCACCGTCTTCGCCATCAAAGACCCGAGCTGGGCCCTCAAAGTAATCGAAGTCAATGCCAGCCACTTTTATGACGCTTCCCTTGGGGGCCATTGAGCCGGTGAGAATAGCTATGCCTCCATCTGCATGAATCGGGTTACTCAAAGGACGAATCACTGCTCCATCTGCCCTCGGAGGGTCAAGGGCGACAAGATTCTCGGCCATGGTCTTTCCGGTAACGGTGAGACAGTCGCCATGAAGAAGGCCAGCTTCAAGCAGTTCTCGCATTACAACTGGGACTCCACCGATGCGATCAATGTCGCTCATGTGGTACTTACCATGAGGTTTGGTGTCGGCAATGTGAGGCACTCGAGCGGCGACCTTGTTGAAATCGTCGATTCTGAGATCAACCCTGGCCTCATTTGCAATTGCTAACAGATGAAGCACCGCGTTGGTCGAACCTCCAAGTGCCATGACAACCGCAATCGCATTCTCGAATGCCTCTTTTGTCATGATCTGTCGAGCCGTAATGCCAAGCTCCAACAAATTCACAACCGCCGTACCGCTGGCATACGCGAAGTCGTCTCTTCGACGATCAACCGCTGGCGGCGACGCACTTCCAGGTAACGACATGCCGAGTGCCTCAGCTACCGACGCCATGGTGTTGGCGGTAAACATTCCCGCACAACTTCCTTCGGTGGGACAAGCCAAACGCTCTATCTCACCTAACTCAGCATCATTCATCGTGCCCGCAGCATGGGCCCCTACCGCTTCAAAGACACTAACGATGTCAAGGGCCTCGTCACCTTTACGACCCGGAAGAATCGAACCGCCATAAACAAAAACCGAAGGCAAGTC
Source organism: Acidimicrobiales bacterium (assembly GCA_038256565.1). Taxonomy (GTDB): domain Bacteria; phylum Actinomycetota; class Acidimicrobiia; order Acidimicrobiales; family CADCSY01; genus JACOTK01. The sequence goes on along the minus strand of JBBSKG010000004.1, from coordinate 40,969 downwards.
GAGACGAGCGGCTGCCATGAGCATTCCCGGTAGCGACTTGTCACAACCAGCAAACGCAACTAGGGCATCAAAGCGTTCAGCGTGCATGACGGTTTCTACCGAGTCTGCAATTACCTCACGACTTACCAAAGATGCTCGCATGCCTTCGTGGCCCATCGAGATGCCGTCGGAAACCGCAATGGTCACGAACTCAATCGGGTAGGCACCAGCGCTGCGCACCCCTTCTTTAGACCGTTTAGCCAACCGGTCGAGCGGCATGTTGCAGGGGGTTACTTCGTTCCAAGATGAACAAACCCCGACCTGAGACTTACTCCAATCGTCATCAGTCATACCAATTGCCCGAAGCATCGCCCGAGCAGGCGCACGCTGTGGGCCGTCAGTTACCTCATAGCTTCGAGGCTTAATGGAAATCGGCGTCTCGCTACTATCAGAAATGCGTTCGGACATGCGCCAAGACTAAGAGACTCAGCGGAGTAGAAGCACCTTGTGTGTGCCAAAGATTTGTTATTCCAGTCACAGACTGGAATAACAGGGCCTGTATTTAATTGAGCACCGCCTATCGGCGGACGCTCTAAACGCCTGACAGATAGGTTTCAGCCTTCCGCTCGCTGGCGAAGCAATTTGTTGACCACTTTGCCGTCGGCCTTGCCTTGAGTCGCCTTCATGACGCCACCCACAAAGAAGCCTGTGATCTTGGGGTCGCCATCTTTGTACTTGGCCCACGCATCGGGGTTGGCCGCTATGAGTTCATCGACAATCGGCACAAGGTCATCGTCGGCCATTGCCTCAAAGCCCTTTGCAGCCGCCATTTCAACAGGGTCACCGTTTCCATCACCGGCCACTAAGTCAGCCAAAATCACCTTGGCTTGGGTGGCGGTCAACTTTCCGTCAACTTCCATTTGGGTGAGTACCGCAAAGGACTTCACGCTCAACGCATCGGGCGCAATGCCAGCAAGGTTGTGTTCGCTATGGGTTAACAGTCGACCCGCATCGCCACCTTCGGCCATAGCAGCCAACACCAAATCATCAAGACCTCGCTCAACAACGACCGCTACTTCGCCAGACGTTGTTTTTGTTGCCTCAGCAAGCCGATGTCGACGCTGTGCTGGCAACAATGGCAACGAAGCTGCAACCGAAGCTCGCCACTGCTCGTCTGGAGCCACGGGCACAAGATCGGGCTCTGGAAAATAGCGGTAGTCGTAAGCCTCTTCTTTAGAACGCAAAGTATGAGTGCGTCCATCGTTCTCGTCCCAGTGGCGGGTCTGTTGAACTACCTTCTCGCCAGATTCCAACAGGTCGACTTGGCGACGGGCCTCGTACTCAATCGCTCGGCCCAATGACCTAACAGAGTTGAGGTTCTTGATCTCACAACGTGTGCCAAGCGCATCGGTGCCTTGTGGGCGAACCGACACGTTCGCATCGACACGCATGCTGCCCTCTTCCATCTTTGCGTCAGACGCACCGGTGGCTAATAAAATTGCCCTCAGCTCATTCGCATACGAGCGAGCTTGTTCGGGAGTGCGGAGGTCGGGGCGGCTAACAATCTCAACTAGCGGTACGCCTGCTCGGTTGTAATCAACCAGTGAATAGTCAGCCTCATGAATACGACCACCGCCGCCAACGTGAGTTGACTTGCCAGTGTCTTCTTCAAGATGCGCACGCTCAATACCAATAGGAGTTCCATCAGCAAGCTCCAACACGCCATTGGCATTGATTGGAACGTCGTACTGACTTATCTGATAACCCTTTGGCATGTCTGGGTAGAAATAGTTCTTCCTATGAAACAAGCTGTCTTGAATGGTGCAACCGAGCGCTAGACCTAGGCGCATGGCAAGCTCGACAGCCTGGCGATTAAGCACCGGCAGTGACCCTGGCAAACCCAGACAGTTAGGGCACACATTCGTGTTTGGCTCATCGCCAAACGAGTTAGGACAACCGCAAAACAACTTGGTAGCAGTCGCTAGCTCGCAGTGGACTTCTAGGCCTATAACCATTTCCCACTGATCTGAGTCGGTAGCGATGACCCCCGTCGCTGCAACATCAGTGCCACTACTGGCATCGGTTGCACTCATCGTTCCCCCTCCTGCGTCATGGCTCGTTCAAGTGAAGCTGCTGCTCTAAACATCACGGATTCGCCAAGTACCGGAGCCAGCAACTGCACGCCTACTGGCAAGCCGTCGTCACCAACACCAAACGGCACCGACATCGCTGGTGCTCCAGCCAGGTTCGATGGAATCGTGCATATATCTGACAAATACATAGTGAGTGGGTCAGCCACTTTGGCCCCTAATTCAAAGGCTGTGGTTGGCGTAGTCGGCGAGATAAGCAAGTCGACCTTGCTGTAGGCCGCTTCAAGATCGGCAATGATCAAAGTGCGAACCTGTTGAGCCTTGCCGTAGTAAGCGTCGTAGTAACCCGCCGAAAGCGCATAGGTGCCCAACATGATGCGACGCTTCACCTCGGGTCCAAAACCTGCAGTTCGAGTCGCCGTGTTCATCGCAGCTGATGTCGCAGCATCAACTCGACTTCCATAACGAACCCCGTCATAGCGAGATAGATTGCTCGATGCCTCAGCGGGTGCAATCAAGTAATAGGCAGACAAGCCATAGCGAGTAGCTGGCACAGACACTTCTTCAACGGAGGCCCCGGCCTTAGTCAGAGCGTCTGCCGCCATCTCGACCCGTTGACGAACATCACTAGCGATGCCCTCGCCACACAACTCGGCGATCAGACCAACCCTTAGTCCTTCAACGCCTTGATTAAGAGAGGCAAGCAAGCTCGGTGCGGGTTCGGCTATCGAAGTGGAATCGAGTGCGTCATGTCCAGCAATAACTTCAAGACACAGCGCTGCGTCAGAAACGTTATTAGCGAATGGACCGACCTGGTCAAGGCTGCTCGCAAAGGCAATTAGGCCATAACGACTGACCAGCCCATAGGTGGGCTTGACTCCAACCACACCGCACAACGCAGCTGGTTGGCGGATAGAACCACCCGTGTCTGAGCCCAGCGCCAGTGGAACAAATTGAGCCGCTACCGCCGCTGCGCTTCCTCCGCTAGAACCGCCTGGTACCCGCGAAGTATCACGGGGGTTACGAGTTGGACCAAAGGCAGAGTTTTCGGTAGATGAACCCATAGCAAACTCATCGAGGTTGGTTTTGCCCACCATGACTGCACCTGCGGCCACCATACGCTCAACGACTGTGGCGGTGTAAGGCGGACGCCATTGCTCAAGAATGCGAGACGAGCAAGTGGTTGGTACCCCACGCGTGCAGAGGTTGTCCTTAATCGCAATGGGCACACCAGCCAACGGTCCGGGGTTGATGCCAGCGGCTACTTGTGCGTCGACGGCGTCTGCTGCGACCCGAGCCTCATCTTCCAACAACGTGACAAAGGAATGAATCTCGCCTTCTTGGCTTGCAATGGCGGAGAGATGGATCTCAAGCACTTCGCGAGCAGTGCGTTCACCTGATCGCACTGCGGCTGCAATCACTAACGCCGTCAACTGTCCAGACTCAATATCAGACATCAGTCTTCTTCCCCAAGCACTGGCGGCACATGGAAACGATCATCTTCAGCCTTTGGTGCACAAGCCAGAACCTCGGCTCTATTAAGACTTGGGCGTACCACGTCGTCTCGCAAGACATTTCGCAATGGCAACGGGTGGGCTGTTGGGACAACTCCCTTTGTGTCTAGGGAGGCAACATCTTCTGCGTGTTCTAACACCGCTGCTAGTTGTCCAGTGAAGAGTTGCAACTCGTCGTCGCTCAGTTCGAGCCGAGCCAGAGCCGCAACGTGTGCGACCTCGTCGGCGGTAATGCGTTCAGCCATGACCGCATCGTAGGCGAGAGGGCCTGCACTTCCGTACTGCTACGGACCAGTGACAAAACTACTTGCGCGGCGCTTACATGTTTAACCTTTGTGGTGTATCCACTTTCGGCCTTCGGCAGCGCAAGTAGTTTTATCTCGGGTCCTACGAAAGGTTCAGGAAGTCGTAACGGATTTAATAAATGCAATGGTCTGCGCTGCTACCTCGTCCTTGTCGTAGTCAAGTGTGGCAACGTGATAACTGCGATCTAGAAAAACTCGTTTCACCGGCCCCGACACTGCCCCAGCGAGGTGGTCGCTATTAGATGTTGGCACGACATGATCGTTGCGACTTGTTATAAGCAACAACGGACACTTGATCGAAGCCAAGCCAGCCTGAAGCTCTTCAATGGCGGAAAATAGCGAAAGTACCGGAACGAGAGGTGTTCCTAAATAAGCCGATTCATGGCCGTCGGGGTCGGCAATATCTGAACCAACCCCAGGAGCAATAGTTTCACCAGCTGCCACCATCTGCTGAACCATCTCGACCATCACGGGTTCTTGAGGAGCCACCATTGGGTTTATGCAGACGAGGCCAGCAAGTTCAGAATGTCGAGCTGCCAACCAACAAGTCAGCATTCCCCCCATTGAAAGCCCGACTACAACAACCTGCTCACAGCGCGAAGAGATGGCCTTATAAGCCGACTCGGCCTCACCTGCCCAGTCTGAAAATTGAGTGGTCAGCATGTCATCAATGACAGTTCCATGACCTGGCAGACGTGGAAGCTCAAGCGAGAAACCGTTCTTCATGATCTCGTCAGCCAAAGGCCTCATGGTCGATGGGTTGCCCGTAAAACCATGAAGAACAAGTACCCCCACGGGCCCCACGGCTACCGACTGGGGCTCAGCACCAGGGATCAGGGCACTTTCTTGCATGGTTACGAGGATAGCGAGTCTCCCGTGGGCAATGGCGGCATGGTCGCCTCTCCTGACGAGAACGTGCTGCCAGAAGAAAAGGGTGACGCACTAATGAACGATGCAGAAAGTATCGAAGCGCCAGCAACCACTGCGCCCAACAAATACGCCCAGTGGTACGAACTGACAAGACCCACATGATCCAATAGGCCAGCTTGTGTGGTCTGAAGAAATTGAATGCCAGCAACTACTCCCACCTGCACCGCTAGCTGTTGAGTGGCACCAACGATGCCGAGGTCACCGGCAGAAACTGCATTGGCCACTGTTGCCACCATCGCAGGCGACATAAGACCTAGGCCAATACCAGACAATGCCAATGCCGCCATCACAAACAGGTCGCTCATGCCGGGGTGCACCAACGCCAAACCCAACATCGAAGCCATAACCATGCTTGCTCCCACCATGCCTGCTCGACGCGCACCAACTCGTACAGCCAACAAGCCGCCCAAGGGTCCAGCGATCGCAAAAGCCAATGGACGAGAGATGGAAATTAGGCCAATTCTTGTTGGGCCATAGCCAAATGCATCTGCCAGAAAAAATGGCGTGATAATGAACCCACCCATATATGAAAAATTCGCCAACAACTGTGTCAGCGTCGGAGACGCAACATTTCTATCTCGGAAATAAGCAAGGTTGATGAGCGGATATTCAGCTCGCACTTCTTGTTTTACAAAACCCATCAAGGCAATGACTCCCACGCCAAAACCCCCCACAACCAATGGGTTTGTCCAACCCCATACTGAAGCGCGGTTAAGGGCAACCAACGCACCCGTCACTCCACCCGCAAGAAGCAACGCACCAGGAATGTCGAAAGTTACCCAGAAGGGCACGCGTCCCGAGGCCTCGTCTGAACCCTTAGAAGCTGAGCCCTCGGTAGATTGCTTGATTGAGGCGGGCAAAACCCAGGCCGCAAGCATGAAAGCAAGTGCTCCAAGGGGTATCTGACCAACAAAGACCCACCGCCAGCTAAAGGCTTCGACTATCGGGCCGCCAGCCACAACACCAAGAACCGGCCCACCCGCCACGACCATTGACCAGTAACCCATCGCACGAGGACGAGCGTGTGTGGGAAAGACCGAGTTGATCATCGCCATCGATACCGGCCCACATGCCGACCCCGCCGCTGCTCCTAAAATACGAAACGCAATTAGCGACGTTGCGTCCCATGCCCCAGCAGTACCCAGCGCAAAGATGGTCGCTCCACCAATGCCTATTAGATAAACACGCTTGTGTCCCCACAGATCACCAGCTTTTCCAGCTACCGGACCTACGACTCCAAAAGCCAACAAAGGCCCAGTTATCACCCACGTGAGCGTCAGTGGAGACGAGTGAAGATCTTTAGAAATGATGTCTAAGGAAACGGCAAGAAGCGTGATTGTGAAGCCGACCGAAAACAGGCCAAAGAGTGCAACACTTAGCACTGTCCAAGGCGAGACCGATGTACGACTTGTCATATCTAGCCTCTGCTCAAAAGACCTGTGCCCAAAAACGCCGCTGGGCCCCGGTAAGGGAGCATGCCACGGTGGCTGGGGACACCACGACTGCTCGACCTAAACCTTAGGGCCCTGCGACATCTTCATTCTAACATATTGCTTCGCCAAACGCACAAGAGAAGTGCTTGGTTCTTAAGGACCCGTAATGAAACAACTTACGCGGCACATCACAAGTTTTTCCTTGGTGGGACTCACAATTCGGCCTCTGGCCGCCCAAGTTGTTTCATCTCAGACCCTAACCTATGAAGTGACGAGCTTTTTCATTTCAGACTGAAGTTCTGCCACCGACCACCTATCGTCCTTCTCGATGGAATCAGCCATGGCCCATGGCTTCATCAGGCGAATCTGACCACCTTGAACGAAGAAGACTTTGCCTGTTTCCTGGGCGTCGGCAGTAGCCAAATAAGCAACCAATGGCGAAATGTTTGCAGGGTCCCAAACATCGAATGCGCCTGCATCTGCTGGGGCCTGAATGATGTCGCCTAGTCCTGGAGTCGTCTCTGTCAGGCGGGTGCGTGCAGCGGGAGCAATGGCATTTACTCGCACCCCATAGCGGTCAAGCTCTTGGGCACAGATGATAGTGAAGGATGCGATGCCCGCCTTAGCTGCGCCATAGTTGGTCTGGCCGGGGTTGCCGAGCAGGCCCGAAGTGGACGAAGTATTGATGACTGACGCACGAACTTCTTTGCCCGCCTTGCTCTGCTCTCGCCAGTAGGCAGCCGCCCACCTGGTTGGCACGAAGTGGCCCTTTAGGTGCACGTGAATGACTGAGTCCCACTCTTCTTCGGTCATGTTGATTAGGACTCGGTCACGCAAGATGCCCGCATTGTTGACCAATACGTTGAGGTCGCCAAATGCCTCAACAGCAGCGTTGATGAGGCGTTGGCCACCTTCCCAATCGGCAACGTTGTCAGCATTTGCGATTGCCTCGCCGCCCATTGCCTTGATCTCATCGACTACTTGTTGTGCTGGGCTGCGATCGTCGCCCGAACCATCCATGGCACCACCAAGGTCGTTAACGACAACCTTGGCACCTTCGCTGGCAAAGAGAAGTGCATGCTCGCGGCCAATGCCACGACCCGCACCAGTGATAATCGCAACTCGTCCTTCAAGTGTGCCCATGATGAGGTCTTCTTTCGCTTGATCGTACGGCTTAATAGGAAATAAGGAACCAAACTAGCAAGCCATGTCGATCGTGGCGTTACCTCTTGAGAATAATGTCAACTTTCGTCCCACGAGGAACTTTTTGGCCGACATCAGGGTCGGTGGAATCGGGCTGTCCACGGGCATTGCCAAATACCTCTCCAACGATCAGTCCCGCTGCTTCAAGTTTATCGAGCGCCTGATCCAATGTAAGACCCCTCACATTGGGCACGGTAACTAAGTCGGGGCCCTTCGATATCACCACGGTTACCGTCGCATCGCGTGCAACCTGACCACCAGTCGCCTCATGAGTCCGAATTACTTGACCAACCTTTACGCTCGGGTGGAACTCTTCAATGGGAGCAATACCAAGGTTATCCTTGGCAAGCTCAGCCGTAGCTTGTTCAAGGGTCATGCCAGCAAGGCTCGGAACTAGTCGAGGCGCTGGCCCAGCCGATAGAACAAGATCGACCTTTGAACCCTTTGGAACCGTGACAGGACGATCCAAATCGCCGAACCTCCACGTAATCAACTGGCCAGCAGCAATCACTTCATCAGCAAGAGTCGCTGCGGTGCCTTTCAATAGGCCCACGCCAAGCAGCGCCGCTTCGACTTCTGGTTCGGTCTTACCAACAATATCGAGCGGGACTTTTACGGGAGGAGGGCCATCTGAGACCACCAAAATAATGCGACCGCCATCATCAAGACGTGCGCCCGCTGGAGGCTTTTGATTAATGATCGCCCCCACCTCGACGGTTTCGTTGAAGGCTTTCTCTACCGTGATCTTCCAGCCCAGGCCCTCTCCAGCTGCGGCCTGGGCATCACTTAAGATTTTTTGAGCCTCACTTAAAACGAGACTGTCAACATCTGGAACAACAGCACTGGCAGGTTGCAATGCCTGCCATCCGAACCATCCGCCAGCAGTAAATGCAGCAATAAGAAGTACTGCGATGGCGACCCTTAACCAACTCGGTCTGCTTTTTTTCTTGGTGGTAGACATCGGCGACGATGGCACTGACGGTGCCTTATTCATCAGACTGTTGGTCTGATGATCTGCCTGGTCAAAGACCCCATTCTTCTTAGACGCAGCGGTCTTATCGCCTATTGAAAACTCGGAGTCAGTCGAGAGCCGTGAGCCGGGCATCATCGTAAGATCATTACGTTCGCTGGATGTGCGAATGTCGATTGCACCTACAAGAGGCAGTGGCGTCGGAGCATCAAGTGTGGAAGAAATTCGCAATAACTCTTGTTTGACCTCGACGGCAGTCGGACGATCCTGCGGGTTGGGCTGGCCCATGCGTTCTAAAATCGGACGGAGCTGACCCATCGATTCGGGGACTGGTACAGGCTGATTGGCTCGACTCATGACGACGCCATCCATCGTGTCAGCGAGCAACGGTACCGAACCAGTGACGGCCTCAATAAGCACCAAACCCAGTGCGTATATGTCTGCTTTTCCATCAAGTCGAGCACCGGAAGCCAATTCGGGCACTAAGTAACGTGACGTCCCACCAGCCCCGGCTGGTTCGGTATAGGCCGCCTCAAGTAGTGATGACGCCAGGCCAAAATCAGCTATTCGCAATCGCCCATCGTCGCCGAACAACAGGTTCCCGGGCTTTATGTCACGGTGTACGTAACCGTTACGATGTGCGATTTCAAGGGCTTGTGCTGCCTCAAGACCAACCATCAGCCCCTGTGAAAGACTCAGCAGTCGTCCAGTATCGAGCAAGGCACGCAAACTTCCACCAGCCAAATACTCAAGCACTAAATAAGGCTCGTCTGCCTCCCCCTCGCTCCAGTCATAGACCGCCACGATGTTTGGGTGATTCAAATTGGCGATAAAACGAGCTTCGGCCCGAAAACGACGGAGGAATGCCTCGTCATTAGCCAAGCCCGCATGCAGCAACTTGACCGCTACCTGACGACGCAGACTCACATCTTCGGCTAAAAAGACCTGTCCAGACCCACCAGAACCAATGGGTGCGTTAAGTCGATAACGATCACCCAGCACCCTTCCGACTTGGTCGGTCATCCTTGCCGTTGCCACCGAATAAGGCTACCGCTTTGACCAGTCATGTTCTGATCATGCCATGATCAGAACATGACTGAACCGCTCGACGACGTCAGCCACCCGTTGATCACATTGCGCCAAGTTGTCACCACTGCAATTGTTATCGCTGCTCTTGCAGGTTTTGTCTGGGCATTTACGTTGGGCGACACCGCACCGCCCGTTCGTACATCAGTCTCGGCAGTTGAACGCCTCTTGCCAGAGGAGAACAGCGCCCTGGAACTGCGCCAGACCCAAGTAGGCGTCGACCTTGCCCCCGGCTGGATAGGCACATTGCAGATCGATGACACGCCTATTCCTGACGATCAAATCAACTGCTTCACGATCGAAAGCTGCGAGAGCAAAACGTTGGATGGGGTTGACCCTCAAAACATTTTCTTCTTCGCCCCTGGCAAGGGAAAAGTCATAGAAGAACTAGCCGCAGGTCCCCACTGCGCCACCGCCACACTCACCCCAGTAGAAGGCGCAGGCACAAGCTCCCCACAATCAGTCAAGTGGTGCTTCAAAGTCGCCTAGGGCCTGGTATGAAAGTTGTTTCATGGTGGGCCCTAGTTACCCGAAATCAGTTTGCCTGTTTCTAGAAGGTGGGTAAACACGGCTTCGTTGATTATGGGGACGCCTAGTTGTTCTGCTTTGGTTAGTTTTGAAGCGCCGGGAGCATCGCCTACTACGACTGCTGTTGTTTTAGCTGAGACGCTGCCGGGCGACTTGCCGCCGCGAGATTTGATTGCCTCTTCGGCTTCTTCTCGGTTGAAGCCCTCCAGGGTGCCGGTCACGACTATCGACTTTCCGACCAGCACCTGAGGCACGCTTGGTGTATCTACTCTTCCCATCTCTACCCCTGCTGCTCGTAGCTTATCGAGTAATACCCTTGCGGTTTCAGTAGAAAAAAAGCTAGAGACGCTTTGTGCGATGACTTGGCCGATCCCTTCCACCCCTGCGAGTTCTTCGAGCGTTGCAGTGGCAATGCGATCGATGTGGCCAAACGCCCGTGCCAACAGTTGAGCTCCGGTTGGGCCAAGATGACGAATATTAAGTGAAAAGAGCAGGTTGGCTAATGGCCTGGTTCGTGAAGAGTTGATCGCCTCGATCAAGTTGCGTGCCGAGATCTCAGCGAAACCTTCAAGGTTGATCACATCGTCTACCTCAAGGCCATAAAGATCGCCAGGATCGGAAACTAAACCCACTTCTAGAAGCTGCGCCGCAGTCCTTTCACCAAGGTGTTCGATATCCATCGCGGAACGAGAACCGAAATGTTCAAGGCGAGCAAGACGTTGGGCCGGACAGTCAACGTTTATACAAAAGGTGTCACTCTCGCCTTCGCCTCGCACTAGCGGCTCCCCACAACGGGGGCAGGCATTGGGGAAAATCCATTCAGGAAGGCCATCGGGTCGTTCGCCCAAAACCGGCTTCATTACTTCGGGAATGACATCGCCAGCTTTTCTCACGACAACCACATCGCCAGGTCGCACATCTTTTGCCCGAACCTGGTCTTCGTTGTGAAGCGTTGCCTGGGCCACGGTTGAACCTGCCACCACTACGGGTTCAAGTTGAGCAAATGGCGTTGCCCTACCAGTGCGACCAATCGAGATCATGATCGAAATAAGTTTCGTGGTTCGTTCTTCAGGAGGGAACTTGTAGGCAATGGCCCAACGCGGAGCCTTTGCGGTCATACCAAGTTCACCTCGTAAAGCGAGATCGTCGACCTTGACCACAACGCCGTCTATCTCATAGTCAAGGTCATGGCGATGATCAAGCCAGTGCCCGCAGAACTCCTGAACCTCAGCAAGTGAACTGACCGTGCGAATCTCTGGATTTACCGGGAAACCTAACTCTCTCAGCCAAGCCAGAGTCTCTGTATGGGTTTTGAGATCTGGCCCTCCCTCGACCGCTCCGATGTCATAAGCAAACATGGCCAACTCACGACTTGCTGTGATGCGCGGGTCTTTCTGACGTAACGAACCCGCCGATGAGTTGCGTGGGTTAGCAAACAGTCGTCCCCCCATCTCAACTTGGCGCTTGTTGAGCGCCTCAAAGGCTGAGACGGGCATGTAAACCTCGCCCCTCACCTCGACCGACGCTGGAACATCGCCGCTCAGTCGTGGCGGAATGCTCGCTATGGTCCTCACGTTTTCGGTGACATCTTCACCAACTCGGCCGTCGCCTCGCGTGCCTGCTTGAAGGTAGTGGCCCTCCTTGTAACTAAGCGACATCGCAACTCCATCAATTTTCAACTCACACACAAACGAGCTTGGCCGTGAAGCTCGGCGCACTAAACGTTCGCCCCATGCATCTAACTCGTCGAATGAAAAAGCATTCTCTAGAGACATCATCGGCACTTGATGTTCAACCGGCGTAAAGAGCGATGACGGAGTTGCGCCTACCCGCTGTGTAGGCGAGTTGTGCGTTACAAGTTCAGGATGAGCAGCCTCGATGTCTAGGAGCTGACGCACCAAGGCGTCGAACTCAGCGTCAGCAATCTCGGGGTCATCTAGGTGGTAATAGCGATCGTTGTGATGCACTATCTGGGCCGTGAGGCGAGCTGCCAGCGTGACGGGGTCTTCACCGATCGCGTGTGCGGGACACGTGCAAGCTGCCATATCCCCCAGGCTATTACCTAAAGACTCCACGATAGGCGTGGCTCCTATTGGCCTTTCGTCCGTTCGTGAGTCAATCTCAACAGATGATCTCGACTCGTAGCGTCATGTGGATTTTGCGCTTTGGATGGGTGGCCCTGCCTTTCGTCGCAGGGCCGGTCTTGGCCAATGCACTTAATGAAAGGACAACGACGCTGCGCACCACGGCTTCAATCGAATTGTGGATCGCATGGGCTCTGGTTGTGGGGGCACTACTAATTCCAAGCACTATCAGCCTGGTCATCATTCGGGTGATTGCTCTCGGTGCCCCTGTTATCAGCGCTGCTGCAGTCATAAACACCTCGGCGTATCCCCTTGCACTTGGAGTCACTGCTGCCGTTGCACTCGTAGCGTTTACTCCTCAAATTGGTGAGCTCGAAGTAAACGCGGGTTCTTATGGTGATGAAGAACGCTTCTTATTGCGGGCGCCTGGTTCCCTGTACCTCGGACCGCTGCCCCTGGCCTGGTTCTTGCTTACTTTGAGCGTGGTGACTGGGCCATTACTTATTGCCGATCGTCAATGGTTGCTAGGAGGTCTCGCTGTAGGTATCGGCTTGCCAATCGCTGTGATACTTGCGCGCGCCTTTCATTCCCTATGTCAGCGGTGGATTGTATTTGTGCCTGCAGGTGTCGTACTTAAAGATCACAATGCCGTGGTTGACCCAGTGCTATTTCGTCGATCAGAAATCGAAATCCTACACCCGGCACCCGCAAACACTGACTCTCTCGATCTGACGAGCCACGCTCCAGGCATTGCTCTGGAACTGCGTCTAAAGGAAAAAATTCCACTGGTGCGGGCCATGCCAGGACGCCAGCCTGGTCAGCCCGGCAAGTCATCTCGACTTCTATTTACCCCAACGAGACCAGGAGGCGTGCTCGTTGCTGCGGGTAAACATCGCATCCCTCTCGAGGATCATGTCAGAGGTTGAGCTTGTTCTGCCATGCCTCTCGCGACAACACCACCAACGATTACTTCATCGTCGAAATAGAGCACGACGCTTTGGCCCGGCGCAATGCGCCGAGAAGGTTTGTCGAAGTGAACCATGCTGCTCACTGGGTCAAATGTCGCTGGAATGAGTTCGCCATGCGCGCTGCATTGCGCAAGGACATGAAATGGCTCCTGAGCCAAAGATGTCTTCGTATGGAGTTCGTCATCTACCCAACACAACCTGGTCAGCATTAAATCGTTGGCCAATAACCCTTCCGCTGAACCAACAATGACTCTTCCTTCAGCTAGATCGACATCAACTACATAGCGCGGCACGCCACCGCCAGATAAACCGAGACCCTTGCGCTGTCCCACGGTTACCAATTCAACAGCGGTCACAGTGCCGAGCGCTTGGCCATCGGCGTCAACCACCGTTCCGGGTGTAAACGAAAGACGCTCAGCAAGAAACTTCTCACGCCCACCTTGAGACGTTATGAAACAAACGTCTTGGCTGTCAGGCTTCAATGCCGTGCGCAAACCAAGAGCATTGGCTCGCTCTCTCACCTCATCCTTAGTTAGTCGACCTACTGGCAACAAGGTGCGGGCGAGTTGCTCTTGTCCGAGCATGTAAAGCACATAGCTCTGATCCTTAGCCCTGTCGGCTCCTCGCCGTAGATGCCACCGAGTATTTTCCCTCGTAATGAGGGCATGATGGCCTGTAGCAACGGCATGAAAACCAAGAGCATCAGCACGCTGCAAGAGGCGGTCGAACTTGAGTGAACGGTTGCATTCGATGCAAGGGTTCGGTGTATCTCCTGCTGCATGAGAAGCGACATAAGGAGCGACTACTGACGCGTCGAAATCGTCGCCAAAGTTGAACACGAAATGATCAATGCCAAGTTGCTGAGCCACCCGTCGTGCATCGTCTACGTCTGCCACTGAACAACAACCAGTGTCACTTTGTCCGCCCCACAAACGCATGGTGCAACCAGTTACATCGTAACCATCGTCAAGCAACATTGCTGCAGCAACCGATGAATCAACTCCACCGCTCATGGCACATAAAACCTTCATACGCTCACTTGTCATTGATCCGCTCATGAGAGGACTCATTGGACTTGCAACGGCTTGCGGTTTCGTAGCCGATCAACAAGTTGGGGGACAACCTCAAGTGCATGATCGACATCGGCTTCAGTCGTCGTCCAACCAAGCGAGAGGCGAAGGGAGCCTTTCGCCAACTCGGGCTCTACGCCCATCGCATGCAACACGTGTGATGGTTCCATGGCCCCACTTGCACATGATGAACCAGCCGTTGCACAAATGCCTGCCCGATCCATCAAAACCAACAATTCCTCGCTCTCAACATCTGCGAACAACAAAGAACACGAACCTGCAACCTTGTTAACTCGATTGCCAGACTCGATACAACCATTAATTGCCAATGCCAACCCATCAGCTAGTCGGTCGCGCATATGCATAACTCGCTCAACCGTAGATGAGCGCTGTTGCACTGTTGCTTTAAGAGCAGCGGCTAGTCCAACTATGCCAGCGACATTCTGCGTGCCGCTACGTCGCTCACGCTCTTGTCCTCCACCGCGCAATAGTGGCCTTAGCGTTACGCCTTCTCGCACGGCCAACGCTCCAACGCCTTGTGGCCCGCCAAACTTATGAGCACTTAAGGCAAGTAGATCTGCGTCTGCAGCGAGGTCTGCAACATCAAGCCATGACACCGCCTGCACGACATCGCTATGCACAACGGCCTGGGGAGCATGCTCGCGTACCAGTTGCACTACTTGGCCCAGAGGCTGAATCGTTCCAACCTCATTATTGGCAAGCATCACGCTCACCAAACTTACCCGACCGTCAGTTCGGTTAACGAGAGCATCAACGAGCGCATCAAGATCTATCTGACCGCTTGAATGAACACCTACGGTCTTTCCTCCCAGCGCTTCAACCGAGTGCAACACTGCATGATGCTCTACCGCGCTACACAAGACCGTCCCTCCAAATTGACCAATCACGCCCGTCACTGCAAGGTTGTCCGCCTCAGTTCCCCCGCTGGTGAAAACAATCTCACGAGGCATGCGACCCAAACACTCAGCAACCACGTCGCGCGCCTCATCAATTGCCTTGCGAGCAGCACGCGCCAAAGAGTGACTTCCCGAAGGGTTTCCATAACGATCACGCAACCACGGGACCATCTCATCAAAAGCCTCAGGTCGCATCGGCGTAGTCGCCGCATGATCGAGATAAGTCGTGGCCACTCCCCTAGGCTACGGGCTTAGATGAAACTTGGTCGGGTCCTAGGTGGGAGCACTAAAACCGTCATCTTCCGTACATAGAGGCGCAGGAGAAGGGGGTTCCGGTGATTCGGCGTTATCCACTTCTACATGCGTTGGGTTTGGTCTAGTCCATACAGAGCCAGCTACCACCGGAGTCGGCTCAACAAAAGGAGATGATGGGGCCTGCCCCCATACCTGTGGAGCCGGCCGAGGAGTAGACGGCGTCCATTGTTGACTGGCCGCAACAACTGAGACCAAAAAACTTTCAGGATGCATTCCCTCTGGTGGAGAAACTTTCAGACGACGTGAGGCTGCAGTTGCAAACTTAACCCCTAAAATCCACCGAGCATCTGGGGTCAGATCTTGAGCCCGCAATAGAAATGAGCGTATGGCTTGGTGCATCTCGTTATCGACGCGACTTACATCAAGTCTGCTAGCAAACTCCTCATCGCCTGGGTGGGGAATGAAAGCAAACGGAACAGCTGTGCGTGTCGATGCCTGACGCACACGAATCACCAATGTGCCAGCAGCCATATCACCAAGTCGACGACCATCCTTACTCGCCAAGATGGCAATAAGTGCAGCTATACCGCCCGTGAGCTGGAACTCAAACAACCCTACAAAAGCGCGAATAGCGGCGTGACGAAAACGAATGGGTGCCCCTAGCGAAGTCACGACCCGCAAACCCAAGGCCGCCTTCCCAAGTGTTTTTCCCCGCCACAAAGTTTCGGAAGCAATGGGGTAACCAATAATGATGAGCGGATACCCAATAATGCTACCGATCATGAAAATGACTTCTGACTCGCCATCTAAGGATACGGACGTCAGTAGCACCAACAAAGCACCGATCAATTGAAAGATAATAAAAAGATCGATTAGCGCTGCGAGAATGCGGGACCCGGGGCCAGCCGTTTCTAAATGAATCTCAACGGCTTCAGGTGTGACCAAGGCTGGTCGTTCATACACGGTGTTAAACATACCCGTCGGTGAAGACCAACAATGTGTACCGTTGGTGCAGCATGGATCTTGACCACTTTCTCGCCGCCCATCAGGCATCCTGGATGCGCTTGGGTGAACTAACGGGCAAGGTCTCAAAAAGCAGAACAAAGCGTTGGCGTCGAAAAGCGACAGAACCGCTCGATGCAGTCGATATAGATGAGCTAATTCGACTTTATCAACGGACTTCAACCCACCTTTCATACAGCCGCACCTATTACCGAGACCCAGCACTCAATGCCCGACTCACCGTCTTAGTAGCCGATGCTCAATCAGTCATCTACGGCATCCATGCAAATAGCCTCAAGGGACTCACTCACTTCTTCGTGGCTAGTTTTCCAGGAGCGGTATGGCATCTTCGTCGTTTCATGGTCGTGAGTGCAGCGCTCACATTTGTGCCAGCGCTAGCTTTTGGCACTTGGCTATCGCTCTCTGATAGAGCAGTAAATGCCGTCATGTCTGAGGAGTATCGAACGTCATATCTGGAAGAAGATTTCGAGGAGTACTACTCGTCAGAACCCGCTACGCAGTTCACTACTGCGGTTTTCGTAAACAACATGCAGGTTGGTTTTCTTGCCTTTGGTGTCGGTGTTGCAGCGTGCGTCCCAACGGCATTCGTACTTGCAAGCAACGGAGCCAATCTTGGCGTTGCCGGAGGCCTATTCACCTCTGCTGGAAAATCATCCAAGTTCTGGGGCCTGATTCTTCCTCACGGCCTTCTTGAAATGACCGCTGTAGTTATTGCAGGGGCGGCCGGTTTAGCTCTTGGTTGGTCGATCATTGTGCCCGGTGATCGCAGTCGCATCGAGTCAATGGCAGAGTCTGGACGACGATCGGTTGTGCTGGTGCTCGGCCTTATCGCGGTGTTTTTCGTATCCGGACTCATAGAAGGTTTTGTTACCGGACAACCGTGGCCTACCGCATTACGAGTTGGCATTGGCATCGTAGTTTGGGCGGGCTTCTGCGCCTACATAGCCATACAAGGCGAGGCTGCAAGCAAAAATGGCTTTACCGGAACACTCGACGAACTCGATGACCTTGGCCTGAAACTAAACGCTGGAAACTAAACGTATAAAGAGTAAGGCTCTTACAACCGTCCAGTCGCTTTTACCTTGAGGTATGCATCAGCAAGTTGAGGAGCGAGCAATCCCGGTGGGGCATCTACGACTGTAACTCCAAGTCGCTGTAAGCGAAATGTAACTCGACGACGCTCTTCAAGCGCTGCGACTGCTGCAGCTTTTTGATAGACACCCTCTGCATCAAGCGGCTCTCCAGTGGCCCAACTAACTACAGCTGGATCAGTCACCGCTGCAATAACCACCACATGGTCACGAGCAATCATCGGCAGGGCGGGTAAAAGCGATTCGATGACTGCTTGTTCAGCCAGCTCAGTAAAAAGCACCAACATGGACCTGCGACGAAATCTACTAAGCGTGGCGACAAAGGCTCCCTGGTAATCGCTCTCAACCAACCGGGGCTCAAGGGCATACATGGCCTCGGTAACCGCTTGAAGCCGACTGGTCGCATGCCCCGGAACAACCGTGGCGCGCACTTCGGCGTCAAAGGCCATAAGCCCAGCTCGATCACCGAGGCGAATCGCGACATGCGTAAGCATCATTACTGCATCCATTGCATGTTCGATACGGGGCTCATTCTGTATGCGAGCTGCCATTGTTCGCCCACAGTCGAGCAAACACATCACCTGTTGATTACGTTCCGCTCTGTAAGTCCGCACGATGGCATGACCAGCTCGTGCTGTCGCCGCCCAGTCAATGCGCCGAACCTCATCATCGACTGTGTAGTCACGTAAAGCATCGAACTCTGTCCCACCACCATGACCCCGCGCTAAACGAAGGCCCACTTCAAGAATGCGGTTCTGGTTAATGCGCAACTCAGCTGCATCACGTGAGCGGTAGCGAGGGTTAACTCGCAACACACCTGGCACATCATGTGTCCACTGGCGTGACGCCAAACCAAGGGGTCCATCAACTCTCAACGTCATAACTGTTGGCTCAAACAAACCCCGTCGAGATGGCGATATGGTCGTCTGAGCTTCTTGGGTACTTCCAGCTTGTATCTCAAGCACCGTTCGACGATTTGTCGCTCGCAACGAAGGGGCTAACTCATCACAAAGCCCAACTATGCTCAACCGTTGAGACCTATTCGTCACCCGCCAAACGACAATTCCGTTTCCACCTAGACTCATCGATGCTGGCATCTCACGAGTAACCGAAAACAAACTTGGCTTGGGTGCAAGTAACCAGTCGACCAGACCAATAAGCACCAACGCCGAGTTAATCGCCACAAGGCTTACCACGAGGCTAAATGGCGACATGACGCCAATCACTCCAAAAGCCGCTGTCATCACGGCTAAGCGTCTGGTTGGAATGGGGACTTTTGACATCACGTTGAAGCGTTCAACGTGGCACAGGAACGTTGGCGAGAATACCGTCGATGATGCCGTCGGGAGACCCGCCTTCTAATTCAATTTCAGGTCGCAATTGAATACGGTGACGAAAGGTCGGCCTAACCATTGCCTTTACTTCATCAGGCGTCACGTACGCCCTACCTGAGAGCCACGTCCATGCCTTCGATGCATGCAGCAACATCGTCGCCCCTCGTGGCGACACACCAAGCGACAAGGACGGCGAATCGCGTGTCGCTCGTGCGAGGCTCACCATATATGCCATCACCGCGGGGTCACATATAATCGCATCTACCTCTGCTCGCGCAGCCATCAAATCATCGCCACTAGCAACCGCTTGAATACCAGTTGCGGCCAAGTCGTGAGGGTTAAGACCAGCGTTATGACGACTGATGATTTCTAATTCTTGTTCGGCTGATGGGTACGGAACAATGAGTTTGAGCAAGAAACGGTCGAGTTGTGCTTCAGGCAAGGGATACGTGCCCTCGTATTCCACGGGGTTCTGAGTCGCCACCACAATAAACGGGTCAGGAAGAGGGCGAGCCTTTCCTTCCACAGTCACTTGATGTTCTTCCATTGCTTCGAGCAATGACGATTGAGTTTTAGGGGGGGTTCTGTTGATCTCGTCGGCAAGCAACAAGTTCGTAAATACTGGTCCCTCCCGAAATCTAAATGCCGACTGACCACCACCTTGTTCGAGAATGCTTTGACCAACAACATCAGATGGCATTAGATCGGGCGTGAACTGAATGCGCTTTGTATCAAGGCCAAACGAGGCTGCTAATGCCTTTACCAACAAGGTTTTAGCCACTCCAGGCACTCCCTCGAGAAGCACATGACCGCCAACCAACATGGCAACCACCAATCCCGACAACACGCCCTCTTGACCGACAATGACTTTGGCTACCTCATCGCGGACCGAGACAACCGCCTCACGCGGTGTTGATGAGGAACTGGGACTATCAGACATGGCCGACCTCCTGGTGAATTTTTTCTATGGCAACACCTAAGGCAACAAGGTCGCTATCGGTGTTGAGTGGTGATGGAATAAGTACCGATTGGAAACGCTCTACCGCTAGACCAGTGCGTTCAGCGGCAACTGCAGCAACTTCTTGAGCTGAGCTATTAGTTGCGAGATGAAGTCGACGACTCAATCGACGCCGTAAATCATCGTTAAGGAGTTGACCAACCTGTTCGCGGCACTGAGCCTTACGCAATAGATTTCCCATTGATCGCACTAGGTCAGAAGCCGACAACTCAACGGGAAGCGTTTCGCTAACTGGGCGACCCAACCGACGAGCTCTCCACAAGACATACACAAGGAATCCTGCGACTAATTGGAAGATTCCCTTATTGACGCTGTCGCCCATGAGACTTCCGATGGTGTCAGCCCCATTACCAATCTGTGCATCGCCCACCAGGGCTACCCTCATGCCTGGCTTAGGTGCCAACAGGGCAGCTGCCAACAGGGCATTGTCTTCCTTGTTGATGTTCTCGTTGATAAATATCTCAGGGTCACCTATTGCAACAATGGTTCCCTCGCCAGCAGGACCAATCACTACTTGTCCATCAACCCCGTCACCAAAACAGGCCTGAGCGCCATCTGCAGCCCGGAACATATTGTATGTCTGAGAAATACTGCCAACTTGGCTCAACGCAGCCACGTCACAATCGTTTACAACTGAATCGTCCTCGTCTTCATTA
This sequence comes from Acidimicrobiales bacterium, assembly GCA_038256565.1. Taxonomy (GTDB): domain Bacteria; phylum Actinomycetota; class Acidimicrobiia; order Acidimicrobiales; family CADCSY01; genus JACOTK01. The sequence continues at coordinate 20,515 of JBBSKG010000004.1, read as the reverse complement.
AAAGAAGCAGTAAATGGAATAAGTGATGAATGGGTGTCCGCAATCACAAGCGTGCCGCCTTCGTTTACCCACTCATTCATCGCATCAAGCTCGGAGTCACCGAGGTATTCCTCAAAAATCATCGCCACGTCGTAGTCATCGATGGGTAACTCTGAAACCTCATCCACCTCAGCTCCCAAGCCTTCAAGCATGAGCACCATTGCCTTAATGCCAACGGGGTCTGACGAGTCAGGGTCGAAGTACATTCCTTCATCAAAACCAGAGGGGGCAATGAGAGCAATCACAGCAATGATGGCCCCAATTGTCCCGATCACAAAAAGTCCAACCTTGGCTCTATTTGGCTTTACCTGAACGCTCATAGTTCTGAGCCCTCGTTGCTATTTGACTCACTGATTGACGTCGTTGTTGCTATAGCAACAACCTGATCGGCCAGTTCTTGAAAAATCTGTGATTCATCGAGTCCGACTGGTTCATTGCCATACCATGAAGCCTCAAAAAGGTCGGTTGCTCCCTTTAATGGTTCTTTCAGAAGCGGCAACCGATGTTGGGCTTCTATTCGATACTCGCCAGCAGTGCGGGCCGGAACGTCGCCAACAACACTGCGATTGACTAGCTCCACCAAGAGGGCCCTGTACCTACAACGCAAAGCATCGCGCCAGGCACCCGCACGCTCGTGTTCTTCTGCTTCTTGACGCCACTCCCTGCCCGTCCGCCTTGTCAGAGTTGACGCATGCGATTCAGAATTCGCCTTTGCCCTCGAACGCATCGTGAGCGTCAGTCGGACTACAACAAAAACGACGAGAACAACCAACGCCAGCATCACCAACATTCTTAGCCAAGTGGGCCCACCAGCTGGGTTAATAATCGGATTAACAAAATCATCTAACAAGTCGTTGAGCCATTCATTGAAACGCTCAAATATCGACTTGCTGGAAGGGCGAAATTCTTTGCGTGACAAGATCTCCGCGATTTTCTCACGAACTTCTTCTGCCGAGTGTTCGGGTATCGGGAGTGGTTCGCCGCTCATGAAATCGTCATGACTCTTCTGCCAGTAGGCGGTCGGCGACGATCGCCAGATCAAGACCTTCGGTGCGAATGCGACCATCGAGGTACTGCAAGGAAGCAACAAATGCCACAAATGGTTGGGTAACCAACAAGACCATGATGCTCGAAAGCGTTATCACGACCCACCCGCCAAGACCACCAAGACCAAAGCCAATTGCCAGAGGGATTATTGACAACACCCACGCGACCATCGAACCAATGAAACCTGCGAGCAGTGCAATGCCTGCCACTGGCCAAAAACGACGACGCATGAGACGCCACGAACGGCGCAGTGACTCTACTGGGCCGAGATCTTCAATTACCACGCACGGCGATACAGCCACCGAAAGGGGCATAACCACAAAACCAATCGGAAACAAGAGGCCAACACCAACCAACAACAACACTCCCCCAAGAGTGTCGCCCCCTCCCGCATAGGCCCCAATACCTAGTACACCAAAAACTAAAGCGCCTGAGGCTTCTAACACGTGCACCAGAAACCATGCCCCCATCAGAGCCAGGGCCTTGTGCCGAACCCCACGCAGCACGCTGCGGGTCGACACTTCGTCTCCGCCATAGTGAGCAAGAGCCACTTGGCACACTGCACCGCCGATCAATGCAACAGACAAGAGACTCAACAGGACTGCCACAACACCAAAAACGACGTCATCGGCAGAACCTGATCCAGTCGCAATGAATCCCCGAAACACAGACCCACCAAAACCAAACTCTTCAGGTGCACCAGAACGAACGCTGATAGCGAAAGTCAAGAGCTGCGTTGGACCAATAAACACTGCCGAAGTCGCAAAGACCACACGCGCGTTATTGCGCATCAACCGGAACGAATCATCCAGCAAATCAGCCACGGTCATCGGGTGAAGCAGCGAAACAGGACGAGGCTGGGGGGGCTGGGCCACGCTTGAATGGTAACGAGCTGTCAGCTAAATGCCTGCGATAGGGCAAAGCGCGCATCGTGGGCTAAACGAGGCGATAGCGTTATAGGCAATGAGCCAACTTCGCCTCAACCCCCTCGCCGGGCGCTGGGTTACCATCAGCCTTGACCGAGCCGCTCGTCCAGCAGCGTTTAGTGCACGAACGCTTCCCGTAGAATCTGAACCTGGCCAGCGTTGTCCGTTTTGCCCAGGGCACGAAGACGCATGCCCACCTGCGTTGCAGGTCTATGGACCTGAGGGATCTTGGAAACTACGAGTGGTGCCAAACCTCTACCCGGCCTTCGACGGCAAAGGGTCGCTTAGCGCCACCAATCTCGGACCCGTGTTTACCGAAGCTCCTGCCAACGGTAGCCATGAAGTGGTCATCTTTTCTCCAGACCACGAAACATCTTGGGCTGACCTTGAATCCGAACAGACCGACCTCGCAATGGCCGCCGTTCGAGACCGCTTTGAACAACACACCTCAGAACCTGGCATGCGCTACACCCAAGCAATAATCAATCATGGGCGTGAAGCGGGAGCATCGGTGCATCACCCTCACGCTCAGCTCTTGGCAATGCCTTTTGTGCCAAAGGGAATAGCAGACGAAGAGGCTGGCTTTGAACGATTCGCTGGCGGTTGCGTCTTGTGCACCACACTTGAGGCTGAAGTATCTGCGAAACACCGTGTCTTGGTAGACGAAGAGCTGGTCGTTGCGGTTGCTCCCTACTGGAGTGGCAGCCCATTTGAAATGTTGATCATGCCCCGAACACATGAAAGCCATCTTCACCGGTCAACACCAGAAGATCTTGCAGCAGTTGGAAGAGCGCTTCGTTCGGCACTGCGCCGCTTACGCAAAGTCTTAGGTGACGTTGCGTATAACGTCTTTTTTCACACTGCTCCACATCATCATGACAATCTTTATCACTGGCACATACATGTGATTCCAAAGCTCACCACGGATGCTGGTTTCGAGCTGGGAACAGGCGTGCTCATCAACATCGTTCCACCCGAAGCTGCTGCCGTCGAACTCAATCGACGTATCTGACCACAGACGGCAGTCGGCAAGTGAGTCGCATCAAAGTAAGACGGACAATCAAGGCATCATCTCGTCAAGTATGGAATGCGCTTGAAGACATTGACTCTCATACAGCGTGGATGGCTGACGCCGAAACAATCAGATTCAGCTCATCAAAACATCACGGAGTGGGCGCTCGCTTTGAATGCGATACCCGTATCGGGCCGATTCGCCTCACTGATCTCATGGAAGTCACCGAGTGGCGTCCAGGGCACGTCATGGCAGTACATCACGTCGGCGTGGTCACTGGCCATGGTCGTTTCATCATCTACCGACGTGGGAGTCATAAAACCCGCCTGGTCTGGAAAGAACAGCTCACCTTCCCCTGGTGGCTAGGCGGACCAATAGGAGCGTTCGTTGCCAAGCCCATAATGCACATAATTTGGTCAGGGAGCCTTCGCCGCTTTGCTCAAATCGTCGAGAAAGGGAATCGCTAGGGCTTTGGGATGCCGAGGTTTTCTACGGCTAGGCCTAGTTCTGAGCCGAGAGAACGTAAGTCGGGGGTTCCTCTGCCTTGGGTCAAGGCTTCATAAACGAACTCTTGTGCCTGGCCAAGGTCAAGATTGACACCCAACTCTTGGGCGAGATCACGCACAGCCAATGCTTGCTGGGCATCAACCCGAGCGGTCATCACGTGCTGTTCCCAGACTTGGCGTCCGTTGCCTTCGGTTACCAAGTTGCTCTGCGCTTCATCGAGTATGTCTAAGAATGATGTTGTCAAAGGATCTTCGCCAAGTTCTACGAGTAGATCCATAGCTCGTGCGGCATAACGCAATATCTGCACCGTCTCGAGCCCAGCAAGATCCCAAAAGAACCAACCACACGAGGTGTACATCAACATTGCATGGCGTTGTTGCTCAAGCAACACAAGCGCCTCGCTCATTACCGCATCGCTACAACCACCATCTATGACATATTCAGCAGCAAATTCGTGGGCGTCACGGGCCCCAAGCACCAATTCGATATAAGCATCGCGGGCCCTCCATGGATCAATAAATATCTTTGAACCTCTGCGTTCAAACACCTCAGCCCCGTGATCACGGAGCAAGTCAAGTGCAGTGCGTAATGGTTGACGCCACGTTTGATTCGCTCCTTCTATGCCACCTGTAGAACAACCACAATCTCTGTGCCAACGCCCAACCCCATGAGCACACGACCAAGAACTCTCTTGTATCTCCACCTGCCATGTCGGATTACCCTCACTCAAAACTGCGCCAAGCGTGGAAACCCGTACTCCGTCTCTTGGAATAGCAACTGGCAACGCATAAGCAATTGATCGCTCAGTAAAACGATGATGATGACCAAATGTTTCACCATCAGCAGCAACACAAAGCAAGCCGTCTTCACCACTCGCACCTCTAACGCGCGCTGCAAGTTCTTCAGCAGTCATGGTACCTGTAGCAAAAGCAACATCATGAGAAAATGGTCCGTCGTAAAATACGATGTTCACACCAAGCGATGGATTGGATGGATGGACCCACCTATAAGGACGATGCACATCAATTGATGGATTAGCTACTTCAACCCACTCCCCCCATGACATGCCGGAAGGCTCTAACTCTCGCACCCTCACGCTTTGATGAGGCGCAAGAACGGTAAAGCGCACTCCTTCCTCAGCAAGTAATGAAAGGGTTGAATCATTGACCGCAGTCTCAGGAAGCCACATGCCTTGTGCAGGCCGACCGAACCGATAAGCAAAATCGGCCAGGCCCCAGCGAATTTGAGTACGAACATCGCGCTCATTAGCAAGTGGCAAAATCATATGGTTGTAAGCCTGAGCAATTGCTCCACCACCTACACGATCGCCTTCCAAAATGCGGGCATAAACAGTCGGCTCGTGTTCTTCTAACCAAGACAACAACGTGGGTCCAACATTGAATGACATGTGCGCGTAATTGTTGACGATGCCAACAACGCTCCCACGTTCATCGAGAATACGTGCCCAACCATTTGGCCGATAACACTCCGCTGTAATACGAGCATTCCAGTTGGCATAAGGTGCTGCAGACGGTTCGACCGTCACCACTCCTGTCCATGGGTTCTCACGAGGTGGTTGATAAAAGTGCCCATGCAGGACAAAGGTCGGCGATGAAACGTCACTCACTACGCATCTACCTATTTGTCGCCTTTGGCCAGTTCGGGAGCAAGCCAGACCACGGCCAAAGGTGGGAACGTAATCTCGATGGAATGAGCCATGCCATCCCAAGCAATGTTGGTTGATTCAATAATCGGACCAACCTGGGTTCCGCTGCCACCTAGTTCACTGGCATCGGTGTTAACCAGAACCGAATAATTACCACCATAGGGAACGCCAACTCGGCGAGCTTCACGTGGCACCGGTGTGAGATTAGCGATGCACAGAACCGGTCGGCCCTTGTCGCATTCGCCAGATGACCAACGTATAAAGGCATAACAACTCAACTCTGCTTCGTTCGCCTGCACCCACTGGAACCCTGACTGATCAAAGTCGCCACTCCAAAGAGCTGGCTCAGACTTGACCACCTGATTGAGATCACGAACTAATCGTTGTATACCCGCGTGATCAGACGACAGCAAAACGTCCCACTCGATGCTCTGGTCATGATTCCATTCAGCTATTTGACCAAGCTCGTCGCCCATGAATATAAGCTTCTTGCCAGGGTGCGCCCACATCCAGGCATAGAGCGCACGAAGGTTGGCGAACTGTTGCCAACGGTCTCCTGGCATCTTGCCAAGCATCGAACCTTTACCGTGAACCACCTCGTCGTGGCTCAAGGGCAACACGAAGTTCTCGCTAAATGCGTATAAAAGCCCGAAGGTCAACTGATGGTGATGGTAACGACGGTTAATAGGGTCTTGCGCAAAATAAGCCAACGTGTCATGCATCCAACCCATGTTCCACTTGAGCCCGAAACCCAATCCTCCAGAATCGACGGGTCGACTTACCCCGGGCCAAGCTGTCGACTCTTCGGCAATCATCAAGATGCCTGGGTGACGTCCATGAACCACAGTGTTCAGTTCTTGCAAAAAGGCCACGGAGTCAAGGTTCTCGCGACCGCCATACGTATTAGGCAACCAATCGCCTGACTCGCGTGAGTAATCGAGATAAAGCATCGAAGCCACCGCATCAACACGAAGCCCGTCGATATGCATTTCTTCGATCCAATAAAGGGCACTCGCCATAAGAAAATTGCGCACTTCATTGCGGCCCAAATTGAAAACGAGTGTTCCCCAATCGGGGTGTTCGCCTTGTCGTGGATCAAGATGCTCAAAGAGCGCCGTTCCATCAAAACGTGCAAGCGCCCAATCGTCTTTAGGAAAATGGGCCGGAACCCAATCGACAATTACGCCGATACCCCGCTGATGAAAAGCGTCCACGAAAAACCTAAAATCATCAGGAGACCCAAATCGTGCGGTCGGAGCGAAATATCCCGACACCTGATAACCCCACGAAGGCCCATAAGGATGCTCACTTATGGGTAGCAGCTCTACATGTGTAAAGCCCATATCAAATACGTAATCAACCAGAGTCACAGCCAACTCTCTATAGCTCAATGAACGGTTGTGCTCTTCAAGAACGCGACGCCATGAAGCCAGGTGAACCTCATAAGTAAGCATTGGTCGCCGGAGGGGGTCGCCACCACTCCGTTGTGACATCCACTGTTGGTCAGCCCAAACATAATTGGACTCATGAACAACCGAAGCGGTAGCTGGTGGCACCTCTGTTGCAAACGCAAACGGGTCAGCCCTCAAACAAAGGTTTCCTTGGGCATCAACAAGTTCAAATTTATAACGAACACCCGAAGCAACATTGGCAATGAAAACTTCCCATACCCCACTCGATCCAACTAATCGCATGGGGTTTACACGACCATCCCAATTATTAAAGTCACCCACCACGCTCACTTTTCGAGCATTAGGGGACCAGACTGCAAAAGAAGTTCCGCTCACCCCATCAATGATCCGAACGTGGGCCCCAAGCACCTTCCACAACTTCTCATGTCGACCTTCACCAAAAAGATGGAGATCAAGATCACCCATTGTTGGCCAACTATTCATTGGCAAAAAATGTTGCTCGCCTGACGCTGGTTTCACACGTTACCCACAATTCGCGCAACAGCAGCGAGAGGAATGCCTACCCAATCGGGACGATGAGCCTGTTCATAGCCAACTTCATAGATGGCCTTGTCGAGTTCAAATGCCGTGAAAACCACATTTTGATCAAGTTCGCCCGGAGGCAAAAGAGCTCCAATGCCATCGACCCCTAGGTATCCCTCGATAAAGGCAAAACGATTGCGACGCTCCCATGCCGTACTAAGTGAGACAATGCGCTCATCGATCGATTCAGCTCGCTCGCGCAAAGCGACTTGAGCAACGTAGTGAAACGAGCGAATCATCCCGGCGGCATCTCGCAGAGGAGAAGACAACTCTTGACGACTTTCTAGTGATGACCCCGGTTCTCCTTCAAAGTCAAGGACGAACCAACCAGTATCTGTACGCATGACTTGCGCCAGGTGATAGTCCCCATGAGATCTAATTGCTATGCCCGCGCGACTAACAGAGCTAAGCCGATCGTAAACAGCATGGACCAAAGATCGGTCTATACCAGCAAGTGTTACGTGAGTGAATCGCTCCTCCATGACTCTTGCCCAATGAGCCCCATTGCCAGGCTCCGTCGGAAAAGCATCAACCAAAGCCAGATGCAATTGCGCAGTAACCACGCCCAAACGGCAAGCATCAGGCGCAAAATCGCCACCTGCATCTTCAGGGTCACAGCGACAATCGTAGAGATCACGCAATGACGTGAGCGCCAACGATAACCCATCTGCACCGCCAACTAGAAACTCACTTACCACTCCATAGTCATTGACTTCATCGCTCCACTCAGCCACTGGTGCTGCGACATTTGAAAAACCAACTCGCGTCAGCGCCCTAGTAATCTCTGCGTCAGGGTTACGTCCTCCCGCACCAAGTTGTCGGAAAAGTTTCATGATAAGACGTTCGTCAAAGACCATTGAAGTATGCGTCGATTCAGTACTGACGAGGCGACCACGTTCCGCATTCCTATCCCCAGCGACAACGTTGACAAGCGCAACTATTAATTCAGGGTCTGCGGTTGCGTCATAAGCCATTGCTAGCCCATCCGTAGTCTCTATTTCATTTGCAATGACCGCTTCAGGGTGCCCACTCAAAAACTCCACGTGGTCACCCAATGGACGCAAACCGATCACGAGTTGATAGAGAACCGCTTCACTATTTGCATCTGAAAAAGTTGCCTCTACCAAAACACGTAACAAACTCGGCCAACCTTCGACAAGCGATTCAAGTAAAACCACTCGACAACTCGGGACATCATCACCACTGCCAGCAAACCAGCGCTGCTTTACAAGGTGTTCACCGATCACGTCACAAAGGAGATCACTATCAATCATTGTCGCTCCAAAAGGTTGAACCACAAGAAACCATATGGTGCCAAGGTCACAAAATAAGGAAGGGTGCCAACAGCAGGAAATGGAACGTGACCGAGCATCTCAATCGGAATTTGTCCTTCGTACTGACCAAGTTGCATCTCAACTGGCTGGGCAAATCGACTTAGGTTGAAAACGCACAACACAACGTCGCGCTCATCTGTCTGTTCATTGTGCAAGGTCCGGACAAAAGCAAGAGCTGAAGGGTTCTCTGCTGTTAGTAACTCAAAGCTACCGGTGCCCATCACGGGGTGCTGGTGGCGCACCTCTAGCATCCGCTTTACCCAATGCAACATTGAACTCGGGTTACGCAGCTCGGCCTCGACATTGACTGCCTGGTATCCATAGACCGGGTCCATTAGTGGTGGCAGATACAGACGAGCAAAATCTGACTTCGAGAAACCACCATTCCGGTCAGGCGTCCATTGCATGGGAGTGCGTACCCCATCGCGATCGCCGAGATAGATGTTGTCACCCATGCCTATTTCATCGCCGTAATACATAACGGGCGAACCCGGGAGACTGAACAACATGGCGTGAAGCAACTCGCCAACACGTCGATCGTTGTCGAGTAGAGGTGCGAGGCGACGACGGATGCCGACGTTTACTTTCATGCGTGGGTCGTTCGCGTACTCCGAATACATGTAGTCGCGCTCTTCATCGTTAACCATCTCAAGGGTCAACTCATCATGATTACGTAAAAAGATTCCCCACTGGCACCCATCCGGGATGCTTGGCGTCTGGGCCAATATCTCCGTGATCGGGTATCGCTGTTCGCGACGAATTGCCATGAACATGCGAGGCATCAGAGGAAAATGAAAACACATGTGGCATTCATCGCCATCGCCAAAATAATCAACAACATCTGACGGCCATTGGTTTGCCTCAGCCAACAACACCTTGTCAGGGTACAGGCGATCGACCTCTTCACGCACTCGTCTCAAATAAGCGTGAGTTTCGGGAAGGTTCTCTCCGTTAGTCCCATCACGTTCAAATAGATAAGGCACGGCATCAAGGCGGAAACCGTCGAGGCCAATGTCTAGCCAGAACCGCACGACCTCAAGCATTGCGTCGGCAACCTCAGGGTTGTCGTAGTTGAGGTCAGGTTGATGGTGAAAGAAACGATGCCAGTAGTATTGCCCGCGGTGTAGATCCCAAGTCCAGTTAGATGACTCACTATCGACGAAGATGATGCGAGCTTCATTCCAACGGTGATCATCGTCATGCCACACATACCAGTCGGCCTTTGGGTTCGTCTTGTCTTTGCGAGATTCTTGAAACCACGGATGTGCATCACTCGTGTGATTCATCACCATGTCGGCAATAACTCTGATGCCACGACGATGAGCCTCCGATATCAATTCGACGGCATCACTAAGGTCGCCATATTCCGGCAGCACCGTAAAGAAATCACTTATGTCATAACCACCGTCGCGCAACGGCGACTGAAAGAAAGGAAGAAGCCAGATGCAGTCGATACCTAGCCACTGCAGATAATCAAGCTTTTCTATAATGCCGCGCAAGTCGCCTGTTCCGTCGCCATCAGCGTCATAGAACCCACGCACCAACACCTCGTAAAACACTGCCTTGCGGTACCACTCGGGGTCATGACTGAGACCCCCACCCGGTGTCGGAACATGTAGTCCAGAACGTGAGCGTACAAACTCCTCGCCTTGAGAAGTGTCGTTAGACTTAGTCCGACGTTTCGATTTAGCCACGAGAACCACCATGAAGTGCTCGCAAATGAAAAACGTGTCCGGGCTGGTTGTTGGGGTCTAGGTGGATGTAATGGGTCCGGCCACCCCAAACATAAGAATTGCCGGTCATCTCGTCATGGGCCTCATAAGATTCATTCTCCGACAAGCCAAGGGCCTCTAGATTGATGGTGATCATGTCATGGTGAGCCACATACGGATCAAGGTTCACAACGCACAACAGCACATCAGATCTGTCGTGAGTGAAACGCGAATAGGCAAACATGTTTTCATTTTCGCCGTGGTGCAACATTGTTCCCCGCAGCTGTTGTAATGCGGGATGCGCATGCCGAATCTTGTTTACCCGGGCAATAAACGGGGCAAGTGACCCGGGGTCATCCCAGTCTCGCTTCTTCAACTCATATTTTTCAGAGTTGAGATATTCCTCGTTACTGTCATTTTGCGGCTGGTTCTCACAGAGTTCATAACCGCTATATATGCCATATGAAGGAACCATCGTCGCTGCCAACAACAAGCGCAATCGAAAAGCCGCTGATGGACCATTACGTAAAGGGCCTGCCAGAATATCAGGAGTGTTTGGCCAAAAATTTGGCCGCAAATAATCAACCTCATGGCCCGTAGTCAATTCACTCAAATAAGAAGCCAGCTCATCCTTGGTGTTTCTCCACGTGAAATACGTATAGCTCTGCGTGAAACCTACCTCAGCAAGTTTCGCCATGGGCTTAGGCCGCGTGAATGCTTCTGCCAAGAAAATTACTTCGGGATCGTTTTCTTGAATCACAGAGATAAGCCACGCCCAAAACGCCATGGGTTTGGTATGTGGGTTATCGACACGAAAAATCTTGACGCCAAGACCAACCCAATGCTCGATGAGCGAGCGGCACGCGTTCCACAAAGCCTCGCGATCACCCTCATCACTAGGCCAGAAATTGATCGGGTAAATATCTTGATATTTTTTGGGAGGATTCTCCGCGTACTTAATGGTTCCATCGGCTCGATGATGAAACCATTCGGGGTGCTCAGTCACCCATGGGTGATCGGGAGAACATTGCAGGGCATAGTCAAGTGCAACCTCCATACCCAGAGATGCAGCTTTGCCTACTAAATCCTTAAAGTCAGCTTCGGCACCAAGATCTAAACTGATCGCGTCGTGACCACCCTGAGGTGACCCAATGGCCCATGGGCTACCCACGTCATCTGGTAATGCCTCCAAAGTGTTGTCCCGACCCTTGCGGTGGGCCTGGCCAATCGGGTGAATTGGCGGGAAATAAACCACGTCAAAACCCATTGCAGCTACAGCCGGCAACCTCTTAATTGTACCAGCAAATCCACCTTCGGAACGGGGAAACAGTTCGTACCAAGAACTAAAACGCGCTCGTTCTCGGTCTACCCAGACAATACTCGACACCGAACTAATAACTTCTAGAGAAGGATCTTGGCCCTCACTGTCAATCCATGCTTCAACAACTAACTCATGTTTGCCGGGCTCAGTAAAGCCAATCACCGTCTCCCAATGATCGTTGCCTCGATCATCCATTACCGCATAACGCCACTCGCTCTTTAAGCCCCCATCTCGGCACCACCGAACACGTGCAAAAAGTCGATCATGACCATCAGTAAAAATATTCGCTGACACATGCGTTACTTCACCTACCGATGCCTTTGGAGGAAATGCACCCGAAGGCGTACGCGGCCTGATGTCATCGATCACGATTCGACCAATCACGCCATCACCACTCGTCGCTCTCAACACAATCCATCGGCATGATCATGCCCGTTCCAAACCTCAAGCGTGCGCCATCTCGCCAACGTTCACAAAGTTGTCATCAAGGACGGCAGGATTTCTTACCCTTACAACAACCGAAAATTAGCTCTTCACGTTGTGAACTACCACCGCCACGACATTGACGGAACTCTGCGAGCGAAGCTCAAGCCTATTTAGTTTCCTTCCAGTAAGCACCGAAGTCCTTGCACTCTAGGTAGAAAGTAAACCCTCATCAGTCCCGAATCTACGATCGTCAAAACGTTCGCGCCAGCGCGATGCTCAGCGCGTCACCTCATCGGTGGATTGAGGGCTAAGGACCCGAGATGTTTCGCCAGTAGGTCATACGAAAAATCAGCTACTGCTCGCTGGCGGGCAGCGCTTCCATATTGAACACGTCGATGAGGGTCATCTAGCAGTGCAGCAATGGCCTCGACCACCTCATCAAGATCTCTTGGGTCAGCAACGAGTATTCCCGTTTCTCCATCAATCACAGCCTCATGAGCACCCCCGCTGCGCCCCACGACGCTTGGCGTACCAGCCGCTGCCGCTTCAAGAAAGACAATCCCAAAACCTTCTTGTTCGAGACCAAGCCAACGATCACGACAAAGCATTGCAAAGACGTCGGCGCACGCATAGAGGCCGGGAAGATCATTGAAATCAACTCGACCCAGCAGTTGGACTGGCGCACCAGTGCGCTCGATGTGGCGTTCTAGGCGTCTACGGTCACGGCCATCGCCGGCAATAACCACGTTCAGATCGGGTCGAGTTGGCCCTAGTCGACTTGCCGCTTCGATTAAGATGTCCATGCCTTTGCGGGGGACAAGACGACTAACACTTACGATCAATTGTCCTTCTACAGGCAGCCCAAGTCGCTTACGAACATCGAGACGATCGTTCGCATCGAGAGGGTGAAACCATTCGGTGTCGACTCCAGGTGGAACTTGTGTAATGGGCAACTCTCGCCCGGCGCCATGAATGGCTTCAGCCGCCGGATATCCCCCAGCGGCAACAATCGAAGACGCTCCCCTCAACACTCGACCTAAAAGATTTCGTGAACCTGGGAGTCGACCAGGAAGAGTCACCTCGGCACCGTGAAGCACCAACACGTAAGGCAACTTAAGTCGCCGCCCGACCAACCCAAGTGGCAGCACAGGGTCGAGCACAACAGAGGTCGCACCTATTTCATCGGCTAGGGAATTGATTTGGCGCACCAGTGACGGGGAAGGCAACAAGACCCGCTGTTTCGTACGTTCGACCCGAAAGGGTTGCTTGGCATCAAAGTCTTTATCGCCATCGTGAGGAGTTGTCAGCACCACAAATTCATCGGCGGGAAGACGTCGCCACAACTCCCACAGATAGGACTGAATGCCTCCCAATTTAGGGGGGAAATCGTTGGTTACTAAAAGATGCATTACTTCACTGTGCCTATCTTCACTGTGCCTATCTTCACTGTGCCTATCTTCACTGTGCCTATCTTCACTGTGCCAACCATGATGCGGGCTCAACCACTGCACTCATGGCCAGCTCGTCAAGAACATCGGGGGCACATTCATTCACGATGAAATTTTCGATCAAGTCGCGTCTACCAAGGCGAGCGGCTACCCAAACGGCGTGACTGCGCACCAAGGTATCCGCATTGCAAAGCGCGTCGGTCAACACTTGACCCACACGAACATCATGCCCGTCACCAACATTGCCTAAAGCAACTAAGGCATTTCTTCTTAAATAGCGCGCCTGGCGTTTGGGAATATACCAACGCCCATAACGGTCTAGTAGCTCCTCATCTGAAGACTCAAGCATTGCGACCAGATCAACCCATGCCTCTTCATGCTCGAGGCCATCGGGCAGAGAACCCTGGCGCTCTGCTTGCTTATTTACTGGACAAACTTCTTGACAATCATCGCAACCATAAATTCGCCCTCCAAGTGCTTCTCGCCATTGCATGGGGAAATTTCCCTGCGCTTGAAGCAACCAGGCAAGACAGCGCCGTGCATCTACTACGCCAGGGGCGATAATCGCCCCTGTGGGGCAACCATCAAGACACCGAGTACACGCAGCGCAACCATCGCTAACTGGTTCTTGGGCCACCGGAAGCGCTGCATTGGTAATCACCGAACCAAGCACGAACCACGAACCTTGTCCTTTAAGTAACAAGTTGGCGTTCTTGCCATACCAACCCAAGCCCGCTCGATAGGCCGCTTCTCGATCGACCAAGGCATTGTCATCGCAAAGCACACGCGCTCGCCAGCCACTCTGTTTGAGATGGCCAGCAATAGCTCTCAACCCTGCACGAAGCTCACCGTAATCATCACTACGAACGTAACGAGCGACTTCACCCGCAGCGCCCAGCCCACTAGGCGGATCAGTCCTGCGATAAGAACGAGCCGCCACAACAAGGCTGCGAGCCCCGTTCAACGCCATCTCAGGAGTAGTCGCCCGCTCTGGATTGCCATATGTGAAATGCATATCGGCGTGCAGTCCAGCGTCTCGACGGGTTTCAAGATCATTCCGGGTATTGGTGAAGGGTTCTGCTGAGGCCACGCCAACTGCATCAAGACCATTGCTCAGACCGATGCTTCGCAGCTCTTCTACGTAGTCGTAAGACTCGTTACTTCCTTGAGTCTTATTGAGTGTTACCACTAGCAAGTCCTCAGCGTTTTCTGGCTGACAAAGGAGCGGACCTGCGCCTAGCTCCCCGTTGGACAGCGCCCTGTTGAGCAGCGCCCTGCATCCGAGAGTCGACAGCCGACGCAGCCGACTGGGCTCGTTCGGCCCTAATTACCGGTTGAGACCGTGCGGCCTCCGCCTGTCGAACCCTTTGAGTGATCTGGGCAGCGCTAACTCGTTGAGGTGCTAGGCCCTTAGGAGCGGGACGCCGAGCTTGGGGTTGAGGTTGAGGTTGTCTGGCTGGAGCCTTCGGTAGAGACGGAAGTGCTCGAGTGCCCGATGAAGAATGGGAAGGCCTGCGAACATCGTTAGTGCTTACACGAACTGGTGGTGATGCAGCTGGTGAAATCGTCGGTTTGCGCCGCGGAGGAGCTTTAAACCCAGGCGACGTGTAGACCGGCACATGGCGTGCTGGCGTCACTTTTTTCCTCGCCACAGGGGCAGCCTTCTTGGCCGCCACCTTCTTCTTTAATGGAACAATTTTCCTGGCTACAGGCTTCTTAGTCGCAGTCTTCTTCTTTACTGCAGGCTTCTTATTAACTGGCGCTTTCTTAACTGCCGCCTTCTTCTTCGCAGTGGACTTCTTGGCTGCTTTCTTTCTTGCGGGTACGCGCTTGGTGCCAGGCTTAGGCATCGAGCTAACCGTCTTCGAGCGTGCTCGACCTTTTATGTAGGCAAGTTGAGCTCCGAGCCGGTTTCGAGACGACAACTCGTTTCCGTTGAGATCAATAAGCCATTCCGCCTGTTGACTACGCCCCCTTGACGCATAACGGAAAGTGACGATCCACAAACCCTCTTCAACTTGATGTGCTCCCCAACATGCGTCGTACTCGTCATCGGCTAGATGAATGCCTCGTTCAGCTACGTTGCGACGCACAGCTGAGCCAACCGAATTGGCCGAAAGACCAAAACGCGGTTTGTCATACACCAGCTCACGGACCTTGGAGATAACCCTGGCCTGCTCAGCAAGAACGGGAGCAGCAAAACGACTTACCCAATCGAAAGAAACATCCGCCGCCTCGGCCACTTCAGCAATAGACCAACCAGCACGCAGACGATCTTGCATTTGACGAGGAGTCAGCTGACTTACAGGAAGTCCCGAACCCCGAGAAGAGTCATCCTCAAAATCTCCTTCATGAGGTTTCGTCGATCTGCGCTTCGAAATCTGGCGTTTAGTCGAAGAGCCACCTCCGCCACCTTCGATGCCGTTCTGGGGTACAAGATCAGCGACAGCATCGAGCACGGCTGCGTCGAGCTTTACGACGTAGCCGCCAGACTTGGCACCCTTGCGGGTGCTAAGGATCAAACCATCAAGTTCTGAAGTGAACCCGACAAGGTGAAGCTTCTGCACGCTGTACCCCGACAGTGAGCCCGCGGATCGGGCTTTCCAGTGTATGAACGTATCACTGCATGGCGAAGTGACCTCGACAAGAAAGAAGGGTTAGGGCTGAAATCCAGTCGTCAGCCTGCCTGAGACTGTGGCGTCACCAATTGGTGACGCAGACGAGGGACCAATCCTGCTTTGCCTAAAACCCGCAAGGCTCGTGCTTCTTCAACATCAATAATGACCGCTTCGCCAGGTTCTCGATCGCACAAAAACGTGACAACACAGTCCTGACATGCCTCAGTCGCCTTCATCATGCATTGCCCGCAATCAATCGTTGTTGACTTAGTTGTCGTCTGCATCATGGTCCTCCTCTATCGCTTCCTAACTGACATAACGCAACCTACAGATGGGGTGTGACACAAAGAAGTAAACGACGAAAGTCAATCCACCGATTCTTGCTCAATAGTCTCGATTGCTTTGCCCGACCCACACCAACGACATGACACTTCGTCGAAAGCCTCGTCTAGGACCTGCTCATCTTCAAGGCTTAAGTCACCACCCACGCTGAAGTGGTAATAAGCCTTGATACGACGGGTAACGACCACATCGAAACGGGTGAGGTTGCCACATGCAGTGCAGCGATACCGAGGCATCATCCCATGGTATGACTAGCAGGATCACAAGACCCATCTGGCGAACTACGGGGAATGCTGTTCTATGTCTCGACCGCGCTGAGCCTTGTGGCTACCATAGGAGGCGTGGCAGCCCTCTTCGTTTGGCAAAAACAAAAACAGGCCCCGCAATTAGACACAGAGTTCCCTTCACTCGCCCCGTCTGCTTGGTTGTTCTCACCCAGAAAAGCGGCCCGGCTTCATCGCAGAGTCCACGGCGTCATCCGTATGACCCAAACCTGTGCGACAACAAATTCGCATCGCGTCCCACCCAATCATCAAGTAACAAAACTCACCCGCGACATCATCCAAGAAGCGGTTGTCCTCGATGATCAACTTGTTGCAACTAGCCACATGGGTCGAGGGATTGGAAAACGGCTTCTTTATTTAATCGAACCACAAGTCAGACATCTCGAAGAGCTTGCAGGTCGGCTTGCCGTTATGACCGGAGGGTCATCCCGACCAGGGACAGCGTCGGCTACTGCGCTTCTATCCATTGATGAACGGCTAAGCGCCATCGAGGCTGCGCATCACGAGATAATCCATCTCGAAACGCTCCTCAGCTCAAGTGCAGGCGAAGCAACTAAGGCAGTCGCTGGCGGTTCTTCAATATCGTGGCCAGATCTTCCCGCCATTCGAGACGCCAGTGATACCCCAGGAGATCATCCCGGAGACCAACAGTCCTAAGAGGCTCAGCGGATAGGTGGGGCTCTATGAGCGTCCGCCGATCTTTCTTGTTCAAGCCATCCCCTTTCGAGTAATTTGCTAAGAACAAGCACTTACGGTGCCGAGCAAACGCTCGCATGAGGAGGGGGAACTCCGTGAAGGACCTACAAGGTAAGACCGCAGTAGTTACCGGAGCAGCAAGTGGTATCGGCAGAGCCGTTGCCGAAAAGCTTGCAAGCGAGGGCATGAACGTTGTGCTCGCCGATGTTGAAGAGAAGTCACTCAAGGCTGCTGCCAAGGCAATGAAGGCAGACGGCGCAACCGTTTTGGCAGTTCCGACTGACGTCTCAAAGGGCGATTCGGTCGATGCACTTGCTGAAGCAACGCTCAAAAAATTCGGTGCCGTTCATGTTCTGCACAACAACGCAGGTGTAGGCGCTGGCGGCATGTCATGGGAACTCTCCACCGAAGATTGGGAGTGGGTACTTGGCGTAAACCTCTGGGGCGTCATTCATGGCATTCGTGCTTTCGTACCTCACATGGTCGCCCAAGGCGAAGGTCACGTGATCAACACCGCCTCGATGGCCGGACTGATCTCAGGTCTAGGAATGGGCCCATACAACGCCAGCAAGCACGCTGTGGTCACCATCTCTGAAACCTTGTTCTACGAACTGTCTTTGATGGCTCCCAATGTTCATGCCTCAGTGCTATGTCCCGGTTGGGTCAACACCAAGATTCTCGAATCAGAACGCAATCGTCCCGACGTACTTCGCAACGTCGATGACGAAAGCGGCTTTGCGACAGGGCCAATGGCTTCGATGGTCAGCCAGTGGGTTGCCGATGGCCTTCCCACCGCCGATGTTGCGAAAATGGTTCACAACGCCATCGTCAACGAGCAGTTCTATATTCTCACCCATCCACAATGGGCCGGGATGATTACTGATCGCACCGACGACATTGCCAACCAACGCAACCCACGCTTTCCTTCCATCCCAACCTAGGAGCGTAACCAGCTATGGGTTCAGACAGCTTCTAGTTTGAGCTGATGACTGCTACCGCTTCTGGCTCTGTCGAATTGCACATCATGGTTGAGCCGCAGCAAGGCGCGACCTACGAACAACTTCGTGCGCTCGCCGTCCACGCTGAGTCCTGTGGTTTTGTGGGGTTTTTCTCATCAGATCATTACTTGATGATGGGAGGTACCGACCCTGGCCCTGGTCCACTTGACACGTGGACCACGCTTGCGGGACTTGCGCGTGACACGAAACGTTTGCGACTTGGCTCGCTCATTACCCCAGTTACGTTTCGTCGACCTGGACCGCTCGCGATCACTGTTGCTCAGGTTGATGCAATGAGTGGTGGACGAGTTGACTTCAGCTTGGGTGCCGGCTGGTTCCCCATTGAACATTGGGCCTACGGCATTCCATTTCCCCCAATGGGGGAACGCTTCGACATGCTCGAGGAGCAGCTGGAGGTCATCGTTGGCTTATGGGGAACGCCCGATGGAGATCAATTCTCGTTCAGCGGCAAGTACTACACCGTGGAGAACTCACCCGCTCTTCCCAAGCCTGTTCAACGACCTCATCCGCCCATCATCATTGGCGGTCAAGGCCCCAAGCGCACACCAAAAATCGCAGCCAAGTGGGCCGACGAGTTCAACCTTCCATTCGTACCACTCGAAACATTCGTTGCCCAAGGAAGTCGCGTTCGTAGCGCGTGTGAACTAATAAACCGCCACCCTTCAACTCTTCGCTTCTCAGCAGCGCTCGCCCTTTGCTGCGGTTCGACCGAAGACGAATTCATTAGCCGAGCAAACACAATCGGGCGAGAGCCAGAAGAAATACGAACCAACGGCGCTGCAGGACTTCCACACGAAACAATAGACAAGATAAAAACGTACGTAGCCGCAGGCGCTCAGCGAATCTACCTACAAGTACTCGACATAACCGACCTCGACCACCTAACACTCGTAGCCAACGAGGTCATGCCCGGTCTTTAAAGTTAACCCCCTTATTTCATATGCCTTTTACCACTTCAAACGTGATAAAAGCACTTGAAGCTGCACTTCTTGCAACAAATCAAGAACAAGAACAAAAAGCTGTGAATAAAGGTGGTCACGAGGGACCGTTTAAAGTCAATTTATCAACAAACAACTGCCAACGATCAGCGTATGAGGTGGGTTATTAACCCACCTCATACGCCCTCCTCGGAGTCACTTGAGGACACGTGCTGCGTATGACAGCCGTCATCATTTACGGGATTGGTGTCTCGGCGAAGGCGACGAGCGACGGGATGGCCGGTCAGCGGGAGCGGTGTTCGGTGCCCTCCCCGGGCGTGATGAGCACAGCGAACCCCGGCTCGATGACATCGATGGTGTGCCAGACGTTCGTCGGGTTCACGATGGCACTCCCCGGGTCCAACCGCACGGTTCGCACCTCGCCATCGATCTCCCGGTGGAGCTGGATGGTCGCGTTGCAAGAGATCACCAGCTCCTCACCGGCGGGATGCCGTTCCCATGCCTCCCAGGACGCCGTTATTTCCGCCATCATGACGAGCCGGCCAAGCCCTCTGTCCGCTCGGAAGCGGGCGGAGTAGCCAGCGAGAAACTCGGGAGACCACTGGAAGTCGGGCACGGGGGTCGCCCTCGCATCGACCGACAAGTGGACGAAGGTGGTCCCAATGTGGAAGGAAGCGTAACCTCCATCAGTCATAGCCGAACCCTACAGCACATAGCCTAACCCTACAGCAGCAGGCTCCGAAGAAGAATACCCAGCATTATCGGTACTAACGCTTGGTATTCTCGTGCCGATGAACACCACGAACGGCTTCCAGCAAAGGGCAGGTCACACTGCCCACGGCGTTGGTACGCGAACGGCATCTGAAGCCAGGGACGCAGCTGTATGTCGTAGCCAATGCGGACGGGCACGGGTGGCCACCGTCGAGTCGCAAGCATGAGCCTGTTGACATCACCGTTCCCCACCTGCTGTTGAGAATGCGAAAGTGTTTAATGACCCCTCGCCGCCACAGCTACGAAACGAAGAGCGATGACCACCGCCGACAATGGGGGGTCGACTATCGAAGGTCCCGCCCGAGTTCCGTCGTGATGATGTAGCGATGGTGCTCGATGAGTCCCGATCGACCGGACCGTTTGAAGTCAATTTGTCAACAAACAATCTGCCAACGATCGGTGCATAAGGTGCTTG
>JBBSKG010000003.1:0-46675 GCA_038256565.1 Acidimicrobiales bacterium | reverse complement strand
TCATTACGATGCGCATCGAACCCCGCTGACACTAAAACCCAAGAGGGTCTGAAGCGATCCACTTGCGGAGCAACTACCTCATCAAGTGCTGCCATCTCGACATCACCAGTCACTCCTGCAGGCAATGGGACGTTGAGGGTAAGACCAAAACCTTCGCCACTGCCTACCTCATCAATCGTCCCGCTATAAGGATAAAGAGGGGTTTCATGTAGCGATACGTAGAGCACTCGACCGTCTTGCCAAAAAATATCCTGAGTGCCGTTTCCGTGATGGGCATCCCAATCAAGCACCATCACACGTTCACCACGTTCAGCTAATACCCCAGCCGCAACAGCCACGTTATTAATAAGACAAAAACCCATTGCGCGAGTTCTGGTCGCATGATGACCCGGAGGACGCACTAGACAAAAGGCCGCTTCTCCCTCACCCCGGTCTAAGCGCTCGATAGCATCGACACCCGAACCCGCTGCCATAAGCGCTGCGTCCCACGAAGCAGATACGGCAACCGTGTCAGCATCAATATTGCCACCACCAGTTCGACAGAAACCCTCAAGGGCATCGAGGTAAGAAGCCGAATGAACAATTTCAAGCTCAGCCCGAGTCGCCTCCCGTGCTGGTACAAAATGAGTTGCTTCGCTAACGCCAGACCGTTTTATCCCAGCCAAAACGGCATTGAGGCGAGCAGAATTCTCGGGATGCCCAAGGCCAGTGTTGTGATCGATGGAACGTTCAGATACAGCGAGAAGGACTGTCAAGGCTCCAGTTTACCCTCTTAGCCTACAACTCACTAAGGCCGACGTCCCCTGATACCATCCGAGTCGATAGCCTCCTGTTGTCATGCAGGTGCCTTTTAGTATGAGATCGCTACACCAATCGGTCATAGCTTGGTTGATCGGCGTCGTCACACTCATGGCAGCGTTGTTCATAATGAGTCCATCTCCTGTTCTGGGACAGACCGAGACCTCATCTGTGAAAATGATTAATCAAAGTCTTGTCATTAGACAGGGTCAGGCTTTCGAACTTCAACTCGGACTAAACGAGATCTTGCAGCCAGAGACCACCCAAGTAGTGGTAATTCTTCATGAACGAGTAATTACGCGGTCACGTTTTGCCCAAACCCTTGATGGCTCAAACGGCCTGCCTCTGAGGAGAATTACACGACCGATCCCTGCCCTTAGTGGCTCAAACAGTGATTCCTTTCCACTCACCATCGCTGTACTACCAGCGGGGGCACCCGATGATCTCAACGCTTTTCCTCCTCTTGAACCGGGGGTTTACCCCGTCTCTATTTCAATACAAAGAATCGATTCCTCAAAAGAAGTGGCGTCTCTCGCAACACACCTAATTCGAGCCCCCGATACCAACGATGCGCCTCCTCTTCGAGTCGCGTTGATACAACCCTTTGGCACCACGCCAGCCTTAACTCCAAAGGGTTCAGTCGCACTCGACCAAACAACAACATCAAATCTTGAGGCCATAGCTAGCACTCTTGAACAATTCTCGTTGGTACCTCTCACCTTGGCACCAATTCCCGAAACTCTTGACGCTCTCGCAACTCTCAAAAGTCCTGCGCTAACCGCTCTTTCAAAATCCCTTAACGGACGCCAAGTGGTTGCAAGGCCTTATGTAAGCCTTGACCTTCCCGCCCTAGAAACATCTACCTCACTTGATCGCATACTGGCCCAACGAACTGAAGGTCTCGCAGCCCTCAATCGACATCTGAAACGCCGACCCGTGGAACGAACCTGGGTTCATGATGGTTTACTCAACGATCGCAATCTCAGCGAACTCATCGACTTAGGAATCGACCGTGCGATTGTTTCTGAACCCGCCTTAGCGCCTTTATCTATATCGCTTACACTCACGCGTCCGTTCGTTCTCCAAGACGTTCAAGGGCGTGAACTAACAACGGCTTCAATCGACGCCGCCCTCGGGAACCACCTAAAAAATGACGATGACCCCGTGCTTGGGGCCTATCACCTGATAGCCGATTTAGCAGTCTTGTACTTCGATAGTCCTGGAACTCAACGAGGTGTTGTACTCAGCGTGCCCGCAGAAACAATACCCGAAGCACTTAAAGCGCTTCTGAGTTCCCTAGTAAACAGCCCAGCCCTAATAAAGCCCGTAACGCTTGATGGCCTCTTTGAAGAAGTTGAGCGAGAAACCGATGCCAAAGGTGCTCCACTGGTTCGCCGACTCACCAGAACTAAGCCAAGCAAATCACAATCACCCAATACGACTGACACAAACCTCCGGGAAGATCTTGAATCAATTAGCACGCTCATTGGTCCAGATGACAAAGAAGTCAATCTTGCCAAACGACTTTTTCTAGTAAGCGACGCATCGAACTTAAGCGCTCAAGAGCACGGTCAATACGTGGTCCAAGCCCAAAAATTGGTGAGCAATGTCACCGAAAGAATACGCATCGTTGATCGAGGGACCTATCGACTCACCGACCACGAGGGAACCGTTCCCATAACCCTGACTAACACCAGCCCAGGCAGTCCGGCAAAGGTTCAGTTACGACTTGAGAGTGAGAAATTGGAGTTCCTCAACGGCAACGCTAACCAACCAGGCGTATTCACCAAGACCCTCGTCCTGAACAAAGCCAACACTACGTTGGAAGTTCCCGTTCGCTATAGAACCCCGGGAACATTCCCACTACTTATCAAAGTGACCACGCCTGACGGACAACTACTTTTAGTTGAGGGACGCTTTGAAGTTCGCTCTACCGCTATTTCAGGTGTTGGGGTCTTATTGTCATTAGGAACAGGAGCGTTTTTACTGCTGTGGTGGGTTCGTCATTGGCGCTCCACTCGTCGAGCTAAACATTTAGTGATTCGCCCTGACCCTACTTAAGAGGTTCAGCGGATAGGTCACCTTGTGCGAACAATACGACTCGTTTCACCAGCTTCGCCTGGCGAAACACCGCCTGTATCCAATGGAGCCCCACCTATCCGTTGGGGCTCTAAATACCCGACAGCTTTTCCCAGGGTACGGTAGACCCGCTGTGGCTGAATTCACACCACCTTTTTCTTCTTCACCCTCACCGAGGTCGGGGGTTAAGGCTGGCGACCTCATTGCGGGTCGCTATCGATTAACGCGCCAAGTCGCCCAGGGAGGCATGGCGCAGGTTTGGGAAGCTCATGATGACGTTTTAACTAGACCCGTAGCTGTGAAGATTTTATTATCCCACCTAGCAGCCAATCATTCATTCGTCGCTCGATTTCGCCAAGAAGCCTTAGCCGCCGCCCGTTTATCACATCAAAATATCGTCTCGGTTTACGACACCTGCAGCCAAGACGTTGAGGCCATTGTTATGGAACTCATCGAGGGCCAAACCCTTCGTCAAACCCTTGATATCGAAAAAGTTCTTTCACCCGAAATAGCAATCGATATCGCAATTCAGGTAGCTGAAGGACTCGATCATGCCCATCATCAGGGCTTGGTTCATCGTGATATCAAACCCGGCAACATTCTCCTTGATAATCATGGCCAAGCCCTGATCACAGATTTTGGAATCGCCAAGGCAGAATCGCATGCTGATCTCACCGAAGTCAATCAAGTCGTAGGAACAGCGAAATACCTATCACCAGAACAGGTTGGGGGGGGCTACGTCGACACGCGCAGCGATCTCTATTCACTTGGAATCGTGCTTCACGAGATGCTTTGCGGACAACCCCCTTTCGTTGCCGACTCCAGTGCTGCAACAGCCATCGTCCGACTAACTCAAGACCCAGTGCCACTTCGACAAGTCCATCCGAGCATTACAGCCACCCTTGAACCCGTCGTCCTTTGCTGTCTTACGCGTGAACCAAACGACAGATACCCAAGCGCTCGACACCTCATCGAAGCACTTGGAGATGCCGCCGTTGATCTTGACCAGGACTCCACAAGTTTTCGTCCTCTAGTGACTACCGGGCCGGCCACAACCACTATGCAGCGTGTACCAGCGCTCGCTGCCAACGTCAGCAACCAGACCTCTGGCAATAAACGACGAGCATTAAGTCGCTCAACTTGGACCCTTCTTGGAATCATGGCGGCCACCTTGGCCCTAATTGTTTTTGCCCTTGCGTCAACCGGGCCAGGACAATCGCTGCTCGATCGACTCGCTGGACGCGTTGGTCTTCAAGTTGGGCCACTTGAACCATTGGCAATAGCGGGGGTCAGTTCATTCGACCCCTTCGGCAGCGGCGGCGAGCATGACGACAAACTAAGTCACATCGTCGATGACAATCCAGAAACCGGTTGGACCACGGAAAGGTACCAAAAACCTGATGTCGCAGGGTTCAAGCAAGGTGTTGGTTTTATTCTCTCACTCGAACAAGCTACCCGCGTCGAAACCCTAGAACTTGAGACGCCAACTGTTGGTTGGCAAGCCTCGTTCTATGTCGCAAATGAAATCAAGGATGACCTTGCTAGCTGGGGAGAGCCTGTTGCGATCAAGGAAGGGCTTTCAGGCGCAATCTCGGTTGATCTACATGGCCGGTCTGGTTCGCATGTACTTGTTTGGATCACTCATCTTGGAGATGGCCGAGTTGGTCCTAGATATTCGACACAGATCAACAACGCTCGCCTACTTGGATGACCAAGTTGTTGCAAACATCCATAGCTGACTCAAGACCCGAACTACGCTGGTGAACATCCAAGACGACGCTTTAGATCTATTGAGCGAAGCGCACGAATCTGATCATGCCCTTGTGCATGCTTCACAAGGCGGAGACGGTGGGGCGCTCGACGCCTTGCTCCATCGTCACTACCCCAGATTATTTGGACTATGTCGTCGCATGGTGGGCGAAAATGATGCTGATGACACCACCCAAAATGCCTTGATAGCAATAGTTCGAGGGCTGCCAGGATTCGACAGTCGCTCAACATTTGTCACCTGGTCCTACCGAGTCGCAACTAACGCCTGTCTCGATGAAATTCGGCTTCGTACGAAAAGGCCTGTACTTAAGCTTGTGGACGACGACTCGTATGAAACGATTGGATCACTACGAAGTGAATCTGAGATTGATCGAGTCGCTGATCGTATTGATCTCGACGCTGCCTTAGCCACGCTTGCCATCGAGCAACGTGTAGCTGTCATATTGCGAGACCTGTGTTCACTCTCCTATGACGAGATTGCGATCGTGCTCGATATAGCTCCTGGAACCGTACGTTCACGCATTGCTCGTGGGCGCGGCCAGCTTCACAATTTTATTATTGGGAACTCAGCCACCGTTGATCAACGTCCAAGTTCAAAGCCATGACAAATAATCACCTCGCTGACGAGATTCTTAGCGCCCTCCTCGATAACGAGGATTCATCTGATTGGGTCACGCACGTCTCCGATGCACACCCCGCCAACTGCACAATCTGTACAACTCGTCTCGAAGAACTACGTGCCGTTTCCCAGTGGGTAGCTACCTCATTGCCAACTACAAACCAACAACGGATGGAACAAACCATCGCCACTATCTTGTCTGTTGCCGCCAGCGAGAAACCTCCAAAATCTGGCCGAAAATTCGCGCTTCGTCGTTGGATGGCGGCTAGTGCAGCCGCTGCCATTATCGCCGCTGGAGTTGTTGCGATTCCTTCTCTACTGCGCAACGAGCCGCCAAACAACCAGGCTGCCATGACATCAACAGATGGAACAGTCTCTCAGATCATCGATGGCGGACATCTCATTCTTGATGCCACCACCGACCTACGAATCCCCATTCAAACCGCTCTAGCACCCTTACCCACCGTCGCAAAAGAGCAATCGAGTGCGGTGGGGGACAGACAGTTGAATAACTCAAATCCAGCATCTGGCAAAATCACTGAATCAGGAAGTGCCGCTGAATCCAGTGATAAAACTCCGACCACAACCCCATCACCAGTTGCATCATCACCAGGAGAAGCAGCACCACCAAGTGCCGGGCTTTCCATAGGTGGGAGCGTTGCAGAATTCCGCTATGGTGCCTCCGAACCACATGCTCGCTGCGAACCGCTCATTCGAAAAGACGATAAGCGCCTGGGTGCCCTTTTATATCGAGCAAGCGCTGACTTTACAGGTGAGCAGGCAATCGTCGAAGTCTTCGCCCTATCCCCCCCCGAAGGCAAGAATGCCGCTGACGGGGGGGCTGCTAAATCTAGCCTCAACCTTCGGGCCTACGTACTAACTGCCTCAGATTGTCGAGTGCTGAACGTTCAATCCTTCGATTTCAAAAAGTAAAGCCTCAAATTCTCAATTGTTATTTAGGACCAGTGTCCTTGGCTCGCCATATCCGGACCAAAGCAACCAGTGATCCGATCCCCGCAGCTATGTACGCCCCCTGGGGGTAAGGGTCTATTCCAAAGTTGCTATTGATCTGTCCCGTCCAATACATAGACCCTGCGGTGAGGATCGCGGCGATAAGGCCTGGAATCAGTCCCCGCCATCTGCCTAACGCCAGAAAAAGTTCACCAAACAACCCGCCAAGAATGGCACCGGCCAAAATAGGTGTCGCCCCAACTAATTCATATTCTCCAACAATTACCGAACTCAAGCCCGCCATTAACAGACCAACAATTACTACCAGAAAGCGCCGCACGTCCCCAGCGTAAATGGTTTGGCGTGACGAGTTAGGCTTCTTTCATGAATTCTCTAAATGAACCTGGTGACAACGACTGGCCAGCCAGTGCCGCTGACACAATCGAACGAGTCGTAACAACTATCCGCACCTACACAACCGACCCACTTGAACGCTTCGCTCGGGTGATCGTCTATGGCCTTGCCGCCGCACTTCTGGGGGTTGCTGTTCTTACTCTGACTGGCATCACGGTCGTTCGTTTTCTAGATATTTGGATTCCCGGCTCAGTCTGGGGGGCTCACCTTCTAACCGGTGGAATCTTTTCAGCCTTTGGCTTGTTCTGTTGGAGGAAGCGATTTGTCCCCCACCAAGACCAATAGAAGCAATAAGACCAGAAAGTAACGTTTACCTTGTCTGACCCCCGCAACGTCATCATCATCGGTTCTGGCCCAGCTGGGTTGACCGCAGCTATCTATACATCCCGTGCGAGTCTTGCTCCGCTAGTTATCGAAGGCGAGCTTTCCTCGACCAGCGATCAACCCGGTGGACAGCTCATGCTCACTACCGAAGTAGAGAACTTTCCTGGCTTCGTTGATGGAATCATGGGCCCTGAACTTATGAGTAACTTTCGTGCTCAAGCCGAGCGCTTCGGCACCGAGTTTCTAACCGCTCGAGTTACCCGAGTAGATCTTTCCGCTCGCCCTTTTAAAATCTGGGTTGGTGACCCTACCGCTGCAGAGCCCACATACCTGGCCGAAAGTGTCATCGTTTCAACCGGAGCTCAGTCGCTTATGCTGGGCCTACCTGCTGAAGAACGCCTACTAGGACATGGTCTTTCTACCTGCGCGACCTGCGATGGCTTCTTCTTCCGAGGTCATAACATTGCCGTAGTTGGCGGTGGAGATTCCGCACTAGAAGAAGCGCTGTTTCTAACCCGTTTTGCTGACAAGGTCACCTTGATTCACCGACGTGACGAACTTCGGGCATCGAAAATCATGCAAGAACGCGCCTTTACTAATAACAAAATTGAGTTCCTGTGGAATACAGGGGTCGTTGATCTTGTCGGGGACACAAAGTTGGAAGGTGCCGTGGTCGAAAACTTAAAAACAGGCGATCGCTCGACTCTCGATGTCACAGGAATGTTCGTGGCTATTGGGCACAGACCCAACACCGACCTTTTCCGTGATCAACTGACTACCGACGAAGCCGGTTACCTCATCACCCAAGCAGGCTCATCGAAGACCAACATTGAAGGCGTGTTTGCTTGCGGTGACGTTCAAGATCGTACCTATCGACAAGCCATTACAGCATCGGGCTCGGGGTGTATGGCTGCAATTGATGCAGAACGGTGGCTTGAAGCAGAACATGCCGCAAATCAATCGCTTCACACCTCTACCTTGGCCTAGCCAAGAAAGATCTCAACCCCCAACAAAGGAGACTGCCATGGGCAACATCGCCAAACTTTCCGACGCAACATTCAACGAGGAAATTCAATCTTCTACCGAACCAATTCTTGTCGACTTCTGGGCCGAGTGGTGTGGTCCGTGCAAGATGATCGCCCCGATTCTTGAAGAGATAGCCACAGAACAAGCGGGGAAAATTCGAATCGCAAAACTCAACGTTGACGACAACCCTGAAGTGGCACGTCGTTTTGAAGTAATGAGCATTCCAACGTTAATCGTCTTTCAAAATGGCGAGCCCCAAAAACGCCTAGTCGGCGCAAAAGGTAAGGGTCAGCTTCTAGAGGAACTCTCTACTTTTCTTTAAAAAGTTGCCCAAAGGATCTGTTTTACCAATACACAACCACCCTGTAGTTTAGCTCTACCCCCAGTCTTATCCACAGGCTGGGGGTAGACTCTCAACTATTGCTTTAGGGTTTAGACTTATTAATTTTCAATCTTTCCGCTCATTGCACGATAAATACGCTCTAGGTCATCAAGGTCGGCAAAGTCAATGACGACCTGTCCCCTCTTGCCCTTCTCTTCCACTAGCACCTTTGTTGAAAGGTGCTCAGAAAGAAGAGTCTCCAGTTCATGCATGCCGGCTTGTCGTAGCCGCTGAGGTTGAGGACTTACCGCTGAAGGACCGGACTTGATCTTTTTCCCTGCAGGCACTTGTGAAGATGGGGCATCATCCCCGGTCGATTCGTTATCACCAAATGTATGGATACGGATCGCTTCTTCAACAACTCGAACCGATAACCCTTCGGCCACTATTCGTTGAGCAAGGTTTTCTTGAAAATCTCGATCTGGTGTGCTCAACAAGGTCCGCGCATGGCCTGCAGAGATCTGACCTTCAGCAACAAATCTCTGAATTGAAGCTGGTAGTTGAAAAAGGCGCAGGGTATTAGTCACTGCTGCACGACTTTTACCTACTCTCGTAGCAAGCTGATCATGTGTCATAGCAAAATCTTCTAGAAGCTGTTGGTAGGCAGCCGCTTCTTCAAGAGGGTTCAGGTCTTTACGATGGAGGTTTTCTACTACGGCTTGTTCCAAAGATGCTAAGTCGTCAACATCTTTTACGATCACTGGAACCGTTGGTAAACCAGCTCTCTTTGCAGCACGCCAACGACGTTCACCAGCGATCAGCTGATATTCACCGGTGCCCGTCATCCGAACAAGAAGCGGTTGAAGAACCCCCAGTTCCCTTATGGAAGCTGATAGTGAACTCAGAGCCTCTTCATCAAAGTGTCGTCTGGGTTGATAAGGGTTTGGTTGGATACTCGATACCGGTATCTCACGAAAAGCCGCCCCATCACCTTGCATGACGGCTTCGGGAGGAATCAGTGCACCAAGTCCCTTTCCGAGTCCACTACGGCGCGCCACCACTGACCTCCTTCGCTACCTCTCGATAAGCAATAGCTCCACGAGATGTCGAATCAAATGAAATAATTGGCTGCCCAAAGGAAGGGGCTTCAGAAAGCCGGATAGATCGTGGAATCACGTTACGACACACAACATCACCAAAATGAGCTCTTACTTCCTTCGCAACCTGATCTGAAAGCTTGGTACGAGCGTCATACATCACCAAGATGATGGCAGTTACTTCCAAACTTGGGTTCAAGTTCTTCTGCACCAAGGCGACATTGCGCAGCAACTGACCCAAGCCCTCAAGTGCATAATATTCGCACTGAATAGGCACTATTACTTCTGTTGCGGCAGCTAAACCGTTTACCGTCAGAAGCCCTAGTGATGGTGGGCAATCAATTAACACATAGTCATATTGATCATGAACGGCCTCAATGGCTCTCTTAAGCCTAAGTTCACGGCTAAATGCAGGCACAAGTTCGATTTCAGCACCGGCAAGATCAAGGCTGGCTGGGGCAATAAAGAGATTTTTGACAGATGTTGGTTCGACACAATCTTCTAATGGAAGATCGTTCAAAATTACTTCGTACATTGAAGAATCTAGGTTCCGAGGGTTCAAACCAAGCCCAGTTGTGGCGTTCCCTTGCGGGTCGAGATCACATACGAGTACCCGATAACCCAACTCAGCTAAACAAGCACTTAGGTTTACCGCCGTAGTGGTTTTACCTACCCCTCCCTTTTGATTAGCAACCGCTAACACTCGTGGTAATGGGCGTCTAGATGGAGAGGCGTCCGGCTGTTCGGCTAGTTGATCAATAGTTTCAGAACTAGAATTTAGTTTCGGTTCTTCCGAAAGAGATGAGTTCTGAGCAACGATTACCACAGACTCTTCGATGATTACTTCGGTCTCTGCCAGATTTACTGGCTCTGTCTCTAGTTCATCAACGACAGGAGCCTCGTGGGTCTCAACAGCCCGAAGCCGCTCAAAGAGAGCGTCTATATTATCTGGAAATTCACTAGCCCCGTCAGACACGTTTGGCATACTAGAACACTAATGACCTCATGCAAAGGATTTACCAAACTTTTTCAAGATTTAAAACAAACACTCTCCGCTACATAGTCGGCCTGGTGATGTTTCACGTGAAACACAAGCGGCTCCTTATTTAGCCTATCAGCCTCCAGAGGCTACAGCCTTACAGCGATAAGCTCGGTCTCTCGCTCAATACGTGGTTTCACGTGAAACATCACCAGAGGGGCCGCTTCGATGGGATTCCAGTTCTTCTAGGATACTTTTCTTCACATAGCTCTCGGCTTCTAATCAGAGCCAGGGCTGGGGGACCGGGTAGCAAGTTCTCTAGCTGTAACCCGAGTAGTGCTAGTGGGACTTCAGGCCAGCGATAAGTTACCCCTTCCCCTGCTGGTGGCTCACTAACAACTAGGAGGGCATTCTTCTTTAACAGTGGAGAAGCGCACTCAGCTGTGACCGGAGGGGCTGAAAAACTCCTTGCAACTACAAGGTCGTAGGTATGACGATGAATGGGGTCTCTTCCAAACACCTCAGCACGTTCATGCATAACATAAACTCTCTTCTCAAGAGAAAGGGAGCTTATGGCACTGGCCAAAAAAGTTGCCCTGCGTTCCTGGGCGTCCACCAACGTCCATTCAGAATCTGGATACACCAGAGCCAATACTAAACCCGGAACACCACCACCACTCCCCAGATCTACGGCCCGCCCGGACCAGCCTTCACCGAGTGGCTTGGCGTAAGCCATTGCATGATCTATATGTAATTCGATAGGGCCAGGGCCCAAAAACCCCAGTTCTCTTGCCTGTCCAAGAACTTCAAGCAAAGAACCATCTAAATCCACTGGGTTCAAACAGGTTTAATTACTACATGACGACGGGAATCTTCCCCGTCAGAAATGGTTTGAACCCCGTCAATAGAATTAACAGCGTCGTGCACTATCTTGCGATCACCAGCATCCATCGGTTCCATAGCCACACTTGAACCAGACTCAATAACCTGTGCAGCCACTTGTTGTGCAAAACGCTCAAGAGCGTCACGGCGTCGCTCCCAATATCCGCCTACATCTACTCGTAAGCGGGCACCGCGTGCCCCACTTAGTGCGTGTTGCAAAGCAGTTCGTGAAAGTTCCTGAATGGCCGACAGAGTTGCCCCGCGTGGACCCACCAATAGTCCAAGATTGTCTCCGGTTACCGCAACCTCAAGAGCATCCTCATCAAGTTCTCTGACTTCAACTGAGCCCTCCAGATCGAAGGCATCCAACAATCCACGTACAAACGCTTTAGCTACTTCACCTTGCTCGGTAAGTGGCATGTCTGTTTCCACGAATGCTCCTTCTGGTTTCGTTACGGCTGAACGTACAGGCTTTTTAGTAACGTTCTTCTTTGCCGGTCTACCTTGTGTCGACTCAAAAGAAGATTTGGCGGTCTCACGGGAACCAGTGTTTGGGCCCGCCCCAACCCCACCCTTGCTGCGAGGACCTCTCTTCCCACGGTCACGCCGCTCTGTCTTGGCCCTCGGAGTAGCAGGTCGAACTCGAGCTCGAATACGAGCTTCTTGACGAATACGGCCAAACAGTCCGCTTTTTGGCTCTTCTAAAATCTCAAACTCTGCATCATCTTCATCTACACCGAGTTGATCTAAGGCAGCATCCTTAGCTTCCTCAATCGTTCTACCTGTTGTCTCTACCCACTCCACGTCACTACTTCCTTTTCTTCTTCTTGTATCGCTGCGGCGATTGTCCAGCTGGTTTAGAAGTGTCATTAAGATTTTTTTCAACTACACGGGTCTCTATTACCGCTGGTTTTTTATCATCCTCGCCATACTCCACCTTGGTAATCCAAGCTTGCTGCATAATTCGAACCAAGTTAGAAATAACAAAATAAACAACCACTCCAGCTGGTAATGAGAAGGATATGAACACAAACATCAGTGGCATAAACTTCATGATCATCTGTTGCTGAGGGTTCACAGCTGTGTTGGTATTGCGGGCGGAAAGCTGGCGTTGCTGGTAATAAGCGGTCACCGCTACTAGTAAAACAAGCACAATATATGGGAGAGCGGTGACTACGCCTTCGGTTTGTAATTCCTTAAGAGCGCCTTTTGAAAGATCCATGCCAAACGACATCATCTTGTCTGTAGCTCGTAAAGCTTGAGATAAAGAGGAGTCAAGATCTAGAGACTTAGGATTGAAATTTCCATCTTCGCCAATTCTCGTTAGTCCATTCAAAACCCGATACAGAAGAAAGAAGACTGGCATTTGAAGGAGGAGAGGAAGACATGAGCTAAAGGGACTCACTTTGTGCTCTTGGTAAAGAGCCATCATTTCCCGATTAAGTGCTTCGCGATCGTCTTTATGCTCTTGTTGAAGTTTCTTTAAATCTGGAGCTAAACGCTGCATTGCAATCATTGACCGTGAGCTCTTAAGTGACAAGGGGGTCAGCACGGCCATGATTGCCAATGTGAACAATATGATCGACCCGCCGTAGGAGGGCCAAACATCGTAGAAAAAGGCAAGGGCTCCTGCCAGAAAGTCAGTCATTTTCAGGGGGCCTTCCGCTCTGGAATGGGGTCAAAACCGTAAGGCCCCCAAGGATTGCAGCGAACAATACGACGTAAGGTGAGATAAAAACCACGTATAGCTCCATGGACTTCAAGAGCCTCTATTCCGTAATGTGAACAACTTGGCACAAAACGGCAAGGTGAGGGTTTTCCAGTCCGAACAAACTGCCAACCTCGAAATAACCCTGACAGCAAGCGTGCCGGAAAACTCATTGCGTTAGACTTTTGGACTGAGCCTCGTCTTCTTTTGGAAGTGCTCCCAATCGTTGCAGTGCTATCCATACGTTTCCTCGAATATCATCAAAATGTATTTCGCTACTTTTTGGTCCGGCTTTTACTAAATAGAAGCCGGACGCCAAGCTGGGTGCCAATTCAGACATGATTGCTTGAAGTTTGCGTCTAACCCTATTGCGAACCACCGAAGGACCGACCTGTTTGCCTGTGGAGTATGCCAACTGGGGTTTATTTTTCCCCGATGATGGCTCCACAAGCCAAGTAATCGTAATGACTCCAACGCGTGCGCGCTTTCCGTGGCGTGCAAGCTCAACGAACTTAGAACGTTGACGAATTCGCCAAATGCGCTTGGTCAATGGTGGTACTCGGCATTGTCAATAACGTTAGGTACATCAGGCGGAAAGACTGTGACGTCCCTTGCGGCGACGTGACTTGATAATGGCACGACCCGCACGTGTTGACATGCGGTGACGAAACCCGTGGTTCTTGGCCCGTTTACGATTATTTGGCTGATAGGTGCGCTTCACGACGCCTCTCTTGTTTGATTCAGGTACCCAACCCGACTAGCGGTGCTGGGAGTTACTAACGAGGGTAGAGGCTCTTGATCATAATGAGCAACCTGCCAAGACATGTTGTGAGTGATTAGAACTTTCTGGTCCAACTCAAAATGATTAGGTTTAGAGGCGACGTATCGCTGGGTAGGTTCGTCCTCGACGCCCGACACAAGGCCCAACACTGCGATGTGATCGAACTGGTTCATGTAACGTGAGCCAGGTCATACGCGTTTTCCACATCTGTGGACTGCGTTGTGGATGACTTTGCCGATCTGGAGATGATAAGCGGTGTTAGAGGCGGAACAGTTGTGGACATCTTGTCTCATTGCACTTCGTAAGCAAGTACCTGAAGCAACGTGGGTTAGTTGTTTTCAACCTACGGTCGCAGTGACCATTGATGACGATCTACTCGTCATTGCCGTCCCCAGTTCTCTTGTTAAAGAACGAATTGAAGGGCAATGGCTCGATTTAGTTACCCGTCACCTCTCTGATTTAGGTGCCAGTGACATCCACCTAGATTTTCAAGTTCGTCCAGAAGCAGTCACGCCCGAGCTCTTTCCAGGGGTTGGATCTATAACCAATGGAGGGGACAGACAACGCGATAGCGAAAACTCCAACCCCCCTCACCCTGATCACATCCGTATGGCACGTGAAGAACAGAGACGTGAAAGCCAATTTAGAAGCACTCCGGCCCAGGCACTGAACCCTCGCTACACCTTCGATGCATTTGTAACCGGTGCATCAAATCGATTCGCCCATGCGGCAGCTCTTTCAGTTGCCGAAACTCCAGCTCGATCCTACAACCCTCTCTTTATCTACGGGGTAGCTGGGCT
This sequence comes from Acidimicrobiales bacterium, assembly GCA_038256565.1. GTDB lineage: Bacteria > Actinomycetota > Acidimicrobiia > Acidimicrobiales > CADCSY01 > JACOTK01. Next base: position 32,125 of record JBBSKG010000003.1, on the reverse strand, counting down.
TGGTAAGACTCATCTTTTACATGCGATCGCTCATTATGTTCATGAGAATTATCAGGCTTACCAAGTTCGCTATGTCTCTACTGAGTCGTTCATGAACGACTACGTGGAGTCGATTCGCTCAAACACCGCAAGTGCATTTAAGCGTCATTATCGAGAAAATGACGTGTTGTTGGTCGACGACATTCAATTCATGGAAGGAAAAGAGGGTCTACAAGAAGAGTTCTTCCATACCTTCAACCAACTCCATGGGGCAAACCGTCAAATCGTTATCAGCTCAGATCGTCCGCCTCGATCAATTGCCACACTTGAAGATCGACTTCGCAGCCGCTTTGAGTGGGGTCTTATTACCGATATTCAGCCACCAGAACTCGAAACTCGCTTGGCTATTCTCCGAAAAAAAGCGGAACGCGAACTGACTCCCATTCCCGATGATGTCCTTGAATTCATTGCCTCTAATATCACCAACAACATCCGGGAACTTGAAGGAGCCCTCATTCGAGTGTCGGCTTTTGCCAGCCTCAACCGTGAGCCTCTAACTTCCGATTTAGCAGCCATCGTTCTAGATGACGTCATTGGTGATACCCGCACCCGGGTGATTACAGCAAAGATCATTCTCGACGCCACCGCCGAAATGTTTGATTTTTCGCTTGATGAACTTCGTGGTAAAAGCCGACGCCGGCCACTAGTGATAGCCCGTCAGATCGGAATGTACGTTTGTCGAGAAATGACTGACTTAAGTTATCCAGCCATTGCTCGTGAATATGGTGGCCGAGATCACACAACAGTCATTCATGCTGTCGAGAAAATTGGTGCCCTCATGAAAGAGCGTCGACAAATATATGATCAGGTCACAGAACTAATGCATAAAATTCGCAGTTCAAGTTCTTCTTCATGATGAAAGTTAATGAAAGGGGTTATTATGGTAGTATATACAGTCATGTGGATATTCCTGTGGATAACCTCAAAACATCCTGGGGAGATGCCTTCGTTATCCACACAATGGGTCACATGCGTAAAGTTTTGATTCGTAAGTTTCATAGTCTGTGGATTTCCAGCTAATAACAAAACTGGTCTTAAGCTGCATGAACCTGTGGTTATCCACAATCCACAAGTCTTATTATTAGTACTATTAAATTACTTCTTTTTAATAGTAATAGGGAGGAAATCGTGAAGTTCCGTTGCGAGCGAGATGTATTGGTCGAGGCTTTAGCGACTGTGTCGCGTGCTGTGACGAGTCGTGGTGGCGCCTTGCCGGTACTTTCTGGCATTCACGCAACGCTTGCAGGTGATCGCCTCAGTCTGATTGGTAGTGATCTTGATCTGACTATCGAAACAGTTCTTACTGTTAACGGTGAACAAGATGGAGTGACGGTATTTCCTGCCCGCCTAACCACTGATATCGTGCGAGCCCTTGAACCAGGCGCAGTACGTTTTGAGATCGAAGGAGACGAAGCAAATCTGATAGCAGGAAGGTCTCATTTTACCGTTCGGTTACTACCAGCTGATGATTACCCCCGACTTACTGACTCAGAACAAGACCCAGTTTCCTTCGATGCGTCTATAATCGCTGAAGCACTTCGTCAGGTTGTTCGCGCTGCAAGTCATGATGATGCTCGACCTATTTTGACAGGCGTACTCCTCGTAGCCGAAGGCGAAGAACTACGTTTAGTAGCAACAGACTCTTACCGGCTTGCTCTATGCGATGTAACTGGATCTTTAAAGTTGGTAGAAGGTCAGTCTGTGTTGATTCCATCCAAAGCATTAGGTGAACTTGTGCGAATCATTGGAACCGAGGGGACGGTAGAACTTCGTCTTGGGGAACGCGACGCCACTTTTGGAGTGGGATCATTAAAACTTACGACTCGTTTGATAGAAGGCGAGTTTCCGAATTACCGTCAGCTCATTCCCACAAGTTCGCCAAATCGTGTGGTGGTTGGGCGTGAAGCTCTGATTGACGCGATCAAACGAGTGAAGTTGATGGCGAAGGAATCTACGCCCATTCGTCTTTCACTTAGTGAAAATTCCGTGGAGTTATTAGCTATAACTCAAGACGTGGGTCAGGCCGAAGAACTAGTCGATGCGTCTTATGAGGGTGAAGAAATGATTATTGCCTTCAACCCTGAATATTTGATTGACGGTATTGACGCAATAAGTGGCGATGAAGTTTCAATAGAAACCATTGATGGGCTTAAGCCAGCCGTCATCCGTTCTGTAAAAGATGACAACTTCTTGTATCTCCTCATGCCCGTTCGAGTTTCTTAGGGCTTTTCTGGCGTGCGGCTGGTTTCAATCGATCTTGTTGATTTTCGCAGCTATCACCAGGTAAACCTTGAGCCCGCACCAGGGTTAACAGCCATTATTGGACCTAACGGTGAGGGCAAAACAAACCTGATTGAAGCTATTGGGTACCTTGCAACCCTTTCCTCGTTTAGGGGTACCCCAAATGAAGCGCTCGTGCGTCACGGGGCTGAGACCGCTGTGGTGAGGGCGGTAGTCGATCAAGATATGCAAGTAGTTGATGAGCAACGCCACCGAATGATTTCGATCGAATCCGAGCTGCGCTTGAGTGGTCGTGATCGTGTTCTTGTGAATCGCCAAGCCCTTAAACGAACACGCGATCTTTTGGGATCCGTTCGAGTTACGACCTTTTCACCTGATGATTTACGTCTGATTAAGGGTGGTCCGAGCGAGCGTCGCGCGTATCTTGATGCCGTCTTGGTGTCGTTGGCATCAAGACATGACGCATTGATGGGCGACCTTGATCGAGTGCTTCGGCAACGTAATGCATTATTGAAACAGGCTGGAGGTCGCCTGACTTTTGAGGTCGCATCGACTCTTGAAGTATGGGATTCCAAAATGTCTTCATTAGGGGAAACCCTTGGAAACCTAAGAGCCACCTTGGTCGATCGGCTTAACCCACTCGTTGACGAGACCTACAACCAGGTTGCTGCTCGATCGACCAAGGTGGGACTGCGTTATGACGCTCCTTGGCGAGAGAATGGACTAGCTAAAGCACTTAATGAAGCCCAAAAAGACGATCTTCGACGTGGTGTGACGACCGTCGGACCTCATAGAGACGAGGTGACTGTTCACCTTGATGACTTTGTTGCGCGCACCCATGCGTCACAAGGCGAGCAACGCTCGCTCGCTCTAGCGTTGCGGTTAGCGTCTCATCATCTGGTGTATTTAGACACTCGAACACCGCCAATTTTGTTGCTTGACGACGTATTTTCCGAATTAGACCCCAGTCGTTCAGAGGCTCTATTGGCACATTTGCCACCTGGCCAGGCATTACTCACCACTACTGAGGACTTGCCTGCCAAGGCAATACCCGAAAAGGTGGTCAGGGTGCAGGCTGGAAAAATCTTCTACGACCTCGGCGGAGTCGGCTGATGGGTTGGCGTCCCTTACCTAACCGTGAGCCCCCTGAGCCCCGGCCAGTAGGCGATTCCCTCGATCGCGTTGCAGCGTCACTAGGTGTTCCAAAAGCTTCTACTATGACCTCAGTTTTCACAGCATGGACAACACTTGTGGGGGAATCTCTGGCAGAACATACCCGACCCCAATCATTGAGCGATGGCATCTTGGTAGTTGCGGTAGAAGAGCCAGCGTGGGCCACTCAACTTCGTTGGCTCGAAGCAGATTTACTAACTCGTTTATCCGAGGTGGCTGGTGCGGGAGCAGTTCAGCGCATTGAAGTCGTCGTCCGTCCTACCCACTGAGTCTCTATGCGCAGGAGATTTGCTTCCTTCATGTCACAGTTGGCATGCGGTGTATAGTGACGGCTTGCGAATCGTATGGTTTACGCTCACCCGAAACAGATGGTGGGAAAGTAAACAGTCGGTTCGTTTCCTGTTCACCGTCGCTGGAAGGGCGCGTTGTGGCCCAGATTTCTGAAAGTTACGGAGCGAAGGACCTTCAGGTCCTAGAGGGCCTTGAGGCCGTTCGAAAACGCCCCGGCATGTACATCGGTTCTACCGGACTTAGTGGTTTGCACCACCTTGTCTATGAGGTCGTCGACAACAGTGTTGATGAAGCCATGGCGGGCCACTGCACCCTCATTGAGATCGATCTCCTTGAAGACGGTGGATGTCGAGTTTCTGACGATGGGCGTGGCATTCCTGTCGACCCTCACCCCAAGTACACCAATAAGTCTGGTGTAGAGGTGGTGCTCACCGTCTTGCACGCAGGTGGAAAGTTTGGCGGATCTGGTTACAAGGTTTCTGGTGGCCTTCACGGTGTGGGTGTATCGGTCGTAAACGCACTATCTGTCCGGGTGATCGTCGAAGTTGATCGTGATGCCAAGAGATATCGCATTGAGTTTGCCGATGGAGGTAAGCCAACAGGCAAGCTTGAAATGATTGGTGATTCTCCAAAGGGCAGAACGGGCACCACGGTTACTTTTTGGCCAGACCCAATCGTATTCCATAGTGAGGGAACTGAGTTTCGAGCTCAAACATTAGTTGAACGCCTTCAGATGATGGCGTTTCTCAATAAAGGTTTGGAGATTCGCTTTAAAGACCAGCGTCCCGGACACGAGGCAGAGCCAAAGACTTATAAGTACGACGGGGGGATTGAAGATTTCGTTCGACACCTCAATACCTCGAAAGAAGCTTTGTTCAAGAGGGTGGGCTACTACCACGCTGCTGAGGACACGCAAGAGGTGGAAGTCGCCTTTCAGTGGAACACCGGATACCACGAAGGGATTCACTCGTTTGCCAATGGCATTGCCACCAACGAGGGGGGCATGCACGAAGAAGGCTTCAAAAAGGCTCTTACGAATGCGGTGAACAAGTATGCCAAAGCAAAATCTTTACTTAAAGACAAAGATGACAATTTGTTGGGCGAAGACATTCGAGAGGGCCTAACCGCAATTATCAGCGTGCGTCTTGCTGAGCCTCAATTTGAGGGACAGACCAAGGCCAAGCTTGGCAACGTGTCAATGCGTTCATTGGTGGAGCGAGCAACCAATGAAAAGTTGGTCGACTGGCTTGAAGAACACCCACCTGAAGCACGCCAACTCGTGCAAAAAGCCGTCCAGGCTGCCCGTGCCCGCATAGCTGCTCGCCAGGCCCGCGACGCCACTCGACGGAAGTCTCCCCTCGAGGGTGCAGGCTTGCCGGGCAAGCTAACTGATTGCGCTTCGCGCGATGCGCGTGAGGCCGAACTGTTCATCGTCGAAGGTGATTCCGCTGGTGGTTCGGCCATTAAGGCTCGTGATCCACGAACGCAGGCCATTTTGCCCATTAGAGGCAAAATCTTGAACGTCGAGCGTGCTCGGGTAGACAAGATGTTGAAGAACAACGAGGTAGAAGCCCTCGTTAAGGCCGTGGGTGCTGGCTTTGGTGAAGAGTTCGACCTAGAAAAAATCCGTTACAACAAGGTTGTAATCATGTGCGACGCCGATGTTGACGGAAGCCATATCAGAACTTTGTTGTTGACGTTCTTTTATCGCCAAATGGAGCCCCTTGTCGCTGCTGGCTGTGTTTACATAGCTCAACCACCACTGTTTTCGACAGTGGTTGGCAAGGAGAAGGTGTACTTGAAAGACGAAAGCGCACGCGAGGCTTTTGTTGCAGAACAAGCTCCTAAACGTTTTGAGTTCAGCCGTCTTAAGGGTTTGGGTGAAATGGATTGGCAAGAGCTTGGTGCCACCACGATGGATGCTTCTCAGCGAACGTTGCTGCAGGTCACCGTTGAACAAGCTTCGATTGCCGATGAAGTGATCAGCACCCTCATGGGTGACGTGGTCGAGCTTCGCAAGCAGTTCATTATTACTAACGCCAACGACGTCAGGTTTCTGGACATATGAGCGACCTACCTCCAGGGGGAAGCGATACGGCTATTGCTGGTATCGTGCCCATCGAAATTCAAGAAGAGATGGAAAGATCGTTTCTCGATTACTCCATGTCTGTCATTGTTAGCCGGGCATTGCCTGATGCTCGAGATGGTCTTAAACCAGTTCATCGCCGCATTCTTTATGGAATGCATGAGCTGGGTGCTCGTTCTGATCGCACCCGTTTGAAGTGTGCCCGTGTTACCGGTGAGGTCATGGGTAAATTTCACCCTCACGGTGAAGGGTCTATCTACGACGCACTTGTACGCATGGCTCAAGACTTCAGCCTTCGCCATCCCCTGATCGACGGGCAGGGAAACTTTGGTTCGCCTGACCATCCTCCCGCAGCGCAGAGATATACAGAATGCCGTTTGGCGGTTCTTGCAAACCAGATGCTCGACAGCATCGACGAGGACACAGTCGAGTTTGTTGACAACTATTCAGGTGAGTTTCGCGAACCCACGGCGTTACCAGCCCGTTTTCCCAATCTCTTAGTTAATGGCAGTCAAGGCATTGCGGTGGGAATGGCGACCAACATCCCACCTCACAACTTAGGTGAGGTGATTGATGCAACTCTTCACCTGATCGACAACCCCGAGTCCACCCCAGACGATCTAATGGCCTTCGTTAAAGGTCCCGATTTTCCAACCGGGGCTTATATTTTGGGGCGATCCGGCATTCTCGATGCGTATCGCACCGGTAGGGGTTCTATTCGGGTTCGGGCCCGGGCGATTATTGAAGAAGATGCTAAAGGCTCGCGAATAGTCATTAGTGAGTTGCCGTATCAGTCGTCGCCAAATGCCATTTTTGCTCGCATTGCTGAGTTGGTGGAGTCGAAGGAACTCGATGGCATTGCAGCACTCGATGATGCTTCGTCGGGTGATGACACCCGCATGATTGTTCGACTCAAGCGTGATGCCAACGCGAACGTGGTGTTGAACAACCTCTACAAACACACACCATTGCAAACCAGCTTTGGTGTGAATATGGTCGCCTTAGTTGATGGGGTTCCCCGAACACTCAACTTGGTGCAAGCCCTTTCTGCTTATGTTGATCATCAAGTAGAAGTCATCACCCGTCGTTCTGCTTATCGTCTCGATAAAGCCCAGAAACGGGCACACATCGTCGAAGGTCTCATTCGAGCCCTTGACTTGATCGACGAGATCATTGCGCTCATTCGCTCTTCTGATGATCGCTCCGCAGCCCGTGCGGGCTTGATGGCCGAACCGATGTTGTTTTCGGAAATTCAGGCCGATCACATTCTTGACATGACATTGGGCCGACTTACCCGCCTGGGGCGAGAAGAGCTTGATAAAGAGATGGCACAGCTGAGAGAAACCATCGCTGGCCTTGAGGCAATTTTGCATGATGACGCAATGCTGCGAGGGGTTATAAAGACCGAGCTGAGCGCGGTCCGTGCGAGTTTTGCAACGCCTCGTCGAGCCGAGATCACGTTTGATCCAGGCGATATAGACAACCTTGATCTCATTGAGGATGAAGAACTCGTGGTGACCCTTTCTGCTACGGGATACGTAAAGACGGTTGCCTTTGACGCCTTCCGCACACAGAGCCGGGGTGGGCGAGGAGTGGCTGGCACGAAATTGCGTGACGACGACTATGTAACCCACATCGTTACGACCACGGCACAATCATATTTGTTGCTTTTTTCAAATCGGGGCAGGGTCTATCGACTTCGTGCTCATGAGATTCCGATGAAAGAGCGCACAGCGCGCGGAACCGCAATCGTCAACTTGTTGCCACTAGCACCCGACGAGCGCATTCAGGCGATTATCGATACTCGTGATTATGAGACCCATCGCTATTTGTTCTTCGCTACCAAGTTGGGTCAAGTTAAGAAGACCCGCTTCACAGAGTACGACTCGTCACTGCGTTCTGGGCTTATTGCGCTGAACCTTAAGGATGATGACGAGTTGGTACGAGTCATTCCAACCAGTGGTGAGAACGAGATTCTTATGCTTTCCAAGCAGGGAATGACTATTCGTTTTGCTGAAAGTGAAGCGCGTCCAATGGGCCGTTCAGCGGCAGGCGTAAGAGGTATGCGCATGCGAGCTGGTGACGAAGTGGTCTCGTGTGATGTTGCTGATGATGAGGCAGACATCTTGATTGTGACCGACGCTGGTTATGGCAAGCGCACGAAGATGGAGCGTTTTAACGCGCAGGCTCGAGGTGGCCAGGGCGTTAAAGGGATCAAACTCACTGCTAGACGCGGTGGAGTTGTTGCGGCATTTAGGGTAAATCTGGACGATGAGGTAATGATTATTTCAACCGATGGGGTAGTTATTCGCATGCCCGTTCGAGAGATATCTTCGCAGGGTAGAGATGCCACAGGTGTACGGGTTATGTCCGTTGGTGAGGGTGGATCGGTCGCTGCCGTTGCACCAATTCTTACGCCAGACGAAGATTAATGGCCTGTGAAATTGTATTTCAGGTTATTTCAATATAGATTGGTTTTTGATTTCGATCGCTCTTCCCCCTTTGATGCTTTTGCCATGGCTTCGCCAAGGCTCGTGCATGAGGGAACATCGTGTCGAAATGTCTACAACCCAGCGTTCGTTTAGACGAGCGCGGCTCAATCACTCCATTCATCGCTCTCTTTGTTGTTGTCACCGCTGGGTTAGCAATGGGAATAGCACGCTTTGGTGCCGAAGCATCTATGGCGGCTCAAGCTCGTACGGCAGCTGATGCAGCAGCATTGGCTGGTGCGGTAGAAGGTGAACAAGCAGCCCGTCAAGTTGCTCAGATTAATGGTGCTCGGCTGGTTTCGTTTGTTGTAGAGGGACGAGAAGCACAGGTTACGGTGGAACTCGGCGGAACCAAGGTATCTGCGAGAGCGGAGGGTTCGATACCCGATTCGCCTCATGGGACAGGGGCCAAAGGTCTACACCCCCAACTATTTAATGCCCTGGCTAGAGCTGAAGCCTTGTTGGGAAAACCCGTTCCCGTCTCGTCGGGATGGCGTTCAATAGAACAACAACAGCGGCTTTACAACAATAGAGGATCAAACCCATATCCGGTTGCAAAACCTGGAAGTTCCAAGCATGAACAAGGTCTCGCTATTGACGTTCCACTCTCCTTTGCTCCTTCGCTGGCCCGAATTGCCGGTGACGTGGGGCTCTGTCAACCCGTCGCCAAGACCGATCCCGTACACTTTGAGTTGTGTCGTCTGATCCCTCCCCAGTAACCAACCAACCAGTAGCACCGGAAACTTCGACTACTACTTCAACAAGCGGTTCTTATGAGAGTACTGGCTCCTCTTCTGGGGGCTCGCGACAAGTTGAGGTAAAGCCGAAACCAGACCCAAATAAACCTAAACCAGGCCCAAAGAAACCTAAGGTGTCTGGTCGTACCCGTCGCGCAACTATGACTAGCTACGTAGAGGTTTACCGGATCGAACCAATGGCAGCACTAAGGGTTTCGGCGGTCTTTTTCTTCTGCGTTTATCTGATGCTGGTGGTTGCTGTTACGGCGATGGTTGTTGGAGGGTTAGTTACGGGCCTGACAAGTGGATTTACAGATTTTCTTGCTGACCTCGGCTGGGAAGACGTCAAAGTCAACATCGCTCAGCTTGCAGCTGGCACAACATTGGCGGGGTTTATCTTTGTGGTGGCGAGTTCGCTGATGACTTCGTTCTTGGTGCTGTTTTACAACCTCATTAGTGAAGTGGTGGGTGGCTTTAAGATCGTTTTGTCCGACGAGACCGTGTTGGTTGACGAGAATGTGGTTGACGCAAACCTGCGCTAGCGTTGCTCAGCCGATGTGTCCACGGGGCTATAGCTCAGTCGGTTAGAGCGCATCCCTGATAAGGATGAGGTCGCTGGTTCGATTCCAGCTAGCCCCACCGTGAAATTCTTTCGACGTACCGTTTTGGCTCTCGGCGTGACAGCCGTGATTGCTGGTGTGCTCCGGCTTCGAGGATCGGGGGGTGTTCCGCCAAAAGCTGGTGGCTGGCGTGAACTGTCCGGCCCCGATTTGCGATAGCGCCCCCTTATGCACATAGCCGTTCTTGGGGTGGGGGCTGTTGGTTCGCGTGTAGCTCGACAGCTTGTTTCAACCGAAGTCATTGAGCACGTCACCGTCGTAGATGCCAACACCAATCGAGCGAAGGCCGTGTTGGATTCTTTGGCTGAAACCGTAAAGGTCACAAGAGCGGCTCCTGGACGTTGGCAAGCAGATGACGTAGATGTCGTAGTTGTCGCTACTGGAGTTGGTTTGCACAGAGGTGCTGCAAATGAGGCGCTCAAGATAGGCGCTCATGTCGTATCTCTGTCAGGTAGCCCTGAAGAAGTGCAGGAATTGTTGGCGATGGATAACGACTTTCGTCGTGCTGGCCTGGTCATGGCGGTTGGGGCTGGGTTCTCTCCGGGGCTGTCATGTGTGTTGGCAGCTCATGGAGCTAAGGCCTTCGACCAGGTTGACGAGGTACACATAGCGCGTGTTGGAAGTGGTGGTTTGGCCTGCGCACAACAGCGGCGAAGTGCCCTAAGGCAAGAGACGGTCGATTGGATTGACGGGGCTTGGGTTAGCCATAAGCCAGGGTCGGGGCGAGAGTTGTGTTGGTTTCCAGACCCAGTTGGGGCTCAGGATTGTTATCGAGCGAGTTTGCCCGAAGCATTGCTTTTGCAGCCGGTATTCGATGATCTCAAGAGGACCACTACGCGCCTTTCCTCATCTCGCAAGGAACGTTGGTCGGCTCGGCTTTTGCTACCCGCTCGTTTTAAAGAAGACGAGAAACTAGGAGCATTGCGTGTTGAGATAAGGGGATTGAAAGGCTCGAAGCGCGAGACAACAGTGTTTGGGGTTATAGACCGTCCTGCTGTAGGTGCCGGTGTGGTTGCAACTGTAGCTGCTGTTTGGGCAGCGTCTGGTCGTCTTGGCACCGGAGGGTCTAGCGGGCTTGCTGGTTTGGTAGAAACAACCCCTTTCCTCAGTGAATTAGCCAGTAGAGGCGTTAAGGCGGCGGTATTTACAGGAGCTGAAGACGGAGGTTTCTAGGCTCTCACTGAGAGCTCTCACTGAGACCCCCAAAAGATTTTTAATATTTTCGCTAAAGTTCTGCTTCCGAAATGCCGTTACCCATAGTGGAGAGTGGTGCACGAGCGAATGGGGAGTGGGAATATGGAAACATTAGAGACTTTTGATCGACAAGCCGCGATTGAAGAGTTCGAGCCGTTGGTTCGTCACATTGTGTTTCAGGTGGCGGTGCATTTTCCCCGTCACGTTGATCGTGAAGAGCTGAATCGAGCTGGAGCGTTGGGTCTTGTAGAGGCAGCACAGCGCTATGACTTCGCACGAGGAGTGCCATTTCAGCGCTTTGCAGCGCAGCGTATAAGGGGTGCCATTCTTGATGCCGTTCGTTCTGCCGACTGGGCACCGCGATCACTTCGGACTATGGCTCGTTCTTTTGAACACACTTCGCAGCGACTGGCTAACGAGTTTGGCCGCGCTCCTACTTTGGAAGAAATAGCTGCGGCCATGGAGACAACTACCGAGCAGTTGTTAAGGCTCCAGGGCAAAATTAGTCGTTCAGTTGTTCTGGCACTTGACCACATGTCTTCAGATGAAGATGAGTCGATGACTTTGGGCGAGACCCTTATGGATCTCGGCAATCTTGAGCCCAGTGAAGAACTTGAGCGTCGAGAGCTTCATGCTTACTTGCGAGATGCCATAGCGCTCTTGCCTGAGCGCCATCGTCTTGTCGTAATTGGGTACTTCCTTGAAGGTCGCACTTCTCATGATTTAGCTAGGTTTCTTGGGGTTACGGCCTCGCGAGTTTCACAGATGCGATCAGAAGCATTGGAAATGTTGCGTCAGGGAATCAGCGCTCAATATGACGGGGATGAACAAAGCAACGAAGACGAAGTAGGCGTTGCTGCTGATCGACGCGCGCGATTTGCTGGTGCGCTAGGAGAATGTAGCGATTGGCGTGACCGCATCAGCATGTAGGCCTTAGGACCAGTGTCTTGGGTCCTTAGGACCAGCTTGTTCAGCATTCAAGAAAACGGACTAGCTCAGGCAACTGGAGACGATCACAGGCTAAGAGAATCGTCTCATAACCAGCGTTGAGAATCTCCCGATCGAGAGCATCCATGCGGTCTAGATCGTCGTGGTGATTGTGTACAGCTAGATGTGGACGACATGGCTTTGAAGGTACGCATGCGAGTGTGTTTAGGCGTTCTTCAATGAGGTCTCGAATATGGGCCACATTCGTACCGATTTCACCGACCAGTGCACTCATTTCACTTTGGTGATCGTCCAATAGAAACCGGTATGGAGTTGGGGCGTTTGCCGAGATCGTAGTCATGGTGATCTGAGAGGGGAGACTCTGTTGTTCCCCTTCTAGGCCGACTGCAATAATGCTTCTTTGCAAGTCAATTTCTCGCAGATGGTCGGCTACTCGTTCAAGGTCAAGCGCGAGCCAGTGAAGAAATCGAGTTTCGTCAATCGTGATCATGTTCGATGTTTGAAGAAGCCGATAAAGAAGTCGTTCTAAGATTTGGCGCTCTCGGCCAACCACAGCCAAAAGATCGTCCATGGTGCGTCCGGTGATCATGTGTATGAAATCGGCGTTTTGAGTGGCCACCTGAGCATTCCGAGCCAAGATGTAAGTGAGACTCATGGCATCGCTAATAGGTTGTTGTGGTGGCTGACGCTGTAGAGATTGACGTTGATGGAAGATTGGTTCGAGTGACGAACCCATCAAAGGTGTTTTTCGCCACTCGTGGCGAGACCAAACTTGATCTTGCTCAGTTCTATGTTGCGGTTGGTGGGGGGGCATTACGAGGCGTATTTGAGCGTCCTACCGTATTGAAGCGCTATCCACATGGGGCCGAAGGTGAGTTCTTCTTTCAAAAACGTGCTCCAGAAAAACGCCCACCGTGGATTGAGACCGTTCAGGTCAGCTTTCCAAGTGGCCGAACCGCCGATGAGTTGTGCCCAACCCATGTCGCCGATTTGGTATGGGCGGCCAATCTTGGGTGTCTTGATTTAAACCCATGGGCAGTAAGGCGAAGCGACCTCGACCACCCAGATGAGCTGCGTATAGATCTTGACCCTCAGCCAGGCGTTACTTTTGACGCCGTTAGGCGTGTCGCCTTGGTTTGTCGTGAAGTATTGGCAGAACATGGCGAATTGGTTGGCTTTCCTAAGACCTCGGGGTCACGAGGCATGCATGTCAACGTGCGAATAGAACCAGAATGGGATTTCACTCAGGTCCGTCGGGCAGCACTGGCTTTAGCTCGTGAAGTTGAACGCAGGCTTGGTGACATAGCGACTTCAAAGTGGTGGAAAGAAGAGCGAGGTGAGCGTGTGTTCATTGACTACAACCAAAATGCTCGGGATCGAACCGTTGCCTCTGCTTATTCAGTGCGAGCGAACCCAGAGGGACGCGTGTCTACTCCTCTGACTTGGGACGAAGTCCCAGATGTTGAGCCGAATGACCTGACCATTGCTACCGTTCCGCTGCGTTATGCCAAGTTGGGTGATGTTGGGGCAGGTATTGACGAGACCGCTTATCGACTCGATGGGCTATTGGCATTGGCAGAGTGTGATGAAAAAGATGGCTTAGGCGATGCCCCTTGGCCGCCAAGTTTTGCCAAGCAAAAGGGTGAACCTAAGCGAGTGCAACCTAGTCGTGCGAAGGACCCAGCCTAGGCGTTGAAGACTTGGTGGAGTTCTTCGGGAACGGGTTGTTCAAGCTGCGTGTAAGTGCATGAATCTGGGGAACGGTCGTCGCGCCAGCGGACTAAACGAGTGGCGTGTCGGAAACGGTCGCCTTGCAGGTGGTCATAGGCAACCTCAGCGACCCGCTCGGCACGAATGGGCTCCCAAGAAAGGTCCTTTTTGGCATTCCAGCGTGATGTTGCGCCGGGAAGACGTTGTCCTGGATGGTTCATTGCTTCTGGTTGAGCAGCCTTTGCCCAATCTGCCCACGGGTGGTTATCAAGAGCATTATCTCGCCAGGGCGCGAGTTCTTTGACTAGCTCCAGACGTCTTTTGGCAGTGAATGAAGTCGCAACCCCCACGTGATGCATGACGCCATCTGTGTCGTAGATCCCGAGCAATAAAGAACCCACTCCACTTTCTTTGTGCCAACGAAACCCTCCAACCACGCAATCGGCGGTCCGTTGGTGTTTTACCTTGAACATCAATCGTTTATCTGGGAGGTAACTCAATGATGCTGACTTGGCCATCACCCCATCGAGGCCCGCTCCTTCGAACCGTTCGAACCAATCTGCAGCGATAACGGGGTCGGTTGTGGCGGGGGTTAAATAGATAGGCGGTTTGGCCTGGCTAAGCGCGTTTGTCAGCAATATTCGACGTTCGACAAAAGGGGTGTTGCGTAGGTCGTCGTCACCGAGTGCAATCAGGTCGAATGCAACAAATGAAGCGGGTGTTTCTAGTGCAAGTCGTTGCACTCGTGAGTCTGCTGGATGAATCCTCTGTAAGAGGGCATCAAAGTTGAGTCCATGTGATCCAACAATGACAATCTCGCCATCGACTACGCACCGCTGTGGAAGATCGTTTAATAGGGCTTCGATCAACTCGGGAAAATAGCGAGTCAGCGGCCGTTCACCCCGACTCGACAGCTCGATTTTGTCGCCATCTCGAAAGATGATGCAGCGAAAGCCATCCCATTTAGGTTCATAGATCATGCCTGGTTCTAAAGGGAGTTCGTTGACTGCTTTAGCCAACATGGGCCCAATTGGAGGAAGCACAGGAAGATTGAATTTCATCGCAACAACCTCGACATTCGGCGATCGGCGAGTATTTTTCCTTCAGTTTGGCAAGCCGGACAGTAGGTCACCTCATAACTTTCATATGACACGCGTTGCAATGTGTCACTACAGGTTGGACACGGCTCTCCCATTTTGTGATGGACGATCCAGTGATCACCAACCTTGGCTGGCAGGCCGCCTTTGCGCTGGCGCTCATGGATGAGTCCAGTTTCTAAGACTGAGGCAATCGCATCGATGAGCCTTTCGCGTTGGTCGGCGTCGAGTGAAGCTAACGAGGCATATGGCGAAAGCCTTGCTTTATGAAGAGCGTCGTTGCTGTAACCGCGCCCGAGCCCAGCGACTGTTCGTTGGTCGCGCAAGATCGTATGAACCCGGCGAGAGTCTTTGCTCATTCGTAATATCTCGATGGCCTCAGGGGTGTCGATGTCGGGGCCGAGTTTTTCAAGCGGACCATTATCGCCTGGTGCTAATACCCACCATGCTGTCTTACGTTCGTGACCAAACTCTTTGATAAAGATGCCAGTCGTATCAGCTTTGTTTCCAGATGCCTTGTCTCCAGACGAAACCGTTATTCGCACAACACTATTTTTGGGTTTCGTCGCTTTCGCTGGTTGTTCGATATCCACTCGCCCTCCTTGAGAGAGATGCATCAACACACGTGGAGCCTTGGGAGAAGTGAATGACCAGATCAAGTACTTTGCACGTCGTGTTACTTGAGTAATTTGTTCGTTAAGCAACACGCTTGGGTCTGGCTCGACTGTTTTGATTGCAGAAAATTGTAAGGGCTCGATTTTCTGAACGGTGCCATTAGCAACCGCAGCGCGGATCCGTTCAGCCAATGCTTGCATTTCGGGTAGTTCAGGCATCGCTTCGTTCCGAGTTAAAAGCTTCACGGGCTTGGGCCGTGCGTTCGGCCAGCCAAGCGGGGGCGAGATTTGTTCGAGCAGCCTCGAGCTGAGTTGGGTCGAGTGCTAGTTGGCTGAGCAAAGTGACTTCACTGAGGTAATCGCTGATTAAGACGTGTTCGGCGGCGATACCGAGGCCATTGTCATCTGCGTTGTGATAATTGCCGAGAGGAACTGCAAGCCCTGATGCTTGAAAGCCAGCGGCACAAAAGGCCGTAGCTTCACACGCTCCACCATCCATGAGCTTTCGTTGATAAGCAAAGTTTGGAGCGGTTTTGTTAGAAGCGATCTGATCAGCGGTTATTCGCAATGCGTCGGTGAGTGGGGGGTCAAAGATGCTCATGCGATCGCCCACGCGGACTATGACGCCATCACCTTGGGGAGCACTCTCCAAAGCCTGAGAACATTCAAGCGAAAGTACAAGGGAATCGCTGGGCACTGTTTTTAAGCGAATAGCTTCAAGTGCACCAAGAAACCCTATCTCTTCGCTACGAGTTAATAGACCCCACACAGCAATGTCGGCAGGTGCCTCTATGGCAAGTGTGGCAAGGGTCGCGAGAATAGCGGCGACACCCAATAGGTCGTCACATGCACGAGCCGTAATGCGCTTGTCGTCGATGAGTATTCCGTTTGGAAGTGTCTCGGGAAAATCCCACATGGCAAAGCCATGATCGAGAACTTCACCGTTGGTTATTTCAGCAGTTCCACCTGTTAGTCGACCCGCCTTGTCACTAGTGGCTTTGATGAGAATGCCTGAGCCAGTCGGGGTTGAACTTGTCGCATGAAAGAAGGCAAGGGCCGAACCTGGCTGGGCATGTGATGCCAAGAGGCCACCTCGAAAGCCGAGTTGAACAACTTTGTTCTTGATGGTCTCGACGATAAAACCCGGATGATCGAGATGTGCAACAAGCACTAGAGGGGGTCGGTTTGATTTGTGGACACGAGACCCCGTGTAGGTCACAACTACGTTGCCTGCCTCGTCGCGATGGGTATCAAGATCATGATGAGAAGAAAAGTCCATAGCCCATAAGGCAGGGAGATTTTCGATGAAAGGCACTGTGGGCTGAGCAAGTAAACCAGCGGCTATATCAAGAGCGATTGAGGATGACATCACAAGCAACGCTAGAGCCTGACCAAGAGTGGACCTGGTTAAAAAGAGGAAAAGTCCCCTATTCGCTGTCCTCGTCCTAAAAGTACGGTTAAAGCGTTGGTGTAGTCAGATGACTTGGTGACGAGTCATTAGATGGGAGGTCGATGATGGGCAAGCTTGATGGCAAGGTCGCACTTATTAGTGGGGCAGCGAGAGGAATGGGTGAGGCCGAGGCTCGCTATTTCGTCGAACAAGGGGCGCGGGTAATAGTCGGCGATGTACTTGAGGGCGAGGGTCAGGTGGTAGCGAAGGACCTTGGGAACGCGTCTCGCTATTGCCATTTAGATGTAACTAGCGAGGTTGGGTGGCGCGCCGCTGTAGATATGGCAATTAGTGAGTTTGGGCGTCTTGACATTCTGGTCAACAACGCAGGTATCTTGCGGTTGGCGCCGATTGCTTCAACCTCTATCGATGAATACATGTCTGTGATAAATGTCAATCAGGTTGGTGTGTTTTTAGGAATGCGAGCGGTTATTCCCACCATGACTACCAACAAGAGTGGTTCGATCATCAATATTTCATCCATTGATGGGTTGGTGGGCATGGCTGGTTCGGTTGCGTATGTAGCCAGCAAGTTTGCTGTTCGAGGGATGACCAAAGTGGCAGCACTCGAACTGGGTTCACTAGGCATCAGAGTGAACTCGATTCATCCAGGTGGTGTCGATACGCCGATGGTCCACATGGAAGGGTTTGATCCGGCCTCCTTGGACCAGATGATGAGTCAGATGGTCCCTCTAGGGCGGATTGGCCAACCGATTGAGATTGCTCGTTTGGCAGCGTTCTTGGCCTCAGATGAAAGTTCGTACTGCACTGGGTCAGAGTTCGTCGCTGACGGTGGAATGACGGCAGGATTCGGCATTCCCGGTGCCCAGCAGTAGGGCGTCTCAGCAGTAGGGCGTTGAGAGCGTTAGTAAGAAATCGTTGTTTGGGTCAGTCCAGGCAGCCATTACGGTTAGGCCAACGGCGGCAAGTTCTTCGGTGATTTGTTCGGTGGTGAATTTGGTGCTGATTTCGGTTCTTATTTCGTCCCCGACCGGGAAGTCGATGATGAGGTCACAAGCCGGAATAGTGACTTGTTGGTCGACTTGAGAGATCAACCACATTTCGATCCAGCGTTGTTCTTCGTTCCAACGTGCCTCATGTTTGAATTGTGCGGGCACAAAGTCAGCACCAAGTTCACGATTTAACACGTGTAATAGGTTGCGATTGAATTCCGCCGTTATCCCTTGCGTATCGTTATATGCCGCAATGAGCCGTTCTGGGCCTTTGACGAGATCGGTGCCGAGCAATAGTGAGTCGCCAGCTTTGAGTTGGCAATCGATGTCAAACAGAAATCGAGAGCGTTCGGTTGGGGTGAGGTTTCCGATGGTCCCACCCAGAAAAGCCACCAAACGTTTGCCTTCAAGTGGAAGTGCGTCAAGGTGGTGATGAAAATCACCTACGACAGCATGTACGCTCACTCCTGGGTAGGTACCGGCGATGTTTGTTGCAGCGTTACGTAAAGTTTCTTCTGAAACATCAAGGGGCACGAAAGTTTTGAGTTGTCCAGTGGAAGATAAAGCGTCGAGCAGCAGTCGTGTTTTTTCTGAGGTTCCAGAACCCAGTTCAATTAGTACGTCAGCCTTCGATAGAGCCGCAATTTCTTTGGCGTGTTCAGTCAGAATCGATCGTTCAGAACGGGTCGGGTAGTACTCGCTAAGCCGAGTGATTTGGTCGAAGAGGTCACTACCTCGTTCGTCATAGAACCAAACCGGCGAGAGTTGCTTGGGAGTGGGGGTGAGCCCACGACGAACGTCGTTGATGAGCGCAAGGTGTAATTCGTCAGGTTTGAGTCTGACGTCGACATCTATGTTGGAGTCGTTAGTAGGCGATTTACTCATCAGTTTTGTACCAATCGCAGGCCGCTAAAGGCCCATCGTGCACTTGGGGGGAAGAAGTTTCGGTAAGTGTTGCGAGCGTGCGAGGGTGGGGTTGCCCATGCGCTGCCACGCAGTACTTGTTGGTTGACCATGAACTTTCCGTTGTATTCGCCGACCGCTCCCGCTGCTGGCTGAAAACCGGGATAAGGAGAGTAAGCACTAGAAGTCCATTGCCAGACTGAGCCATGCCACTGGTGAGGAGATCCACAGATCGGACTCTCGGCGAAAGCGGCTTGTTCCCATTCTGATTCCGTGGGAAGACGACATCCCGTCCAACGGGCATACGCATCAGCTTCATACCAGCTCACATGAACGACGGGCCGATTGGGTTCGATTGGATTGATCCCCTCAAGCGTGAAATGCGTCCACTGAGAGCCGTTGTGCTCCCAGTACAAAGGTGCTTCCCAGCGGTTGATACAAGCGGTTGTCCAGCCATCAGAAGTCCACAGTTCAGCACGGCTGTAGCCACCATCATCGATGAAGGCCAACCATTCATCGTTGGTTACTAATGAGGTACCAATAAGGAAGGGGTTGAGATGGACTCGATGACGTGGGTACTCATTGTCGAAAGCAAAGGTGTCTGGTCTGGTCTGGTCGTGACCGATGTCAATGAGTCCACCTGGATTGGATAACCAGCTCGGCGAGGTACTGGGACGAGCCGGGGGTTCAAGGGCGATGCCCTCCTGGTTCGGCGACAAAGAGTAGGGAGGCCGCATTGGGTTGGACCAGAAGACGTGTTTGATGTCCATGAGTAACAGTTCTTGATGTTGCTGTTCGTGGTGAAGACCCAGCTCGATTAATTCTTGGTTTTCGATGCTAAGAGGCTGGTCAAACAAGGTGCCCATAGCTTCGTCAACATAGGTTCTATAGATGCCGATTTCGTCAGCGCTTGGTCTGGAGAGCAGACCTCGTTCGTGACGGGCATGGCGTGGTCCAACCGTTTCGTAATAGGAGTTGAAGAGATACCCATAATCAGGGTGAAAGACTTTGTATCCATCGAGCAACGGACTCAACAGGAAGGTTTCGAAGAACCATGAGGTATGAGCCCGATGCCATTTTGTTGGGCTGACATCAGGCATTGACTGAATGCACTGGTCTTCGGCCGACAGCGGTTGGCTTAAGTATTCAGTTAGTGAACGGACCTGGCAGTAACGTTCGTTCAGGTTAGATTTGAGAATTGTATTGGCATGAGTATTTGAGTCAGTAGTGTGGGTGGAAAGCATTGCCGTGGTCCTCTCTTGCAGGGCAGTCGTGAAAGAAACGCTAGGATTGGCTTGCCCTGTTCGTGGCCTGGTTATAGCTTGCCCGGTCCCACACGTCAGAACAAGGCAGCACTGATTGCCTTCAAGGGGACGTAGCTCAGTTGGCTAGAGCACCTGCTTTGCAAGCAGGGGGTCGTGGGTTCGATTCCCATCGTCTCCACCAAATTCTCCCTGGTCAGGGCACCTTAAGCGGCGTGATCGATCGAGGGTGCTGGATCGACGTAGCCACCTTGACGTACGAGAACGCTCGCCATGCTCTGGAACGTGCGGCCACCCATCGAGCCGCTGTGGGTCGACCGCATCACCACCCGAGCGGGCGATGGAGGTCGGAAAGAAGTACGTCAGAAAGTCGTCAGGAACTGGTTCCCCGCTCGTAACAGTGGGCTAACGAGGTTGAAACCAGGTCCCTCTACTGTCAGACAGACGACAGGTGGGAGCACCTGTCACTGACCGTGGGAGGAGGTGGCACCGATGAGGCGAGCGATCGCAGGCTTGTTTCCCAGTGTGCTGCTGCACTTCTCGGGCGTCGATTCGAGCGCCATCGGGGCTCCGTGGGGCGATGCCCCGCCAGTCGATGGTCGCTTTGTCCCAGTCCCGTGCCGGCTCTGGCCGTCACGCTCTCGGCGCAACGCGCCGGATGATCCTGCGGCCCGTCCGGGTCGCAGCCGACTGCTGATCTGATGGCGTCGCCTTGTGTGTCGCGCCGTTGTTGTGATCGGCACCTGCATTAAGGAGAAACCCACCCATGCATGCCCCACCTGATCCTAAACGCCGTCGCTGGCGGCTGACCAAGCTCCTGGTCGGTCTTGGCGTGGCGATGACCGCCCTGGTGGCCTTCGCTGGGCCTGCGTCGGCACAGGAGGAGGGCTTCGCCAGCCAGGTCATCCTCGACAACATCTGGGTGTTCCTCGCCGGTGTGCTTGTGTTCTTCATGCAGGCCGGGTTCGCCCTCGTTGAGGCTGGCCTCACCAGGGCCAAGAACGTCGGCAACATCATGATGAAGAACCTGATGGACTGCATGGCTGGCGTCCTGGCGTTCGCTCTGGTCGGCTACTCCATTGGCTTCGGCAACGAGGCTCTGGGCGGCTGGTTCAGCTGGATGGGCGTCGGCATCCCGGGCATCGAGGACGCTGAGGGTATCGCCGTACTTAACCTGTCGCCGGCGACGTTCTTCTTCTTCCAAGCCGCGTTTGCCGCCACGGCAGCCACGATCGTGTCGGGTGCCATGGCCGAGCGCACGAAGTTCAAGTCGTACTTCTTCTACTCGCTGGTCATCACCGCCCTCATCTACCCGGTGGTGCTCAGCTGGAGCTGGGGTGGCGGCTGGCTTACGCAGCGCGAGTTCCCGTTCTCGGACTTCGCCGGCTCGACCATCGTGCACGCCACTGGCGGGTGGGCTGCCCTGATGGGTGCCATCGTGCTCGGGCCCCGCATCGGCAAGTACGGCACTGACGGCAAGCCCCGGGGGATCCCCGGCCACAACATCGCCTTCGTGGTGCTGGGCGCGCTCATCTTGCTCATCGGCTGGTTCGGTTTCAACCCGGGCTCTGAGCTCGCCGCCGATTCCTTCGTGAGCCAGCTGGCCGTGAAGACCCTCGTCGCGGGCTGCGCTGGCGCGGTCATCGCGATGGTCGTCAACTGGCTGCGCGACGGGAAGCCGGACGTCTCCATGGCGGCGAACGGTCTCCTCGCCGGACTGGTGTCGATCACGGCACCCGTCGGGGCGGTCTCGACCCGTGACGCCATCATCATCGGTGCCATCGGCGGTGCGATCGTGGTGTTCGCCGTCGCCTTCTTCGATCGGCTCAAGATCGACGATCCGGTCGGTGCCATCTCCGTGCATGGTGTGTGCGGCACCTTCGGCACCCTGTCGATCGCGTTCTTCGCCCAGTACGACGATGCATTCCTGGGCCGTGAGGATGCCGGGTTCTTTTACGGCGGCGGTCTCGATCAGCTGTGGACCCAGTTGAGTTTCATCGGCGTGCATTTCATCTGGGTGGCCGGGGTCGCCGGGCTCCTGTTCCTGGCTATCAAGCACACCATCGGGCTCCGGGTCACCCCGGAGGAGGAGATCAACGGCCTCGACGTCGAGGAGCACGGCACCAGCGGCTACGGCCTCGACACCCACCTCACGCTCGGCATGCCGGGCGTCACCCCTGACCGCACCCCGTCGACGACGGGCTGAGAGAGGAGATCACTATGCTTAGCCTCGTAACGGCTGTCATCAAGCCCTTCGTACTTGACTCCGTGAACGACGCCCTCAAGGGGGCAGGCGTCACCGGGATGACAATTACGGAGGTTAAGGGGTTCGGCCGCCAGGGTGGCCACACCGAGACCTACCGCGGTGCGGAGTACGCCGTCGACTTCGTACCCAAGGTCAAGGTCGAAGTGCTCGTGGCGACCGAACAGGCGGAGAGCGTCGCCGCTGTCATCGCCCAGGCAGCCAACACCGGCAAGATCGGCGACGGCAAGATCTGGGTCACCTTGGTCGACCACGTTCAGCGGATCCGCACCGGTGAGAAGGGTGCCGACGCGATCTGAACCCGCCAGACGACGATAGGGAGCCGCCTCCGGGCGGCTCCCTATCGGCCGATTTGAACCTCCACGTGTGCTCCTTTGGATACCCTCGTCCGACCGGCTCATCGTCAGCCTGCCGGCAGCGAGGAGTATTCGCCGGCGAGCCCGGGCACGCCAGCTCGCCGCCTCTCAGCTCAGCTGCGCCCGCAGCGCGGCGATGGCTCTGTCGCCATGGGCATCCATGTTGGTCTCGCTGGTGATGGTCTCGATGATGACCCGATCGGTTCCGATGACGAAGGTGACGCGGCGGTTGAACAGTGGCCCGGGGCGCTTGACACCGAAGGCGGCGGCGATGGCTCGATCGGGGTCCGAGAGCAGGGGAAAGTCGAGACCGTGCTTTGCGGAGAACGTTTCCTGGCGCTCGACGGAGTCGGTGCTGATGCCGAGACGAAGTGCTCCGATCTCGCCGAGCTGCCATTCGTCGGCATGGGTGCGTCACTCGTTCATCGGTGTGTCGTAGAGCATGCGGGCCACGCCCGAGTCGTTGTTGCCATGCGTCATGATGAAGAACAGATCGACGTTGTCGACATAGGTGACGTCATCGCCGCCTTGGTCCGTGTCACGGATGTCGGTCTCCCAACAGTCCTGATTGGCCCAGTAGAAACCACGGGTATGGCCTGCATCACGCAGCGCCTCGTCAAGGCCGTTGCAGATGTTGAAGGTGTAGGTGAAGTCGGCCGCAGTGCTGACCTTGTTCGCCCGGGCATTGCCGAAATCGACCGTATGACTCGAGTAGCACCCATCCAGAGCGCTGCCACGAGCCGTTCGCCGTCTGGAAGCAGCGTGAGATTTCTGCTCAACCAGCATCGCTCAGCCTCGAAACCCTGGAGCGTTTGGCATGCGCTGTCGGCCAGGACCTTGTCGTGGGCGTGGGGGACCATCTTGGCGACAACCGCTCGATCGCCAAGATGGTGCGTGATGGCCATCCCGTGGTGCGCCGAGCCGGTTGAAGTGGGGATCGCCGGTGGTTGGGGAGCATATCGACCAGGCCTGAAGACCCAGCTCGCCCTGTGATGGGCCCGAGGGGTTGGAAAATGCATCTCCCGTCGGCGTTGCGCTACTCCGTCGCCTTTGGGTGACCGACGTGAGCGTCGGTGAGCCAGACGGTCTTCGCCTTGTCGTCGATGCAGTACCAGAGTCGGCCACCTGCGGTGATCTACTGCCAACCCTTGACGGCGTCGCTGTTGGCGTAGCGAAGGTCCCACCCGCCTGCGCCAGGAGGAGGCGCGACCCGCTCCTTGCGCTTCGGCATCGGCCGTCAGCCGACGGGTGCCGCGACAAGCTCGCCGTCTGCATCGATCCGCTTGCGGAGTCGCCGAGCGAGGGTCGGGTCGGCATGGATCTCTGCTGTGGCCTTCCACTCCCGAAGGAGCTGCGCCACGGGCGAGTAGCTCTCGACAGAAGCTGCACCGACGAGGGTCCTGGTGAGCGCCTCGATGAAGAGTCAGCGGTCCGCATTCGGCAGAAACGTGACCCACGCGAAGACATCGTCGACGGCACTGTCCAGCGCTGCAGGACTGTGCACTGCGAGGTTGCGCAACAACCGTGCGAGCGCCTCAAAGGTCTTGGACCGGTCATCGTCGCGGTCGGCCTGGCTCAAGTGCAGCGCAGGCGCGTTCCGACGCCGGAGCAGCACGTCATGCTCGGACAACTCAGCCACGACATCTTTGGGCCGACGCAAGAACTCCGAGAACGGTCGCTCGACAACAGTCATACCGTGAGAAAATCTGAATTACCTCAGAAGTCAATGGGTCTCGCCGCGCTCGATGGCGATTTCGAGTATCTCCAAACTCGAGCCCGACGAGCGATGGGAGCTGACGGCTGAGAGCTTAGCTGACGACCGTCAGGACATCGTTCCGCTGTTGGACGTGGCACGAGAGCCGGTCAACGGCGCCCATCTCTGCCATGTGTACCCACTACCCACCAAACGGACGACCGACGTGCGCTGCAAGTATCGCGGCCGACTGGCCCTTTGGACAGTAGGTCAGGTTTCCCTATAGAGTTAGGTACACCTAACTTTATATCTTGGAGGAAGCTGATGAGATCATGGATCAAGGTCCTTACCCTGTTCTTAGGCATAGCACTGTTGGCTGCGGCCTGCGGCGGTAACAAGGAGACGGCTTCGGAGTCCGGGGGTGATGGCTCGTTGGTGATCTACTCGGGCCGCAACGAGGAGCTGATCGGGCCGCTCATCAAGCAGTTTGAAGAGGCAACCGGTATCTCGGTCGAGATTCGCTACGGCGACACTGCTGAGATGGCTGCCCAGATTCTCGAGGAAGGTGAGAACTCGCCTGCGGATGTCTTCTTCGGTCAAGACGCGGGTGCTCTTGGCGCCCTCGCAGCTGAGGGTCGGCTTGTCGAGTTGTCCAAGGAGCAACTTGACAAGGTGCCCGCCGGCCTGAAGGACACCGAGGGCCGTTGGGTCGGCACCTCAGCTCGTGCCCGTGTTGTCGTCTACAACACCACGAAGCTCACCGAGGCCGACCTGCCCGGTTCCATCCTGGATTTTACGGACCCTGCGTGGAGTGGCCGTATTGGCTGGGCACCGACCAACGGCTCTTTCCATGCCTTTGTCACCGGTCTGCGAGTGCTCAAGAGTGAGAATGGCGCCCGTTCCTGGCTTCAGGGCATCCAGGCCAACAAGCCGGCGGTGTTCGATAAGAACAGCGCCATTGTCGAAGCGGTAGGCACCGGGGAGATCGACGTGGGCTTCGTCAACCACTACTACGCCTATCAGTTGAAGGCAGCGAATCCTGATCTGGCCGTGGCCAACAAGTTCTTCGGTGACGGTGACCCCGGGGGCCTGGTGAACGTGGCCGGAGGCGGCATTCTCGACACGGCGGGCAATACTGCCGAGGCGGAGAGGTTCATCAGCTTCCTGCTTTCGACGCAGGCGCAGAGCTACTTCGCCGAGAAGACCTTTGAGGTCCCCTTGGTTGAGGGCGTCGAGCCAGTGGAAAACGTCCCTACGCTCGACAACCTGACCTTGCCGGACATTGATCTCAACGAGCTCGATGATTTGGAAGGCACGTTGGCCCTCCTCACCGACCTCGGTATCGTCTGACCCTGATGGTCCCGGCTCGTCCTCTGTCCTTGATGGGAGATCTTCAGCAGTGTTGATGGTAGGTCAGGGTCGCTTCGGCCATGCTCGGCCACGTCTGCGGTGGGCGTTGCCCATCGCAGCGTTGGCCGGGTTGGCCGTCGCGACCCTGACACTCCTGCCCCTCGTGTATCTTCTCGTTCGCTCGACGGACCTGGGCTGGGACCGGATCGCCGATATCGCCTTGAGTGATCGGGTTCAGGGTTTGCTCTGGCGCACGGGCCTGCTGGCGGTGGCGGTGACGGCCAGCTCGGTCGCTATCGCCTTACCCGTTGCTTGGCTTACGGTGCGCACGGATCTTCCGTGGCGTCGCTTCTGGGTCATTGTCACGGCATTGCCGTTGGCCATTCCGACCTATGTCGGCGGGTTTGCCTTCATCGGAGCGCTGGGGCCTCGGGGTCTTCTGCAGGGTTGGCTCGAGCCTTTGGGTGTTGAGTCGTTGCCCAGCCTTTACGGGTTCCCCGGTGCCTGGCTGGTGCTGATGCTGTTCACCTATCCATACGTGCTGCTCACGGTACGTTCAGCGCTGCGAAACCTCGATCCCAGTCTGGAGGAGGCCAGTCGTACGCTCGGTCACGGGCGCTGGGCCACGTTCGGACGCGTGGTGCTTCCGCAGTTACGCCCGTCCATCACCGCAGGTTCGCTGCTGGTGGCTCTGTATACCCTGTCGGATTTCGGAGCGGTGTCGATGCTGCGTTTCGACAGCTTCACGAGAGCGATCTTCGTACAGTACCGAGCTTCCCTTGACCGGTCCACAGCAGCGGTGCTCGGCTTGGTTCTCGTCGCGGTCACCATTGTCGTGCTTTCAGGCGAGTCCGGTGCCCGTCGGCGTATCACGTACCATCGGCTCCATACCGGCGGGGCCCGTGCGGCCCCGATCACCTCACTGGGCCGCTGGCGCTGGCCGGTGTTTGGGCTGTTGTGCATGCTCGTGATCGCTGCCCTCATCCTTCCCTTGGCGGTCATCGCCACCTGGCTGATGCGAGGCATCGACGCCGGAGAACCCCTTCGGTTGACCACGACCTTGGTCGCCAACAGCCTTCGGGCGTCGGCATTGGGGGCGCTGGCCACGGTGGCGGCGGCTTGGCCGGTCGCGGTCCTTTCTGTTCGCCATGGGGGATGGCTGGGCCGAGTGGTGGAGGGCGCTTGTTGGGCAGGGCACTCGCTGCCCGGTGTCGTTGTGGCCCTGTCTCTGACGTTCTTTGGTGCCCGGGTGGCGCCGGGGATCTACCAGACACAATGGTTGCTCACGCTTGCCTATGTCGTGCTTTTCCTACCACAGGCCCTGGGATCCATCCGTTCCTCGCTTCTGCAGATCAGCCCGCGGCTGGAGGAAGCTTCCCGTCTGCTCGGCCGCGGCTCGATGGCCACGCTGTGGCAGGTTGTGGCCCCGCTGGCCAGGCCTGGCATTCTTGCCGGCGGGGCGCTGGTCTTTCTCACGTGCATGAAGGAACTTCCCGCCACGCTGCTTCTGGCTCCGACGGGATACACGACTCTGGCCACACAAGTGTGGAGCGCCACATCGGAGGCCTTCTTCAGCCGTGCGGCTGCCCCCGCTCTGGCTCTGGTGCTCCTCTCCTCGATTCCCATGGCATTCCTTGTTCTCCGTGAGCCTTCACGTTGACCGCTTCTCAGCGTTCAGTCGTGTTGTCACCCGATGGTCGTCAACAGGGGAAGCTGGATCCGTCGACTGAGCTCTACAGCCGCCTTCCACTACGCTGTGAGCCATCGTGAATGCCACGACAGGCGGCATCGAGATCGTCAATCTCCAAAAGCAATTCGGGCGCCACGTTGTGCTGCGCGGTGTCAATCTGCACGTCGCCCCCCATACTGTGGTGGCCTTGCTGGGTCCAAGCGGTTGCGCCAAGACCACGCTGTTGCGAACCATCGCCGGGCTGGAACAGCCCGACCAGGGGACCATCACCATGGGTAACCAAGTCATGGTCGGCTCCGGTGGGAACGTCGCCCCGGAGCGGCGACGCATAGGCATGGTGTTTCAGGACTGGGCGCTCTTCCCGCACCTCGACGTAGC
Source organism: Acidimicrobiales bacterium (assembly GCA_038256565.1). Taxonomy (GTDB): domain Bacteria; phylum Actinomycetota; class Acidimicrobiia; order Acidimicrobiales; family CADCSY01; genus JACOTK01. The sequence continues at coordinate 4,588 of JBBSKG010000003.1, read as the reverse complement.
AGGCAACGTCGGTTATGGCCTGCCCCGCAAGGAACGCACAGCTACACGCATCGAGACCGCTCTCGAATTGGTCGACCTTGGTGGCCTGGCCAAACGCCGGCCAGGCACACTCTCGGGTGGACAGCAGCAGCGCGTGGCCCTGGCCCGTGCCCTTGCACCCGCGCCAACAGTGCTTCTCCTCGACGAGCCTTTCTCGAATCTCGACACGGCACTGCGTGTGCAAATCCGGTCCGAGATCCACCAGCTCCTCGTCGAGCTCGGCATCACCACGGTCTTCGTCACCCACGACCAAGAGGAAGCCTTCGTCCTGGGTGACGAAGTGGCGGTAATGGCAGCGGGCACAATCGTGCAACAAACCTCGCCCGCCGACCTCTATGCCAAGCCGGTATCGCCATGGGTGGCAAGTTTCGTGGGTGATGCCAATCTGGTTAACGCCACTGCCGTAGGGGATCTGGCCGAGACCGCTGCTGGTCCAGTGAAGCTCACCAAGCAGAGCGATGGCCCGGTCATTGTGTTGTTACGTCCCGAAGAGCTCCGCCTGGCTGACGGAGGCGACGCCGTTGTCGAGTTGACCGAGTTCCATGGCCACGACACTGTCTACCTGGTCCGCCCACCCCGGGGGCCCATTCTTCGTGTACGGGCAGGCTCCATCCCCATGTACCGTCGGGGTGACCAAGTGACCGTTACCTATGCAGGCACCCGTGCTGTCAGCTATCCAAGTGGCCAGGTCGGCGCGACCTAGCTCGGCTCTCCCCAGAAGGCCTATACGAGCTGGTTGGCAGGCGGAGCCGGTTCGTGAAGCTCTACGGGGTGCGGATCGACCTCGACCGGGTCGATCCGAGCTGCTTGCCCAACACGGCGTAACCGGCTTGTGCACCGGCGATGACGACACCTTCGTGAGCCTCGGCGGTGACTCTCTCTCGTACGTCGAGATGTCCATCGCGCTCGAAGAGATCCTCGGAGTCCTACCCCGCGATTGGCATACCACGCCCCTGCGCGAGTTTGTCCCTGCCCGCCGCGGCAACCCCGCCAACCTCAACTGCTTGACGGGGCAAAAGCCGACGACATTGGCGCACCATGGGACCGCGCGAGCCCCTCCGCCGTGACTTCCATACCGCCACGATACTACGCGCGTACTAACCTGACGTGGACCCTTAGGAGCCTCCGCTGAACCCAGGCCGATTCAGTTCGAGGTTGTGGGATCGGCGTCGGTAGACCGCATCGAGGTTGAGTGCCGATCGAGAGTCGTCCGCCACGGTTGTAGTTCTGATAGCTAAGGGGCTATCATCAGGGTGTGGCACTTACAGATCTGATCCAAGGGCCTCGCCAAGCGGCCGGGCTGAGCCAGCGGCGTCTCGCCGTGCTCGCTCGGGTGCCCCAGCCTTCGATCGCGGAGCTGGAATCGGGTGCCCAGGCCGATGTGACCGTCGGGTTGCTCGGACGACTACTCGAGCAGTGCGGCGCGCAACTCATCGCGATTCCGACGACCACGCCATCGGTCGCCGCTGCAGGTTCCGCCCTTCGGCGTGCCGTGCGGGAGGGCCATACAGGGTTGTTGTTCCGGCAGCTCATCCAGGTGAACGATGACTTGGCGAGCGAGCCGCCGGCGACTCGCCTGGCGTTGTGTCTCACTCCGCCACCACTCACCGGCGACAGGGGTGTCGACGCTTTTCTCGCGGCCGTTGTTGAGTTCCGGCTACGCAAGGACCGCCTGCCCATCCCCGAGTGGACGTCGCTCCCAGAGCGGTTCTGCGACCCAGCATGGGACGTGGCAGGCATTCCTTCGCTGGCTCATGATGTGCTCAGGAGCACCCCATCATCGTTCAAACGGCACGGTGTACTGATCGCCGAGGAGGATCTCATCAGTGTCTGATCCGTCGGGGTCCGGCACCCCTCCTCGCCCTCGTTGAGCAGCTTCTCGCCCTCGTGTAACTTCCGGACGATCTGATCCGGTGTGTGTCGTCGTCGTGCCATCAGAATCACCTCCTGCCCCGAAGGGCAATGTTGTGACTCTCATAGCCGATGGATCAACTTCCGGGGGTCATGCCAACGATGCAGCGCTCAAGTTGATGTACCTGGCCATCTGCAACATCGGCACGACCCGAGGCGGTGAGCTCGGCACCGACACCCCGGGATGGACGAGAGCACTCAACGCGTTCGCCATTGCGTACCCCGGACGCTTCACCCTGTAACCAAATGCGGATACCTCACACAAAGTTATTGACAGGCCCCCACATTTCGCGATACGATATTGGGCACGTGGAAATCTATGCCTCCGCCCGCAAGCACGGGATCACCGAAGAAGACATCCTGCACGCCATTCAGCACGCCCTCGCGGCAGGCGAGCAGGACGACGGCAAGGTGCTCTACCTTGGCCCAGACAGCGCCGGGAACCTCATCGAGGTTGTCTCGGTCGCCGTCGACGACGGGTCGGAGATCGTGATCCACGCCATGCGAATGCGCTCCAAATACGAGCCGTTCCTCCGCGGAGAAGGAGACAGCCATGCCTGATAACAACTCTCACGGGCGAACCAAGGCCGGCGTTGAGCTGACCGACGAAGTCCTCGACGAGATGGCCGAAGAGGCCGAGGAAGGGCTCGATACCACGAAGCTCCGGCGCCGCCCAGGACGACCCGCTATGGGCTCGGGACCGGCGGACTCGCTCCCGGTGCGCCTCGATCCCGAGCTACGCAATGCGCTCGACGAACGGGCCACTACAGACCACACCACGGCATCCGATGTTGTGCGTGAAGCGCTCCGCCGCTACCTCAAGGTCAGCTGAACCACCGCCGCCAAACGCCGGCTCGCCGGCGGGCTATAGCAGCATGTAGGTGCCGGAAATGCATCTGGGCAGTCCGCCCGCCAGTTTGCAGTGAGTTGGCCTGAGCCTGGACGCGACGAAACTGAACTCTCCAGGGTGTTGGTGGCTGAATCACCCTGGGTTTGATGGAGGGTTTTCGCTATTGGTTTGCGACCCCGGCGGGGTGGGTCTGTTGGCCAGCGTAGAACGCTGCTTCGTATTCGACTGGCGGTATGTCGTTACAGTAGCCGTGGAGCCGGTTGTGGTTGAACCAGTGCACCCAGGTGTCCTCCGGGACGTCGAGGAGTTTTACCGCTGGATCGAGCGGGAGTCGCCTTGCCGACGGCCGATGAGCGCAGCGAGCAGGGCCGAAGGGCTCAGCTCGCCCGACGTTGGGCGCCGAAGGGTTGGCGGCCGGTCTGGCAGAGCTCGAGGTAGTCGCGTGAGCCGGCACCGACCACGATGAAGTGGTTCAGCGACTCGTCGCCTTCGCCTTTGCCCCCGGAGCGAAACGTTGCCGTATAGGCAGGAGCGAGCACCCGTTGGGCCTGGCGCTTCGAGGCGCTGTAATAGCCGAACTCGAAGCCGGTCGGCTCCGCGACATCGGCGAAGCGTTCCGCTCCCCCTGCCATGAGGCGATCGGCGTGTTGCATCACCCGGGCCGCCGCCTCCATGGGGCTGAGCACCTCAACCTCGTCGATGGTCTCGTTGGTCGTCGCCCGTGGGTACATGCGCACGACATCAAAGGCACCCGAGCCGCTGAGCTGCACGGCCATCGACGCGGCACCGAGCACGGGGACATCGCCGATCATGTGGCGAAAGGCGCCGATCGCACGACAGAGCACCGGGCTGACCATCTTGGCCCGTGCGTCGGCCGCTGCCGCCTTGATCCTCCAGAGACGCTCGAAGACCAACCGTTCGTCGCGCCCGACCCAGTACTGTGCATCAAGTCGACCGGCTGCCTTCTTGACCAGCGAGGTCAAATGCCTCGTGTCGGACATCTCCTCGAACAGATCGGCCATTGGCTCGATGCCGCCGTGGAACTCGAGGGCTCCCGAGGCGTGATACGCAACGGCTCGCCGGCCATTGGTGAGACGTAGGAGCGTTCGGTCCCTGCGCCGCACCCGGTCACCACGGTCCAGGCGCTGTTCACAGCACTCGCCCATCGTGACCATGAACCGCTCCAGTCGCTCCTCGGCCGCCTCCACGCCAACAGGAGCGAGTGCGATCACCCGAAGGTGTTCGGGCACCTCGGGCACCAGTGCCGCAAGTCGCTCGATCATCTTGTCGTTGCTTGTTCGATCGTTGGTGCTCATGATCATCCCTCCGCCCACCGCCACAGCAGACAGGCTTGTTGTGTCGGTGCCAGGTCGGCCTCGACGTTGCCGTGGCCCCAGAGGTGGTCACGGTTGAGGTGGCTGCGCTCCCATGCGACGTTGCCGCCGTTCCACGTCGCTGCGTCACCCACACACACAGTCACGGGGTGGTTGTCGACCTTCCAGTCCGAGACGCCGTCGATCCACGACTCGGCGATGGTGTCGCCGTCGGTCAGGTTGTCGCCGATGTCCTCACCGACCTCGTCGGTGGTGGTTCCGTCCCACATGTCGTCCCAGGCCCCGCAGTAGATGTGGAGGCGATCGAAGATCGGCCACATGGCCCCGACGTTGGCGAGATCGACCGTGTGACACGAGTAGGCCATCACCCACTCGCAGTTCCAGTTCTCACCGAGCTGCCACTCGTTGGCATGGGTGCGCCACTCGTTCATCGGTGTGTCGTAGAGCATGCGGG
>JBBSKG010000002.1:0-56334 GCA_038256565.1 Acidimicrobiales bacterium | reverse complement strand
TTGGAACGTACCAAATCTTGCCGTTTTCATCTCGCAACTTCGTGATGCGCAACGTGAATCCTTCGACTGTTCCCGAAACTTCGACAAGTTCAATCTCATCGCCCATGGCGAACTGATCTTCAAAGAGAATAAAAAGCCCAGATAGAAAATCACGCACGAGACTCTGTGCACCAAACCCAAGAGCAACACCAGCGATACCAGCACCAGCAATTAAGGGGCCAAGGTTCAGACCTAGCTCGGCCAGAATCATTAACGCTGCCATTGTCCAAACAACACCTGCCGTAGCGCTGTGCAAAACCGAACTGATGATCGCTCCACGTTGAACAGCTCGTGCAATAAGAATGCCTGAGCTTCCTCGCACCAAAGGCAGCCGACGAATTCTTTCGACCAGGTGCTTTATGAAACGGTTCGCAAAATAAATTCCCAGCCAGGCCATGCCTGCAATAAGCACCACTCGTAAACCCTTTGAAAAAACTATGTCTGCAACTTCACCCACGAATTTGCTTTCGGTAAGACGAAACACAGCGTCACAAACCACCCCCGAACCGGGGTCACAATTTTGAGCACCGATCGCGCTAAACACGCCTGGGAATGTCATACCTGAAAGCTATCGAAGATCAGGGCCGAGCGAAGCGAGTACGAACCATGGTCCCCCACGAACCTGGCGTGATCTCACAATCGCTTGCAAGGGCCCGCACCATGATAAGGCCGCGTCCGCGTTCTGCGTCATCATCTGGCCACGCATCTGATACTTCAACATTTACCAGGCCATCACCGTCGTCCACCACCTCTACGGTGACCCATGCCTTCGTCGACCATGCCCTGACATCTACATGACTACGAGCAACTCTCACTGCATTTGTAACGAGTTCGGAAATAACCAGTACTACGTCATCAATAACTACTCCATCGAAATTTTGCTGAATCAACCACTCGCGAACCTCATGGCGTGCCGCAGCGACTGATGTTGGCTCTGCATAGAAACGTTTGGTCATTCCAGCACCCATCACAGCCTCTTGGGGGTAAGGCATGCGCAACACCAATAGCCCAATGTCGTCACGAGGTTGATCTTCTTCGAAGCTTAAAATCGCCTGTTCAACCATGACTGCCATCGCCGTGGCATCAAGGCCTTTGCTCTGCTCAATAGCAACTTCCAAGAGCCCATGACCCCACACGCCCTGGGGTGAACGAGCCTCAGTCAAACCATCGGTATAAAGCACCAAAGCGTCACCGGGAAACAGTTCAATCTCGTCATCTGCAAGTTCTGGGTCAGGAAACAAACCAATTGCGCTTCCCCAACGACCGACGGGTTCAACCCGTCCATCGGCCCTGACCAACAGGGGGCTTGGATGTCCACCCAACGAGAACCGGACCTTGGCACTTTGTTCGGTGATCTCTACCCAAGCATGAACGATGGTGCAAAAACGCTCATCAACATCGGCGTCGATAATCGCCTGATTCAATATCTCAAGCACTTTGCTAGGGCTTGATTCCCGGCGTCCAGCGACACGAACCGTATGGCGCGCAAGTGAAGTTAGTGATGCAGCATCTACTCCCTTGCCTGAAGCATCGCCCATCACGACACCCCACTGGCCTTCCCTCATGGTAAATACGTCGTAAAAATCTCCGCCAACGAGGCTTCCGTCTCCAACGGGATGATAGCGAGCGGCAATCTCAAAGCCAGCGATGATTGGCAAGGAAGGAGGAAGGAGACTTCGCTGCAAATTGTGCGCAACCGTGGCGCGTTCTCGGTAGAGGCGCGCATTATCGACCGCCCCAGCAACGCGCGTCGCCAAATCACCGACCCACTCCAAATCAGTCGAACGAAATGACCGACCCGACTGAGCCATAGCAAGCGAAAGCACTCCCAAGTTGCGTTCTTTAACGCGAAGCGGAACAGCAAGTCGAGCGCTACGACGACGATCGGTCGTCAATGCATCAGTGCCCAACCCAGGCGCACCCACTCCACTCCCGAGATAAACAACAGGCTCACCCGTGCGCGCCACGTGTTCGAGTTCCTCGAGCGGATGCAGCTCACCACTTCGCACGCGAGCTTCCAGCATGCGCATTTGTGCCGGGTCGGTGTGAGCTGCACCAACAAGAAAAAGGCCCTCATCCCTTTGCACATATGCAAGGCATACGTCAGCCACCTCAGGAACTACGAGCTTTGCTACTGCTGCCAGCGTCGCCTCGTCATCGAGCGATGAAGCCAATAAACGGCTGGCCTCAGCCAAGAGAGAAAGCCTTTCACGAGCTTCTAGCTCACCAAGATGCAGACGGGCTCTCTCTACGGCCTGAACGCATTGCTCGCCTATTGCAGTTAGAAGATCGCTGTCTCCCGACTCAATCGGACGCTTTCCGCACCAAGCCAAGACAAGCAAACCCAGTACAAAGCCCTTTCCAACAAGAGGAACGACAACGACCGTGCCACTTGCATGCTGGTGATCTATCACCATATGGCCAGTTCTCGCCGCCTCCGCTTGCATGCGATATAAGGTGGTTTCATCAGAGGCCGTAGCCACCATCTCAGGTACTTTGTCCACTGATTTATTGCCAGTGGACACAAAACCCTCGTCAGTAAGTAAGAGCAGATCCGTACGAAACAGACCATGTTGGATTCTCAAATTTGTGTGGACAACTGTCGCTATGTCATCGATAGTTCGAGTTCCAGAGAAACAAACCGTAAGGGCCTGCAGGGTAGCAAGACGACCCACCGCCTCTTCGGCAAGACGTCGAGCCTGCTGTTCGGCGCTCAACAAGCGCAGGCGCTCTTCGCGCTCTCGCCTGCGGTCAGTCATGTCGATGATGACAATGCCCGCAGCCAAAACTTCGCCCAGAGACCCAACGATTGGGTAGAAACTCAGCAACCAAACGTCGGCGCTCGAAGTTCCATCAGTCTGAGTAGTTGGCCTGATTCGTTCGACCTCAAGATTCATGATGGTCTCGTTGGTTCCAACAACATTTCTCAAAATGCGATGTACCGAGTCGTCAAGACCAAGGATTACTTCACTTATCAAGAGACCTGGATGCGCCTCGGCAGGCACGTCAACAAGGTCGGCTAATGCTTCGTTAACGCGCAAAAACCGTAAATCAGTATCAACAAAGCCCAAGGCAACAGGGATGTTCCATAAAAAGCTGTCGAGAAGTGAGGCAAAATGTTCGCCATCAGTGGGCAGCAACGAACCCATCATCTTTTGCGACAAGCTGGCTACTACCTCTTCATTACCCACAAACTCTCATATTAGAGGTAGGCGGGAATAAACGAGTTCGATCGAACCCGCACGTTAGGACCCGAGACAAAATTACTTGCGCGGCCAAGGGCCGAAAGTGAGTAAACCAAAAGGCTAAACCTGTAAGCGCCGCGCAAGTAGTTTTGTCACTGGTCCTTAGATCTTGCGCTCGATACCCTTCCAATACTCATCGCGCAATAGACGCTTGTAGAGCTTGCCTGTCGGGTAACGGGGCAGCTCGTCTCTAAAGTCAATTGAACGAGGAACCTTGTAATTGGCGAGCAGCTCTCGACAATGCGTAATGAGTTCTTCTGCCAAAGCTGGCGTTGGCGTAACCCCATGTGCAGGCTCGATCACAGCCTTAACCTCTTCGCCCCACTCTTCATTTGGAACACCCAATACAGCAGCGTCACCAACCTGAGGGTGTGTCAAAAGCGCTGCCTCGATTTCGGCAGGATAAATATTCACGCCCCCCGAGATGATCATGTCTGCCTTACGGTCATTAAGGAAAAGCCAGCCATCTTCGGTCAGGTAGCCAATATCTCCAACAGTGAACATGTCGCCATGGCGACTCTCGGCGGTCTTTTCTGGGTCTTTGTAATACTCAAACTGACCCATTGCCGTGCGCATGTAAACGGTGCCCGATTCATTCGGAGCACACTCATTTCCCTTGTCATCAAAGATCTTTATCTCTGACCCTGGCCAAGGTTGACCAACCGTCCCGGGGTGTTCGAGCCACTCGGGTGACTTCACGTATGTACCGCCGCCCTCAGTCGCTGCGTAGTACTCATAAATGACCGGACCCCACCACTCGATCATGCGTCGCTTCACATCAACCGGACACGGTGCGGCAGCATGAATGACGTTGGCCAACGATGTTGTGTCGTATTGCTTTTTAACATCGTCGGGAAGGGCAAGCAGCCTATGAAACATCGTTGGAACCATGTGCGAAGTCGTGATCTGATACTTGTCAATCAGCTTCAGCGTTAGCTCAGGGCTCCACTTGTCCATAAGAACAATGGCCTGTCCAAGATGCATCGCACCGGTGCCAAAGCCGAGAGGAGCTGCGTGATAAAGCGGACCTGCTGCAAGATGCGCCCCTTCGCCGCCCTTGATGTCGAACAAGCCTGCCAACAGCGACGCCAAACTTGCCCCAGTATCAGGGTCCATATCGCTAAGCGCTCGGCGCACTCCCTTGGGTCGACCTGTCGTTCCCGAGGTGTAAAGCATTGTCTGGCCTGCGAAACGGTCTTCGGGCAAAGTTGTCGGCTGACCTTCAACCAACTGCTCGTACGACTGCAGCCCCTTAATTTTTCCAACAGCAAATACGTGTGATTCGGGGAAGCCGATCTCTTTGATTGCAGCAGTTCCATTGTCTGCATAGCGCTCACTAAGAATAAATGCCTTGGCCTCGGCATCGCTAAGGATGTAAGCGATCTCTGGGCCAGTTAGATGGAAGTTGATCGGGGTGATGTAAAGCCCAATCTGCATTGCTGCCATGTACGTTTCGAGGAACTCGCTCACATTGGGCAAGACAACCGCAACGTTGTCGCCCCGGGTGAGCCCCAGGGCACGCAGACCATGCGCTACTCGGTTTGCCCGCGAGAGCAACTCTCCAAACGTGGACTCCACGCCTTCGGCATCGACCAAACCAAGTCGATCAGGATCAGACTGGGCAATCTTCCAAAACCCGACGTCACTCACGTTGTTCCCCCTCGTATCGTGTTAGCAATGGCATACAAACAGCCATCCCCCGATGACTTGTTCTCGCCCTGTTTACTACATGGAGAGGCTCAAGCCTCAGATAAAACGACCGAGGTTTTTCACAACGATGGCAACAAGTACAAAACCCAAGAAGCCCAACTCGACGCAAACAACAGCGGTATCACTGCGGACTGCACTCATCAGCGGGGCCATCCTCGTATTGGCGGCAGGCCTAGCCATCAGTTCCATAACATCTTCTGATAGCCCCCCAAAGAACCCGAATAACCCAACAACCGCAACCACTCACGCCCCTGACCCAGTGCTCATCAAGCTCGATGAGGCGCTGTCGGGAGCTGTAAACCTTTCAGTTGCCTTCGCAGGAAGCGTTCAAGTTCTCGATCGTGAACTACGCGTAGGCACCATTGACGGTGCCGAACTTGCTCGGCGAGCGGTGGCATTCGAAGACCAGGTCACCCAAAGCCTTACCACTGTTACCGAACTCGAAGTCCCCACTAGCGCCAACTTGGTCAGGCTCTACGCAATCGAGGCCATGACTCTCTATCAAATTTCTACCCGCCTTTTGCAAGGCGAAAATGGCGTTGTCACACCTGAGTTCAGTGGAATCGCCGTTCGAGTGAAGCTCTTGGCAGATCGAGTCTTCGACAGAGCGCGAGTCGCTCTTGACGTCGCCACTTACGGGGCACCTTCGTCAACTGGTCAACGGGTGTTGACCAGTCCGGCCATACCTGATTTCAGTGCCGAAGCCCCTGACACCGGAACGAACCCAACAATTGCACCAGCGACAGAACGCCTGCTCAGTGTTGAAGCATGGAATAAGGCAGTCGACACACAATCTGTCGCAATTAAAAAAATCATTGAGACAATTGACTGGTCGTCACCCATGAGTGTCAATGAAAAAGTAGACGAATATCAGACTGCACTTGCAGACAGCACAGACGCCTTGGCGATCAGCCTTCCTGAACTTAGCCTCACCGAGTCTGCCCGTACCCTGCGCCTCGCAACGGCCCTTATCGAACAAGCCGTGGCAACACGTCGGGTCGGCGCAACCACTAGCAGCAAAGCACTACTTGCCAGTGGACAACGCTTGTGGGCAATCGCCGCCGATGATGCAAAAACCTCGGCGCTAAGTCCTTAGGACATCGAATCGCTGAGCTTGGTAAGGAAGCACTTGCCGCCGTACTTATCTTTTTGCTCACTTGTGAGATAACCCGACTGCGGCTTGCGGTAGGCCTCTTTCTTGGCGCTGTCCCACTTCCACTGTCCGAGCCAAACCACTTCTGAACCGGTCTTACAGTTCGGCGCCATCGATACGATCGGCGGCGTGATGCCAACCTCAAAGTTCTCTACTTTTGCGATCCAATCATTAATGCCGGCCTTAGTAACACCCTTGCCCTGAGCCTCAATGGCCGCAGCGAACAACTTGGCACCAGACCAATAACCAATAGTTGCGGGCGAATCCAGATGCACTGGAGTAGAAATATTTGGGTGATAACGCTTGATTGCGTTCACGTACTCATCATGAGCGGCTGTCTTCTGGCGAGGTGCGCCGTCAGGCTGATCGCCATTGGAACCGCCCCACATGCCCTCGATCCATGGACCAACCTGAGTGGCCAAACCACCCACACTTGTTGCCCACGAGCCCCATCCAATTGATGGACGGTACTGCTGGCGTTGTGCAGCCGAAGCACACAGAACCCAGCCGAGACCCTGGAAGTCCCACCACTCGACGCCAGCATCTTTCATCTTCAACACCAAGCTGGTGCAATCGCCATCGGTGATGTTGAACGGATCGGCCACGACGACCTTTGCTCCAGCATCTTCCCATGCTTCTTTGAGATAAGGAACATAAGGCGTCACATCAAAGATCTGTGTGTCATAGATCATTCCAACCTTCATGCCAGGCTTGAAAAGACCTTGGGCTTTCATGCCCGTGATTGCTTCTTGGGTCCACAACAAAGCGTTACCCACCAACGGATAGACCGTTGGGAACTTTGAAGAGAACGAGAGAGGCGTAACACCAAACACGACAGTTGGAATGTTGTTGCGAGTCACATAGTCAGCAACCGGGTCACCGAAGGCCAACATCAAACCTAGAACCTTGTCTTGCTCATAAAGCTTGCGCACATTGGCCAACGTCTGGCTCGCATCTAGACGGTCGTCGTAAGTGATGAGACGCAGCTTGCGGCCGTTTATACCTCCCTTGGCATTAACGGACTGGAAATAAGAGTCGATAGCACCGAAAGCTTCGTCACCGAGGAAACCTGCGATACCAGAGAGCGGACCAGATGAGCCGATGCGAATCTCGGTATCGGTTACGCCCTCATCAGAAGGACCATTGTTGCCGGTGGACTTGCCAGGCCCTGCTCCGGGAACTGCAGGAGCGCCTGGAGCCGTAGGGCCAGCGCCGGGGGCACCGGGAGCGGGTTTAGTCGTGCCAGGCTTAGCAGTTCCTGTACCTGTATCTATAGGTCCGCTTGTTGGAACAGTCGAGCTGATCGTGTCATCCACGTCTGAGTCAATCGTCGATACGCCCCCCGTGTTTCCTGTCTGAAGAGCACCATCAATAGAGACCCGCGTTCCACAAGCACTCGCGAGCATGGCCGTAAGAGCAATAAAGATAATCGACCACCGCTTCATGAATGAACCTCCTCAGGCGCTGCAGATAGGTATGCCTCTACCAGTTCGGGAGAAGCCGCGAGCTCCGATGCACTACCTGATACCGCCACCTCGCCTTTATCGAGCACATATGCCCGATCGGCAAAGCCAAGTGCAAGCTCCACATATTGTTCGACGACGAGGATGGTCAATCCTTCTGCCTTCAGGTCAACAAAGAGGTCATAGAGCTGTTCGATCACGATCGGTGCAAGACCAAGAGAGGGTTCGTCAACCAGAATGATCCGCGGAGCGCTCATCAAGCCACGCGCTACAGCCAGCATCTGCTGCTCACCACCCGAAAGACTTCCCGATGCCTGATCTAGACGCTCAGTCAAACGGGGCAGGCGTTCGGTAACACGAGCAAGCTCAGAACGCGCCTCTCCGTGGCTTAGCTTGCGGTGATAGGCGCCCATCATCAAACTTTCACGCACGGTCAGCTGAGGAAACATCCCACGACCCTCAGGAACTAGCGCTATGCCAAGCGTGAGTCTTTTCTCAGCTGGAATATTTGTAATATCAGTTCCGTCAATAGAAATTGAACCCGCTGTAATTGGCAACACCCCAGCCATCGCCTTAAGTGTTGTGGTCTTACCAGCACCATTGCGGCCGAGAACAGCAATGGCCTCACCGGCATTCACCGTCAGATCAACGCCTCGGACAGCGGGGACGGGTCCATAACTGACATGCATGCCTTTAACTTCAAGCACCCGTAGTACCTCTCGTTCCCAAATAGGCTTCGGCAACTCGGGGATCTTCCATTACCTGAGCAGTAACTCCAGAAGAAATAACCCTGCCAAACTCCAATACGGTGCAGTACTCAGCCAAAGTCCGCACAAAGGACATATCGTGCTCAACAAGCAACACGGTCACGCCGAGCTCGTCCCGTGCCCGTCGAATAGTGGTCGCCAAATTGGCTGTCTCAGTCGGCCCCATGCCTGCCGAAGGCTCATCGAGCAACAAAATGCGCGGTTCTAATGCAAGCGCACGAGCCAATTCTAAACGACGTCGATCGCCATATGGAAGATCGCCAGTCATGCGATTGAGCGAGTTTCCCATGCCAACAAACTCCAAAGCACCTGTCGCTACCTGGCGTATCAAACGATCTTGGTGGAGTGCCCGAGGCAACATCAACATGGAAGAAACAAGGCCTGCCCAACGAAAACGGCCCAGCCCCACCGTGGCATTGTCAAGCACGCTCAACGATGGAACAAGCGACAGGTTCTGAAAGGTCCGTCCCATGCCTAGGCGCGCCCTTTGTGAACGATCAAGGTTGGTGATGTCTTTGCCACCAAACATCACTCGACCCGAAGTAGGTGCCTGTGCTCCGGTTATCACGTTGAACAGCGTGGTTTTACCCGCACCGTTTGGGCCGATCAAAGCTGTGATCTCCCCCGGCATCACATCTAGGTTGACCTCATCGTTGGCAACCAAACCACCAAAACGAACGGTGACACCCTCAACGCTCAATAGCGCAGCCGACCGGTCACGAATTGGACCAGGCTCTAGGCCTGGTGCGGACGCTGTTCGTGTACCACGAGCCTGCAACGGCAAGCGTTGAGGTCTGGCTGGTCGACGGGTTCGGGTGAGTTCAGGGGGTTTTTGAGCCATTAGCTACGGGCACGAGTGCGAGCTGGCGTGCCAGAAGTCTTAGCCCTAGCTGATGTCGACCTAGCTGATGTCGACCTCGTGGTTCGAGCAGCTGCACGAGTTGCAGTAGAGAGATGCTCAATAGGTGCAGGATCATCCAAGACGATGACCTTCTGCTCTTCGCGTTCCGCTTCCATTTCTTGAATCCGGGAGACCTCCATGTCATGAATACGCCAGTCGATGGCATCAAGACGATCGAGGACAACCTCTAGGGCCGCCCTGTCGCGAGCGTGGTCGAAGCTCGATAGAAGTGTCACGCCAATAGCGATTAACGCTGCCCCACCAAAACCACCAGAGCTGATATAAGGCATCTGCTTGCCTGGGTCAAGGGTGCCCGACACGCCATACCAGGCAACGATGACAGAAATGATGCCAAGAACAATTAGCCCGATACCAAGCGCTTGGCGCCAATCAAGCGAACCAATCTGTCCGGGCACACGCGGTGTCGTCGAGATAGTCGCCAAGCCCCGCAAAGGGTGGGCTTCGAGCTCTTGAGAAAGAGATGGGTCATTTACCGCATTCGTATCCATTGTGTTACCTCCTGATAATAGCTGCACGGCGTGCGTAGGCGAGTAAAGGAAGAGCGAGTACTAAAAGGCCAAAGGGTGCAAACCAACCACCCGTAATCCCCCATGAAGCTGCCAACACCTTGGGTGATTCTCTCAAGAAGTTATCGGAGGAGGGGGTGGGAGAAGTCACGACATCAGAAATAACTGTTGGATCAACATTGCCGACAGGAGTGGTACCAAGATCGACTAGTTGTGCGATTGGACTGGTATTAGTAGTGCCACCCACGTTGTTCGGAGTTGTTGGGCTCGGAGTAAACGGTTCGTCAGACTTAAACCCAAACTCAGGGTCAATGAACGCACCCATCTTCAGACCCACACGGCCAAGATTTAGCTTTACATCAAGACCGCTCACGGGCACCCGGTAATGAATTTCTAAGCAACCAAAGTTGGTCTCCATCGACGTACCGTCTTCGGCCATCTTGGTCTCGATACCGGGATACGGCGTGATCTTGAGAATGCCAGGGTCAAACCCACTGGTAGCGCCACCGGCTGGCGGGGCTGCTGCCGGAAGAGGGGTGGATGCTTCTCCTGCTTTACCGATAATGATTCCCGCCTTGCTCAAAGCCTCATTGGCAATCTTTACAGCGGTATTTACGCCCCCTGGGACCTTGTCTGCATTGGCCAGGGTGAAGCCACTGTCACCGAACTCGATGGGAATGCCCATAATGCTCGCACCCACGATCTTGCATCGACGTTCACTCACTGCTGCGGTTTCTTTGGTTCCACCGAGTTCCGCGCTCACACTCGATTCCAACGCAGCGATCTTAAGGATCCCGCCAATGGATATTTCTCCCAGCGAGGTCGAAACGCCCGCCTTAACAATGCCGTCCTCCACCTTTGCAGCAGTAGACGATTTAGCGAACTCAGTTGAGAAAGGAACTAATCCAGGCTTCTTCACAGTCTTGACTTCGAGCACTGAAGCTGTTGCTTCGGTGTGCATCTTGGATTTATCCATAGGATCACCAACCACCGTTGTGCGTGCACCACTGGCATTGATTTGGAACCCCAAGACATCTTCGGCCCGCCCGCCACACTCAGCCTGCGCCACATCGCCAGGGTAAAAACTCTCACAACCAAGAACTGGCTCTTTCTTGGGCCAAAGATCTTTCAAGATAGGCCGCGCTGGCTCGACAGTCTCTGCAAGCTTCTTTTGATCAAGCGGCAATTGAGGTAGCCCCCACAATGTCGGTAGCCCGACTACGAGGCTCGGCAACAAACCAATAACGAGGTCAGGCACGCCCACCCAACCACCCAAAAGACCCAATGAAGCAAGCAAAGGAAGGTAGAGAGGTGCTGCATTGGTCTTAATCAATGGCTGGCTGTTGAAGTTAGTACCCGCGTATCCAATGCCGATGTTGATATCAAGCGGAAGCAAAGTCGGAGCGGAAAGATCTAGCTGTATCGCCGATGCGGTGGTCTCAACCACAAACGAAGTGGGAGGAGGCTTCGAGCCGGCCTTGGCCGCAACAGTGGTCGATGTGGTTTCTTGAGCCCTTACGGGGAACGCCGCGAGAGATGCGACCAAGAGGCCGGAGCCGAAAACTCCAGATACTGCACGTATCCACCTCATTGGCGATTCCCTTTCATGGTTCGAGTTACTGGTGGCGACCCTGACATGTCTATAGAGGGTTTCCCCACAGGTAAGCCAGCTTCCTGCTTAGGCCCTACCGTAATCACTGCCGTGTCGTCAACTGTTGTTTTGCTTACCTGCCCTTGAGCCCCATTCCCAACATATGGCGACGTCCTTGGATTCTTTTCACGTCGGCCAATCACGAAATCGAAACGTCCGCTATGGGCACCTCGATGGGTTACAGCTGGCTGTTCAACCGACCCATCTGTTGGCCCCCGAGATTTTGGACGTTCAAAGATCGAAGCAAGACCACGAGGTCGAAGGGCGACCAACAAAATGACCGTCGCTCCCGCTATGACATCGGGCAAAGCGCTCGCACTCGGACCTGATTCCTTTTGAATAAGTTGAGGAACGATGCCAAAAACAATGCCAGCAATCAATGGACCGCTCATCGACTCGATGCCACCGACTACTGCATTCAATAAAAGTGTGATTGACAGAATTAGCGAGAAATCAAATGGAGTAAACCGAGTCAACAAAACGCCATACAAGGCCCCGCCCATAGAGGCTATGAATGAGGCCATCATGAATGCGGCGAGGCGAGTGCGTTTAGGGTCGGCACCAAAATGCGCAACGGTGGTACCGGCATCTCTAGCAGACAACAGCAACGGTCCAAACGTCGATCTTCGAAGGTTCCATACCACCACGTACAAGATGATGGTTATTGGAAGCATGACCATAAAAAGATTGAAGTCGTCGAAAAGGTCGACGCCAAAGAAGGTACCGCGAGGCAATGACTTAGGCAGTTCTGGACGCCTGAATAACCACTCTGATGCTGCCCCCGCAAAGGCAAGAGATGCAATACCAAACTGCAAACCTGAAAGACGAAGCGCCGGTAACCCAGCCAAGAGCCCCATGAACATTCCAGCTACGCCAGCCAAAACAATCGCCAATTCTAAAGGCACGCCTCGCTCAACAACAAGATAGGCAGTAGTAAAGGCACCAATTCCTACGTAAGCGCCGTGCATCAAGCTTGCCTGTCCGCCCCAGCCCACTAGAACCACCAAACTCAACGCCTCAATGATGAAAAACAGACCCCGAGCTCCAACGAAACCCCAATAATTAGAACTCGTATTGCCTTGTTGAATCTGGTTTGCAATAAGAAGCCCGAGAATGGATAGCGCAACTATTAGCGGTGCACGAGGGCCAAGTCGACTCCATGGACCCGCAATAGTTTGGCGAATACGGTCAAGCACAAGGTTGGGGCGTTTCATCTCGGCTGCAGGTGCAGTGATCATCTCTGGTGCCCAGGTCTTGCTGAACACAAGAAGTGCGACCACAACGAACAAGGTGACCAATTCTTTGGCACCTGGGCTTGAGCTCTTCATAATCGTAAGGCTGTCTAAAACACCCACTGCTATGCCACCAGCGAACGCAAGCGGCAACGACATCAGGCCACCGAAAAGGGTTCCGGTTAACGCCTTGGCCAACAACAAAGTGAAGGTCGCTGCCGTAACGGGCGACAACGGTGCCAGCAAAATACCAGTGATGCCAGCAAGTGCTGAACCTAAGAGCCAGTTGAAGCGGGCGACCTGGGTCAGCGACACTCCCATAAGCCGAGCTGTCTCGGCGTTCTGTGCCACCGCACGCACCGCTATACCAAACCGTGTTGTCTGCAAGAACCAACCCAACACTCCTGCCGAAATTGCAGCAACTATCAGAACGGTTACCTGTTGATAGGTAATGCGCAACGACCCGAGAGATATCAAACGATCAGGCAACAACAGCGGTGCGCTCGTGGGTTCAAAGCCGTAGACAAGCAACAACAAACCAGTAGTCAGCGCCAATACACCCAACGTAGCGATCAGCTTGGTCGTGCTTGAGCTATGACGCACCGGCCTAATGGCTATGCGTTCAACGGCCATGCCATATGCCATCGTGATCACCATTGCCACCACAGCGGCAACTATTGGGGGCCATTCACGCGAACCCGCAAGATCGGCATAAACGTAGGCCCCAACCGAAGCAAAAGCGGCATGAGCAAAGGACAACACACCTGTTGAACGAAACATCAGCGTGATGCTGACGGCTATCAGTGCGTAAGCACCACCAGTAAAGATGCCCACCAGGATTGCGTTTACGTATGCCACTGTGTGCTTATTCTCCCAGCTGGATATGAGTCGATAGTGCTCTTGGCCACCAAATGCTATGAGCAATTAGCAGTAAGTTAGACCTACCACGTTCAGCTTCCTTCTCACGTGAATTTCCAGTAAGTGTAATCCACCTAATAAGCCAAGCGTAGGTGCGGGCCCTCAGACCGTTTGCGTCCGCCTTGCTCCACTCCACGACTTGCCAGCCTCTACATCGATGTCATGAGGAAGATCGAGCACGCGTTCGCCAATAATGTTGCGCTGCACCTCAGAAGTTCCCCCGCCAACAGTCAAGGCTGGGGCAAAAAGGAACCCATGATGCCACATGTCTGCAGGTGCTCCCAGAGGGCCATGATCTGCAAGCATGCCGCCTGCACCCGAAAGTTCTTTCGCCAAGCCCATGATGTTCTGGCCATGTTCATCAGATAGTGCCTTGCGCACTGAGGCCTCGGGTCCAGGAGGACGGCCCTTGATCGCTGCTGTCACAGTACGAAGGCGGATGAGACGAAGGATCTCTGCCTCAATGTGAAGCTTCGCGACCTTTTGACGAAGGACCGGGTCGCTGACTCCACCTTGCTTGCGGACCAGGTCAATCAAATCAACAGCAGATGGGCCGTTACCCCAAAGCGCTCCGCCGCCAGACAACGAAACCCGTTCGTTGCCAAGAGTCACCTTTGCCAAGGTCCAACCTTCGTTTTCTTGTCCGACCAAGTTCTCTGCAGGAATGCGCACGTCAGTAAAAAAGACCTCATTAAAGGTATGTCCACCAGTCATCTCGATGATCGGGCGAATCTCAATTCCAGGAGTATCCATTGGGCAGATGAAATACGAAACGCCCTTGTGCTTCACTGCATCAGGGTTGGTCCGGGCAATGAGAATTCCGAACTTCGACCACTGAGCAAGAGAGGTCCAGATCTTTGAACCATTAACGATGTACTCGTCGCCATCACGAATGGCGCGTGTACCCAAGTTGGCAAGATCAGACCCCGCACCAGGTTCACTAAATAGCTGACACCACATTTCTTCGCCTGCCAACAGAGGAAAGAGGTAGCGCTCTTTTTGTTCAGGCGTGCCAGCGTGCACGATCGTAGGGCCAGCCCAACCAATACCAATTGGGTTCATGGGGCGTCCCACCCGAGCACGTTTCAACTCGTCATCAATGATCAATTGGTGAATTGGGTCTGCATCGAGACCCCATGGCGCAACCCAGTGAGGCACGACATAACCCGCTTCAGCCAGTTGACGCCCAGAGGGCGAAGGATTATCGACAAGCCATGTGCGAACGGAAATGCGGCGAGGGTCGTCTTCTGCGGGGAGTTCGAAATCCATGAGCGCACTGTAGTGAATGAGGGCATGACAATGCGACAAGGACTTTTTGTTGCTCTGTTTGTATCAAAACTGGTCACGCGGCGTAGACAGCATGTACAAATGAGTAAGTACTAAATCAGGCCATCACGATGAACATCAACAGGAGATAATCAATGGAACGTCTGGGGAGATGGTGTTATCGCAAACGGAAGTTTGTCGTCATTAGCTGGGTCCTTTCCTTAGCCGTAACAGGAGCTCTCGCCTTCACGTCTGGCGGTGAGTTCGCGACCAACTTCAAACTGCCAGGTGCAGAATCGCAGAAAGCTTTTGACCTTCTCCTCGAGCGCTTCCCTGCTTTTTCGGGTTCTACTGCTGACATCACCTTCACAACAATGGGTTCGCAAAAAATCACTGACCCCGGCATCAAAGCCCGCATGGAACGTGTGTTTACAGAAGTAGAAAAACTTCCTCATGTTTCAGGCGTCCGTTCCCCTTACCTGTTGCCGCCCGAATTCGCTACCTCACCCGATGGCACAATCGCATTTGCCGCAGTGCAATTCGACGTACAAGGGCCCGAGGTGCCGAAGTCAACCATTGACTCCATGAGAGAACTGGCCACTGAAGCCGACGGCGATGACCTTCAGATTGAACTCGGCGGCGTTGTAATTCAGTTTCTAGAACAAGCAAGCTCAGCCCAAGACTCAGGCGGAGGCCTGGTTCTTGCTGCGGTTATTTTGCTCTTGACCTTTGGTTCCGTCGTGGCAATGGGGCTGCCAATCATGACGGCGTTGTTTGCACTCGGTACCGGAATGGCACTTATCACCTTGTCGCTGACCGTTATCGATCTTCCTTTCTTTGTGACTCCTATGGCATCGATGATCGGTTTGGGCGTTGGCATCGACTACGCGCTGTTCATCGTCACGCGCTATCGCCAAGGTCTCCATGCTGGTCTGAGCCCCGAAGAAGCGACCACCACATCAATAAACACTTCAGGACGTGCGGTTGTCTTTGCAGGAACGATCGTCATCATCTCTCTGCTTGGCATGTTGCTGATGGGCCTACCGTTTGTCCGCGGCCTTGCCATGGCGACCGCCGTGGTTGTGTTGCTCACGATTATTGCGTCGGTAACGCTTCTCCCTGCCGTGTTGGGTTTCGTGGGTCACTCGATCGACCGATTGCACATTCCAGGGATTCGTACTGATGAAAGTGCACATCGCGAATCCAGATGGTTCCGCTGGAGTCGTTTTATCCAGCGTCACCCCTGGCTTGGAGCAACCGTTGGACTCACCATCCTTCTCACCCTGTCGGTGCCCTCGCTCTCAATTCGTCTGGGTTCTGCTGATGCTGGCAACGACCCAAGATCAATGACCACACGTCGTTCTTATGATCTTTTGACCGAAGGCTTCGGGCCTGGGCGTAATGGCCCACTTCTGTTAGCTGCAACCTTGCCTGGCGCTGGCAATACTGGCGATGAGGCCAGCGACATGAAGACGATGAATGCTCTAGCGACAGCAATCGGAGAAGAAAACAACGTCGATCGTGTCCTGCCTGTCATACCTAATGAGAAGAGGGACGCTGCGATTCTCATCGTCTACCCAAAAACCTCGCCACAAGATGAACGCACTGAAGAACTCATCACCAGACTACGCAACAAGGTAATTCCAGAGGCTATTGACGGCACTGATCTTGAAGTACACGTCGGTGGTGTCACCGCTTTGTTCGCCGACATGGGAAACCACCTAGCCAAACGTTTACCGTTGTTCATCGGCGCTGTGATCGTGCTTTCTTTCCTGCTTTTAATGGTGGTGTTCCGCTCGCTGTTGGTACCTCTAAAGGCTGCCATCATGAATATGCTCTCCATCAGCGCGGCTTACGGAGTAGTCGTTGCTGTCTTCCAATGGGGTTGGGGCAAAGACCTAATAGGCATCGACCGAGTAGGGCCCATCGAATCGTTTGCGCCCATGATGATGTTTGCGATCCTCTTCGGACTATCGATGGATTACGAGGTGTTTCTACTTTCTCGAGTACGTGAAGAGTGGATTCGAACAAATGATAACGCTGTGTCTGTCGCCGACGGTCTAGCCACCACGGCCAAAGTGATAACCGCTGCTGCGGCCATCATGATTTCGGTATTCTTGTCCTTCGTTCTTGGCGACAATCGAGTCATCAAGCTGTTCGGCCTTGGCCTCGCTTGTGCAATTTTCATTGACGCCACGGTGGTACGCATGTTGCTTGTGCCCGCAACAATGGAGTTGCTCGGCCCAGCTAACTGGTGGCTTCCCCGTTGGCTCGACAAGATATTGCCCACTCTCAGCATCGAAAGCGAGAGCGAACCCCTCTCTGTGTTGCTAGACGACGTCGATGCACCCCTCGAAGACGAGATTGACCTTGCCCTAGCTGAAGAGAGCACCGGGGCAAAGTCCAACACGTAAAAACGCCCATAAATTAGGGCGCAAAGACCCTGGCGGCCCACCATGGTGCCGTGGCACTTTCGGCTCTCATCTTGAGAATCGGAGCAATCCCGTGGAAGAGAACCTAAGTCTTGGGCGAATCGCCGGTATTCGAGTGGGCATTAATTGGAGTGTGCTCGTTATCTTTTGGCTCATTACCTGGAGTCTGGCCACCGAAGTATTCCCACAAGAAGTACCAGAGCAAAGTCATCTGGCCTACTGGATCACCGGCCTAGTAACAGCGACACTGTTCTTCAGCTCGCTTTTGGCCCATGAGATGGGCCATTCCCTCCTCGCACGGCGGTCGGGAATAGTGGTCGAAGGCATCACCTTGTGGCTGTTTGGTGGTGTTTCAAAGATGGGCGGCGAGGCTTCCAGTGCTCGCTCTGAACTACGGGTTGCAGCGATAGGACCTGCTATTAGCCTGGGAATCGGGTTGATGTTTATCTCGGTTGCTCTGTTGATCGATTCCGTCGGTGCTTCTGGACTCGTCAGTCGTGTCCCCGCATGGCTTGGCCGCATCAACATCGTGCTAGCTCTGTTCAATCTTGCGCCCGCCTATCCGCTTGACGGTGGACGGGTTCTTCGGGCCTTTTTGTGGCTACGTAACGGTGACCGCATTCAGGCCACAAGAACAGCAGCCCGGGCTGGCCGCTTTTTTGGTTACTTTCTTATCTCGTTAGGGCTGCTGGAATTTGCAGCTGGCGGATCGCTGGGTGGCCTATGGTTTGTCTTTCTTGGATGGTTTCTCCTGGGTGCAGCACGCGCAGAAGAAGAGGGGGTCCTGCTGCGAGATGTCTTAAAAGACACGAAGGTTTGCGAAGTCATGACCCCTGAGCCAGTAACCGTGACACCCGACATAAGTATCGAAGACCTCCTTGAGGAATACACCTTTCGTCATCGCTTTTCAGCCTTTCCTATCGTTAACGAGACGGGGTCCGTGACCGGTTTAGTGACCCTTGCCCACATAAAGGGCATTCCACTGATTCAGCGTCGTGAACTAACTGTCAAAGACGTCGCACGTGCGATCGAGGAAATTCCAACTGCAGATCCCAACGATCGACTGGTCGATTTAATTGGACGCATGCAAGGCCCCGAGAACCGCGTACTCGTCATCGAAAGAGGGCATTTGGTCGGCATTGTTACCGCAACCGACATAACCCGGGCGCTGGAATGGGCCACGTTACGCAACCACTCAACCTAGAGCGTCAGCGACATGTCGCAATAACCCGTAGAAATGGCGCGCGAAATGCCTGTGGGGGTGCGAGCATGGCGGGATGATCTTTGACGGCTTCGTCCAACAGCTTCCCGACATTGACCCAGTCGAAACTCAAGAGTGGCTCGACAGTCTCGATGCAGTCGTCAATCACAGGGGCAAGACCCGGGCACAGTTCATCGTTGCCAAACTTCTAGAGCGAGCGCGTGCGCTGCAGGTTGGCATTCCTGCAACCGTTTCTAGCCCCTATGTCAATAGCATTCCGCCTGAAGAACAAGCCTGGTTTCCAGGTGATGAACATCTTGAACGACGCATTCGGGCTTACATCCGCTGGAACGCTGCGGCAATGGTGGTGCGTGCCAACAAACACTCCGATGGCATTGGTGGTCACCTCGCAACGTACGCCTCATCGGCATCTCTATATGAAGTGGGCTTCAATCATTTCTTCCGTGGAAAAGATGACGGTCGAGCGGGTGACCAGATCTACTTTCAAGGCCACGCCGCTCCTGGTATTTATGCACGCGCATTTTTAGAAGGTCGACTCACAGAAGACCAGCTCGACAACTTTCGCCGAGAGGTCGGTGGCAATGGACTTTCCAGCTACCCACACCCCCGGCTCATGCCAGACTTTTGGGAGTTCCCCACGGTGTCGATGGGACTAGGCCCACTCACTGCCATCTATCAAGCCCGGTTCAATCGCTATCTGCACAACCGCCAAATTGTCGATACCAGTGGTTCACGGGTTTGGTGTTTTCTAGGCGATGGCGAGTGCGACGAGCCTGAGTCACTCGGCGCTCTATCGATCGCAGCGCGCGAACGTCTCGATAATCTGACGTTTGTCGTCAACTGCAACCTTCAACGCCTCGATGGGCCCGTGCGTGGCAATGGAAAGATCATCCAAGAACTCGAAGCGGTGTTTCGAGGTGCTGGATGGAACGTGATTAAGACCATCTGGGGAACCAAATGGGATGAACTTCTTGCGCGAGACATAGACGGGGTGCTGCTTGACAAGATGACCACCACGGTCGACGGACAGTTCCAGAAATACTCGGTTGAATCTGGCGCATACATTCGAGAACACTTCTTTGGCCCTGATCCAAGGCTGCGTAAGATGGTCGACCATCTCAGCGATGAAGATCTGCGCAACTTGCCACGAGGCGGTCACGACTACCGGAAGCTTTATGCCGCCTATAAAGCAGCGGTTGAACATGAAGGTGCGCCGACTGTGATCTTGGCGAAAACGATCAAGGGCTGGACGCTTGGCCCCGACGTCGAGGGGCGCAATGCGACCCACCAAATCAAGAAAATGGAAACGGCTCAGATCAAGGCATTTAGAGATCGGCTCTTTCTTGAAGAAGAAGTGCCTGACAGTGCGCTCGAAGAAGGCCTTCCGCCTTATTACTGCCCCCCGCCAGACAGTCCCGAATATCAATACATGGTGGAGCGTCGCCGAGCCCTCGGCGGCAGCGTCCCTAAGCGAATCATCAGGCACCGTCGCTCGTTGGGTCTGCCCAATATTCCCGACCCCAAAACATTTGTTGAATTTCGCAGTGGTTCTAAAAACCAAGAGGTCTCCACCACGATGGTCTTCGCTCGCATGCTACGCAATCTGATTCGTGACGAAACTATTGGTCAGCGAGTCGTGCCGATCATCCCTGATGAAGCCCGTACATTTGGCCTCGATGGACTCTTTCGTGAGATCGGTATTTATGCCGCGCTTGGTCAGGTCTACGAACCAGTTGATGCCGACTTGTTGTTGACCTATCGAGAATCTCAGTCAGGTCAAATTCTTGAAGAAGGCATCACCGAGGCCGGTGCCATGTCGAGCTTCATTGCTGCCGCAACGGCATATGCAACACATGGCATCTCGATGCTGCCTTTCTACATCTTCTATTCCATGTTCGGGTTCCAGCGGGTGGGCGATCTCATCTGGAGCCTTGGAGACCAACGAGGGCGAGGCTTTTTACTTGGTGCCACCGCGGGACGCACCACCTTGAACGGCGAGGGGCTCCAGCATGAAGATGGCCACAGTTTGGTGCTCGCCTCAACAGTGCCCAACTGTGCGGCCTACGACCCTGCCTTTGCCTATGAGCTGGCAACGCTTATAGAAGATGGGTGTCGTCGCATGATCGGTGATGGCGAAGACATTTTTTACTATCTCACTCTCTACAACGAGGCCTATGTCATGCCCACCATGCCCGAGGGAGCTGAGCAGGGCATTGTTCGCGGTCTGTACCGCTTCTCTGAGGCCCCCGATGGTCTAGCCACCCAAGCGACGATCATGTTCTCGGGCTCTGCTTGGCCAGCAGCTCAAGAGGCGCAAAAACAACTTAGCGAGCATTACAACATCGGCGCTGAGCTCTGGTCTGCCACTTCGTACAAAGCGTTACGAGAAGACGCACTTGGTGTCGAACGATGGAACCGTCTTCACCCATCACAGCCTCCCCGCACGCCCTGGGTAACTCACATGCTTGAAGACTCACAAGGTCCGGTGATTGCCGTCACCGATTTCATGAAATCAGTGCCCGACCAAGTCAGCCGATGGGTTCCTCGGACCTATCTTGCTCTCGGAACCGATGGCTTTGGACGAAGCGACACCCGCGAGGCACTACGGCGTCACTTTGAAACCGATGCTGCCCACATCGTGGTGGGCGTCCTCCACGGTTTATGCATAGATGGCAAGGTCGAACCCAGTGTCGTCGATGATGCCATCGCTCGTTATGGCATAGACCCCTCGTCAATCGACCCACTTATTGCCTGAATCTAATTTTATAACCGCTAACGTCTGACCCATGGCCAAGACCGCTGTTCTTCCGATCACTGGTGACCCCAAAGCAGATTCACTTTTGGTTCGTGACCCGTTGGCATTGCTCATCGGCATGTTGCTTGACCAACAAGTCACCATGGAATGGGCCTTTGCTGCCCCCGCCAAACTTGCTGAGCGCCTTGGTGGAAAGCTGAATGCAAAGAAGATCGCTGCGATGTCTCCTGATGAACTTGAAGCGGTATTTCGAGAAAAACCTGCGCTGCATCGCTACCCCAACACAATGGCAAAGCGGACCCAATTGCTGTGCCAGATGCTGGTCGACAACTATGGCGGAAAAGCTGACAACATATGGACCAAAGCAACCACGGGCGATGACCTTCTCGATCGCCTACAGGCACTACCAGGCTTTGGGAATGAGAAGGCGCGTATCTTTTTGGCCCTCTTAGCCAAACGCATGGGCGTGCGTCCACCCGGATGGGAAGCAGCTTCTATACCGTTCTCTGATAAGAAACATCGCTCTGTCGCTGACGTCGACTCCCCGGAATCCCTTCTACAGGTTCGGGCGTTTAAGAAAGCCATGAAGGCTGCCGGCAAAGGCAAGGACGGGTAGGGCCCAAACATTGGCTTCAACCATCATCGTCAACGGTAAAACGGTCGAAGTTAATGACGGTGCGACCATGACCGATCTGTTTGCGCAACTAGATCTCGACGCCAAATGGGTCGTAACAGAACGCAACGGCATGCCCGTTGCCCGCACCGAAACCTCTACCACCGTGTTGGTCAATGGCGATCGCGTGGAATTAGTAAAGGCTGTCGCTGGTGGTTGAAGCATTTGTCACCCCACCTGCGGTTCATCCACTACTAGCCAACCGGCGGCTCTATCTCTGCACACCCGATCGCCCAGACCTCGAAGCGTTTCTAAGCGCATGTGTTGCAGGCGGCGTTGACCTAGTGCAATTGCGTGACAAACACCTCGACGCTGGGCCCCTAACCACTAGGGCCCGCTTGGCCGTACGGGTCTGTCGTGATCTTGGCGTTCCATTCATCATGAATGACCGCCCTGACATCGCGCTCGAAGTTAAAGCCGACGGAGTCCACGTTGGCCAAGATGATGTAACCCCCGCAGTGTGCAGACGCGTTCTCGGACCTAATGCCATCGTCGGACTTTCCACCCACGCTCCAGTCGAACTAGACGCCTCGACAAGTGAACCAGTCGACTACATCTCAGTAGGCCCCGTTGCGGCGACCCCAACAAAACCCGGACGACCAGGCACTGGCCTTGGCTACGTCCGCTACGCCGCTGGTGTTACTTCACAGCCCTTCTTCATCACAGGCGGTGTGACCCCAGACAACATAGACACCTTGATTGAGGCTGGCGCACAGCGGTTCGTAGTGGTGCGCTGGCTTACCGAAGCACCCAACCCAATGGAAGCCGCTAGCACCCTACGAAAGGTCATCGACGAACGGCTCGCCGCCGTCTGACTCATTGTTGTCTGACTCGGGCGTTTGTTGATAAACCGGAGATTGACGTTCAATCCAGGCCAACAAAACCGCAATAGCCCGCGGGTCATGGCGTAGCCGGTGTCCCGCCCCCCCAATCATATGGAGTTCAGCACTGCCGTGATAGTCAGCCAATAAACGAGCATCTGAGGGTGGGACGATCTCGTCATCAGAACCCTGCACCAACAACAACGGTCGGGGAGCCAACTTATCAACGAGATCGACGGGGTGAATATGTTTGAACTCACGCACCCACTGATCAACGTTTGACGGAAAGCCAACCTGTTTAATTACCCCAACATCTCTAGCGTGTTCAAGAAATAGGCGGGGGTGTTCAGCCCAGTCATCAAAATCGGCTCGTGCCGAGAGTGCTGCCACTCCACGCACTTCAGGATCATTTGCAGCGGCACAGATCGCCAACGAACCGCCGGTGCTAGACCC
This sequence comes from Acidimicrobiales bacterium, assembly GCA_038256565.1. Taxonomy (GTDB): domain Bacteria; phylum Actinomycetota; class Acidimicrobiia; order Acidimicrobiales; family CADCSY01; genus JACOTK01. The sequence goes on along the minus strand of JBBSKG010000002.1, from coordinate 33,106 downwards.
AGCAATCCAAATCTCATCGGCTCCACCCGCACCTCGCAGGTGGCCAATAGCGGCACCGATGTCATCGAGCCAACCTTGCAAAGAGAAATCGCCTTCAGATGTTCCGGTTCCCCGGAAGTTGAACGTCAATACCGTCCAACCCGTCTCGCCAGCAATCCGATCTGCCAATTCGGGATAAGTACGGGCAGCATTTTCGGCATCGCCCATCCCCACAGGGAAGCCATGACACAACAATAAACCGGGCCTAAAAGATGTTGCCTTTCGTGCTGTTGACTCGCTCAGGTGAGCAGCGAGTCGAAGACCATCGCTTTGAAACGAGTCATGCACGGCTTAGGCCTAAGATGCTCAGCCGATAGGCGCACCTTGCGTGTGACCCGCCTATCGGCGGACGCTCTAGGCTACGCAGCGTCACTCGTTGCGCAATGCAGGCACGGTTTATAACAACGATTACGGGCTTCAACCAGGGTGTCAGGCCCAAAGCCAATAAAGGTCTCTGCCTCCATCAATTCATCGATGCCACATGCATCAACGGAATTATCTAGATCGTGGACACGCTGGACACGCTTATCGCCCACCCAACGAAAATGCTCAAACTTGATCGGTCGGGACATGCCTCGAAATTTAGCAGAGAGCAACTCAGGACCAGTGACAAAATACTTGAGCGGTGCTTACATGTTTAACCTTTGTGGTGTAATCACTTTCGGCCTTCGGCCGCCCAAGCGCGGCATATCACAAGTTTTCCTTGGTGGGGCTCACTATTCGGCCTCTGGCCGCCCAAGTTGTTTCATCTCGGGCCCTAATGACCAAAGCGCTGAGCTTTTCAGCTCAGCTGATGAACCGAAACCGCATAATTAGTCTCTGGAATAAACGGCTCACGGCCCCAGCTCGCCCATCGCTCCACGAATACAAGACCAGCAGCGAGGGCAGCGTGGTCATATTCATCAAGGCTTAATCGACCTGGATGAAGCTGAAACCCCGCTATTAAATACCCTCCAGGATTGAGGTGGTGAGCCATGTTGGCCACCACAACAGATTCACTGCCGGGCGTGAGAAATATCATCACGTTGCCAGCCATAACAACCGCATCAAAATGACGTATTTCACCAGTCCCATGCTCGGTAACTGCACAAGAGGACAAGTCTCCCAATATCCAGGTTTGCTCAGATGCTTTGGATCGTGCCGCATCTAGCATGGCTGGGTCGAGGTCAACGCCTACCACGTCTATTCCTCGGCAGCTCAGCTCAATGGCTACTCTTCCAGTGCCGCATCCCGCGTCAAGCACCGAATTAAAACCAAACGACGCCACAAAATCGGCCTCACCATGCATGTCTTTTCCCGTTGCTGCGAGCTTGGCAAAACGGTCGTCATATTCACTTCCTCGTGCCATGCCATCGGCAAGCCATCGGTTGTCTGCCATCTCAAAGCACCTGAGGCGGCCCGGCCGCGCCAATGGCCCCAAGGTAATCGACCTGTAGCTCAATAACCGCACGAACGTGGGCGACTGTGAGTTCTAACCCCAGATCGTTAGCACTGGTCATGATGGCAGAAACGGCGGTTTCATCGACTACAAAGGTCTCATAATCAGGCGCTGTCTCTTGAACGCTCAGCTCGTCAAGATAACCGACCAGAATATGGCGAACATCGTCATAGCTCAGCACTGCACTGACCTCAAACGGCAATCGCTCCGATACCCAAACAACTGCTTCATCTAAATCGAAGATCGGACGAGGTGCCTGTTCGATGAGTCGATTCACCTCACGGCCTATAACTACTGCCGCAATCACAAACGTCGACACAAGGGCCAGAACCACCGCAACGATCTGCATCGCCGCAGGCTAGGTCATTCTCCGCTGCCCGCTAAAAGCAAGGATCTCTAAGAACCAGTGACAAAACTACTTGCGCGGCGCTTACATGTTTAACCTTTGTGGTGTATTCACTTTCGGCCTTCGGCCGCGCAAGTAGTTTTGTCTCGGGTCCTAAAAGCAGAATGACCCGACTTGCGCCGGGCCATTCTGTGGGTTGGGTGTTACCCCTGATTCTACAGCCCAATTCGCTGGGCCAAAAGTTCACGATGATAAGTCGGGTCTCCAAGGAACAATTCGGAGGTCTTGGCCCTCTTGAAATAGAGATGGGCTGGGTGCTCCCAGGTGAAGCCGATGCCGCCGTGAATCTGGATGTTCTCGGCAGCAGTGTGGAAATAGGCCTCTGAACAAAATGCCTTGGCCAGACTGGCGACAGCGGGAAGCTCGTCGTTTAGCTCAGCGGCGCTCCAAGCGGCGTAGTAAGCAGCAGACTTGGCCGACTCAACATCGAGCAGCATGTCTGCGCACTTATGCTTGATGGCCTGGAACGAACCAATGGGGCGACCGAACTGCACCCGATCCTTGGCGTATTGAACAGCCATATCGAGACACACTTGAGAACCACCGACCTGCTCAGCAGCCAAGGCCACCGCTGCAAGGTCTAGAACACGCTCCATTACGGCCCAGCCCTTACCTTCAGCGCCAATGAGGCGAGCAGGGGTACTTTCAAAATCAATACGGGCCTGCTTGCGAGTCTGGTCCATGGTGACAAGCGATGTACGGGTCAGGCCAGCGGCGGCACCATCTACGGCAAAGATACTTACGCCCGAACCGGTTCGTGCTGCCACGAGAATGAGGCTCGCAATTGCACCATCGAGCACGAACATCTTCGAACCAGAGATGGCATAGCCATCGCCTGCCTTGGTGGCAGTCGTGGTGATACCAGCCTCGTCCCAACGACCATTGTCTTCAGTAAAGGCCAAAGTAGCAATCGTCTCGCCCGTAGCAATACCAGGAAGAAGTTCTTTCTTGGCGGCATCGTCACCTGAATGAATCAAGGTGTTGGCAGCCAGAACCACTGACGAGAAGTATGGAGCGCACAGCAAAGAGCGACCCATCTCTTCAAGAACGACGATCAGTTCGACGAAGCCGAAGCCCGAGCCGCCAAACTCTTCGGGGATGGCCAAGCCCTGAAGGCCCAACTGCTCACCCATTTGCTTCCAAACGGTTTCGTCATAGCCAGCGTCACCATCCATAAGACGACGAACTTCAGACTCAGGAGACTTCTGCTCCAGAAACGAACGGACCGTACTACGAAGCTCTTCTTGCTCCTCAGAAAATGCGAAATTCACCTAGGGCCCCCTTGGACGCGTAGATCATGTACGGCTTGGATGTAATGCAATACGTCGCAATGTTTACTAGACCAGAGGGTCAGGCGTCGAGGCGAGCCACCAAAAATGAGAGGGGTGCATGATGACAACAAACACATTGCACTATGAAGACAGCCTGATTGAGGTCCACAAAGTTATCGTTGGACCCTTTGAAAACAACGTTTTTGTGCTCCGTTGCAGAGAAACCGGTGAAGCAGTTTTGATCGATGCAGCTAATGAGCACGAACTTTTACTCGAACTCTGCCAGCGACTGGGGGTTCGCAAAGTGGTAGAGACTCATGGCCATTGGGATCACATTCAAGCCATACCCGCAGTACGTGATGCGGGCTATGAGGTAGGGGTAACCGGTGCCGATGCAGCGATGTTGGACAGCTATGACTTCATTCTCGAAGATGAGTCGATAATCGAGATTGGCCGCTTGCGCATTCATTCGATCGCTACCCCTGGCCACACACCGGGATCGATCTGTTTCAAGGTGGAAGACACTCCGCTGTTATTCAGTGGAGACACCCTCTTTCCGGGAGGTCCTGGCAATACTGAGGGCAACCCCGATCACTTTGCCGAGATCATCGAAGCCATCGATCGCCGCCTATTGACCTTCCCCTCAGACACAATCGTGTTGCCAGGACATGGAACTGACACAACCGTTGGCACCGAACGTCCGCACCTCGACGAGTGGGTCGAGCGAGGCTGGTAGGGGCCGCCGGTATCCTGAGCTGGTGGACACCCTTGATGCCATTGCTGCTCGCCGCTCAATCGGACGCCTCGTCGAGCCCGGACCGACACCCGCACATCTTCGCTCCATCTTGGAGGCAGCAGCATGTGCTCCCGATCATGGGGAGTTGCGCCCCTTTCGTTTCACCGTGTTGGAGGGTGTGGCCAAGGAGTGCTTCGGCCACGTGTTGGAAGAGGCCTATCGAGCCCGCTGCGAGATTGAGGGGGTCGCCGTCGAGGAGGCGAAAGCCACCAAGGATCGCACCAAGCTGGGCCGAGCCCCCACCGTCGTCATCGTTGCGGCCGCCCGTCAAGAAGGTGGCTCCTCGAAGATGCAAATTCCCATGATCGAACAAGTTGCTGCCACCGCTGCCGCCTGTCAGAACGCACTGTTGGCGGCGACCGCCTTGGGGTACGGGTCCATGTGGCGCACGGGCGACTGCTGTTATGACGAGCCAGTGAAAGCGGCCTTAGGCCTGAGCGAACGAGACGCCATCGTGGGCTTTTTGTATCTCGGCTCAGCGACGCCCGAGGCTGCAGCAGCCAAGCCGCCTAAGGTTGCCGATCTCGAGGGCCTCGTCACGCACTGGTCGCCCTCGTGACCGGCCCGGCCCTTCCTGCCGACGAGCGGCCTGTCGACCCCACACCGGTTCACACCGAAGACCTCCCAGCCACGCCCGTGCGTGATCGCAACATTCCGGCAAGCGCCTGGGTCGAAGCACCGCAGGCTTTGCGCAACCTCGGCGAGGACATCGGTGTGGCCGACGCCATGTACAAACGCCGGATCGGCTCCTGGCTCTTATGGCGTGCTGGGCCTGCCGCCAAGGCAAATGCTCGCTACCTCGCCATTTGGTCCGACAACCTCGAAAGAAGCTTCAGCTTCCGCCTGTTCGCCGACGGCACCGGGCATGGCCTCGGTCCAACCGGAACTGCTCACGCACGCTTTCGAACCTGGAAGGAAGACCTGCGTGACTGCGTCTGACGGTGAGCGTTCCAATGGCGATCGTTCAACGGTTTAGGGGCCCAGCCTTCATGGCCCCTCGCCCGGGAGCCCAAATAGGTCGGCGGCAGTGAAAGCCAGTGTCTCCTTCGGAAGATTTGTGAAGCCCTCGCGAGCGCAGACGGCATAGCGCAATAAGTCAGGATCTAGATGCAGACCATCCCTGACCTTGCGATGGAGATGCTCAACCGTGCGGCGAGCATCGAGCCGCCTTGTCCACTTGGCTTCTCCTACGAGGACTGGGGTCTCCGAACGTCCGGCGAGAACAAGAGCATCAATCTCGTTGTTGCTCGATGAATCCCACCATGAGCCGACGGCAACGACAGCGCCCTCGACATCGAGGGTTCCGTCGTTAGCTAGACGACGCAGATGTTGGCGGAATACCTCTTCCCAAACACCTCCCATATGATCGTCGAGTGATTCGACCAGAACGGGAACAATGGCGGCGTCCAGACCACGCTCGATTTGGGTCTGATACCGAGAAGCGACACCGAGATGGAACGAAAGGAAAGGGTCAGCGATGCGATACTGACGCAGCTTTGAACGCTCGGGAGCCCCGACAGGTAGGAGTCTCTCGACAAGGCGCAGCTCTATCAACCGATCAAGTGTTCGAGCCGGCTCTGCCTTGATCTGAACCTTGATCCGTCCGTACTCGGTCACGCCATTGGCGATACTAAAGAGGGCCTGGCGTGCCAGGTCACCACGGTCAAGATCGGCTCGAAGTAAGAACTCCCCTTCGGCCACCAAACGTGCGCCGGGCTGACAGACCAGCCGACTGATGTTTGCCTCGACCGATTCACCCTGATCCCACCATGACAAATACATCGGGATTCCTCCCACGATGCCATAGACCAGGGCACGGTCCTGAGGCGAAAGTCGTTCGAGCATAAGTGCTGCTTCATGGGGGGCAAATGGATGCACGTCCAGCGAAAGATCGAAGCGACCATAGAGGGGTTCCCGCTCTTCTTGCAGCGCCTGCATGTATCGAACAGCAGAGCCGCATAACAAAATGCGAAGTCGAGTCTTTCCTGTCGAACGATCCAGAAACGCACGCAAGACCTTTGGCAATTCCGGTGACGACGCCACCAAGTCCGGAAACTCGTCTAGGACCAGTAAAAGTGGCCTTTGCTGCGCACGACCAGCGAGGTCATCAAGCGCGTCATCCCAACTGACATAAGGACGGTCCGCGAGATCGCGCAATGCGGAACCTCCGCCTCCCATTGGGTCGATTCCCATGCGGGCGACACCCATCAATGATTTGTTCTGATCCATCTCATGAACACGATCTGCCAGTTGAGCAAGCTCTTCAAGAGAGCTACGGCCAGCTCCGGTATGGAAGATCGACGGCTTGTCGGCAATGAACTGTTGAATCAGTGCGGTTTTGCCGACCCGCCTACGACCCCAAACGACCGCAGATTGCGTCTGTGCAGACCACCATCGATCAAGCGCCGCCAATTCTCGAACACGATTGACAAAAATGGTCATTCCCGCTCCCTTGATGATGGATGACATCAGTATAACTGACGTATAACGTAACTTACTTCCTACGTAACTTACGTGGGAAGTAAGTTACGTTATACGTCAGTTATGTGGAGGGATCGGGGAGAGAAATAAAGATATGGCGGGGGTATCCAGCTCTGCCGAGACGGACGTCACCATCGGGGAGGCGGGCCGGTCCGGCCCAGTAGGAAGTCACGCATGGCCAAAAGTCGGCCGCGGAGGTGCCAGTAGGGAGTTTGGCGTGAGGGAACGATCACCCCAACGAGAGTGATCCATGCGGTGAGGGCGAAGAGAACCGCTGCTCGGTAAAGACCGAAGTGTTGGCGCACCAAGAACAAGGTGTTGCGCACCATGAGGTATTCGGGCACGCCCACCTCGGACGACATGGTGGGGTTGTGCACAACTGCGCCCCAAACCACCCCCACCTGCCAGCCGGCGCGACGGGCTCGCTCGCCGAGATCGGCCTCCTCGCAGTAGGCGAAGTAGCGCTCATCGAACAGGCCGATGTCATTAAGACAGGCCCGACTCGCCACCATCAAAGTGCCGTGTGGGTAGCCGGAGTCCTCCCAGCCGGGCACGCGTAGGGACGGGACCAAGTAGCTACCGCAGTACTTGTGGACCATGGGTTTTACGTTGGTCGAGGTATCTCCGTACTCCGCGCTCGCCAAACCTGCTCCGGGGTGAGCCGCCACGGCCGTGAGCAAGCGTTCCAGACAGAGTGCCTCGGGTGAAGCGTCATGGGGACAGACCAACACCCAGTCGCCAGCCGTCGCCGGATCGGTCGCCAGGAAGTGGCGCAGGCCAGCGTTAGCACCGGGACCGAACCCGGTGTTGGCCCCCAGTTCGAGAAGATCCGCACCGGGAAGCCCCGCTCGTAGCACCGCTAGTGCTTCGGGTGACGAGCCGTTGTCGGCCACCACGAGACGAAGGCTAACCCCGGCTTGCTCGGCCTGTGCCACAAGCGCCTGACCCGTGCGCACACAAGCTTGCGGTTGACTGCGATGAACGATCACAGCGGTTACCACAGCCATGCCTGGTATATCGCTGACAGCGCGGGCAGGCACGGAACCCAATTGTCCGGCCATACGCAACTCAGCCATCGTCTACGCCCTACTCGCGATAGCCAGCGTCGAATGCTGCCGTCTCGGCTGCGTCGAGGTTGGCTTCCACGATGTCGAGGCCTCCGTCCCAAAAGCCCGGGTCGGCCAGGTCGCAGCCCACGATGTTGCCCAGGGTCTCGGGCGCCATGGACCCTCCCGACGACAACAGGTTCAAATAGCGGGGCACGAAGTCCGACCCCTGTTCCTCGTAGCGGTGATACACCGACAAAGCCAGGAGTTGCCCATAGGAATACGCGTAGACGTATCCCGGCGTGCCGATGAAGTGCGGGATGTACGACCACCATGACCTGTAGCCCTCGGTGATATCGACGCTGTCACCCACCATCTCAAGTTGACTTTGCTCCCAAAGGTCGCCGAATCGCTCGACCGACAACTCACCCTCGCCTCGACGAGCCTCATGCACCAGGTTCTCGAAACGGTTCATCGCCGTTTGGCGAAACACCGTGGCAATGGCCCCTTCGATGTTCTCTGCCAACAGGGCGAGGCGTGCCTGAGGCGAATCGGTGGCTTCCAACAGGCGGCCGAACACCACCGTCTCACCGAACACCGAGGCCGTCTCGGCCAAGGTCAGCGGTGTGGACTGATGGAAGATGCCCTGCTCGCGCGCCATCCAGGCATGCAGTCCATGGCCGAGCTCATGCGCCAAAGTGAGCACATCTCGGCGGCGGGAGGTGTAGTTAACCAACACGTATGGATGAACCGACGGCACGGTGTAAGAGCAGAACGCGCCAGGCCGCTTACCGGGAACAGCTGGAGCATCGATCCATCGCTCGTCGAAAAAGCGCCTGGCGACCGTCGCCATCTGCGGCGAGAACGACTCATAGCTGTCGAGCACGAGCGTACGGGCCTCGTCCCACGCAATCGGAGTGTCCTCGGTCTCGAGACTCGCCATACGGTCGTAGTCGGCGAGGCGTTCGAGGCCGAGCAGCTTGGCCTTCAACCGGTACCAGCGTTGAGGAATGTCGTAGCGGCGCCGTACGGCATCGACAAGCGCCTCGACCGACTCGTCACTCGCCTCATTCGAGAGGTTGCGGCTCGACAACCAACTCGGATAGCTCCGCAGTCGGTCGTTCACGGCCTTGTCGTGCAACAAGGTGTTGAAGATGAAGGCCCGGGTGCGCAGACCGGGTTCGAGCGATGCCGTCACGGCCTCGGCCGAGGCCTGTCGAACGGCTCGATCAGGCGACGCCAAGCGGGAAAGCGCCTCTTCGAGGGTGACGGTTGCTCCGTCAATTCTGACCTCGAGGGCGGAGGTCAACTCGCCGAAGAGCCGCACCCAAGCCGAGGAGCCGGTCACCGACTTCTCGGTCAGGATCTTCTCTTCCGGCTCGGTCAACAGGTGGGGGCGATAGCGCCGAGCCGACTCGAGGTGGTGGCGGGCGAAGGCCATCCGTTCATCGGCGAGCAGAGCGGCAACCCGATCGTCGTCGAGCGCCGCCCATTCGAGATCGAAGAACAACAACTCGGTACTGATCGCCGTTGCCCGCTCCTGCACACGTTGCACGAGAGCCCCCCGAGCCGGGTCGGCCATGTTGGTCGAGAACGCCAACCCGGCATACGAGCCCACCCGGCCGATCAGCTCGGAGACCTCCGCCAGCCCGGTCATGAACGCCGCCAGGTCGCCAGCGTCGAAGGTGGCCAGTTGCCCTCGCTTGGATGCGAGCTCGGACGCCAACCGAGCCGCTTCGTCCAACATCGCGTCGATGGCCTCATCACCCTTGCCGTTCAGCAGGTGTGTGAGATCCCACCGCACATCAAGAGCCTCAACCTCAGTCGTCGTCATGGCCGCTGAGTCTACGGGCATCGCCAGGACCGGAGCAGCGGATTCGGGAGGTTGACATCTGACTCGCTCGCCAATGATCTACCGATCAAGCAGGAACTCGACCTCCACCTCGAGGGCTCGATAGGTGTCGAGCGCTCGTCGATCACGGGTCACCAGAACGATTCCATGCTCGGCCGCCGCCGAGCCGACAAGAGCGTCATACACCGAGCCCCCGCCACCCCGCTCGCAACGAGTTGCGCCAACAGGGCACTCGCTCGTCCAGGGGAAAGAAACCGGCTCTCCGAGAAGTTAGCCGTGATCAACTCCACAACCGTTGCCGGTGACCGACGAGCAGGGGGAGGCAAACGCGTCAAAACAGAGAACGTCTCAAAGGCGGCATGCCCGGCAAGGCCGAGAACCCGGTCGCCGAGTGCCTGAACCGTCGCCTCGTGCTGTTGGTGATCGCCAACAACGAGCGCCACTGCCACGCTCGTGTCGACAAGGGCGTCGGGTGCTCTACCTCTGGTCGGCATCACGCAACGTTTGAACGTCCTCATCATCGATGGTGACACCCGATGACGGGATCACCAGACGACCGCCTCGACCTCATGAGAATAAATGTTAGCCTATGACGCTTTAGTTCTAATAAAAAAGTTGCTCTCAGAGGTTAAAAGATCTTAGGTTTTGTTACCCTAATGGGATGCGAAAAAGTGAACGGGCAGCCCAGGCAAGGCGAGAACTCGACAGGAAATTCGCAGCGGCGAGCATCGACCCAGTGCAGACCCGCCCGCGTGCCGGCTGGATCCGGGCTGTCCGCACCGGTTTGGGCATGAGCCAGGTAGCGCTCGCGACCCGCTTGGACATCTCCAGCCCAAGCGTGGCGAAGCTCGAACGCTCAGAGGTCAACGACGCTATCAGCTTAGGCAAGCTGGCCGAAGTGGCCCGCGCCCTGGACTGCACGCTGATGTACGCACTCGTTCCGAACACCAGCCTTGAAGACACCGTGCAGAAGCAGGCCCGGCGGGTGGCGGCACAAACACTTGGCTACGTCACCACGACCATGCACCTCGAGGACCAAGCGGTGGAATTAAACCGCCACGCAGATCAACTGGATATGCACGCCCGAAAGGTCATCGACAGCCATCGTCTGTGGAGGTCCGAGTGAGCCCGGAGCCAAACGCTGCGACACCACTCGAAGAAGAGGACTTCGTCGATCTGATCCCCGCCTTTGTGACAACCCGAGGCGACTTGAACGTGGTCGAGTTCGAAAACATTGCGAAGGCAATGCCCTGGGCACTCGACCAGGCTCGCCGAGGAGGACCCGGTCTCATCCTCAGCTACGCCTTCGTGTTCGCGCTCCACAAGCGCATGTTCGAGGACGTCTGGCTATGGGCGGGAACGCAGCGACGCCGAGGCACCAACATCGACATCGACCCTTCCCAGATTACGACACAGACGAAACAAACGATCGATGACGCTACTTGGTGGCATGAAAACAACAAGTTCGAGGTTGACGAGCGAGCGGCACGAATCCACCGGTGTCTGGTCGCTGTCCACCCGTTCCCGAACGGGAACGGACGATGCACGCGGTTGGTCGCCGACCTCTACCTCACCTCCATCGGAGAGCAGGCGTTCACCTGGGGTTCCGGTGGCCAACTCGATGAGGATGGATACTCTCGTCGCCGATACCTAGATGCTCTTCGGGCTGCGGACAACGACGACTACACACCATTGGTTAAATTCGCACGCAGCTAAGCCGCTCCTTGTCTCTCAGTGCCATCCGCCGTGTTCGTCGAAGAACATAGGTTGACTGACAATCCGCAATAATTTCTCCTATCTGGGTAGTGCTAATACCAGACCTCATGTAATAGAATGTAGATATGGCTGAGCCACTTTTTCAGATCAACGACCTTCGTGTCGCCGTGGCCGAAGACCCCACGATTGAAATTTTGCGAGGGGTAAATCTCACGGTTATGCCCGGTGAGGTCCATGCCCTCATGGGGCCAAACGGATCAGGAAAGTCGACGCTCGCTAATGCGTTGTTGGCTAACCCTGAATATCTCGTGACCAGCGGTTCGATTCGCTACAAAGGTGAGGACATTACTGATTGGGCCACCGATGTGCGGGCCAAGTCAGGCATCTTCCTCGCCTTCCAGTACCCCCAAGAAGTAGCTGGTGTACCCGTGCGCCAATTCCTGCAACAGGCCCTGGCCGCTCGCAAGGGCATCGACGACCTATCTGCTCTCGAAACTCGCCTCGCCATCATGGAATGGATGGGCCGCTTGGGTATGGACCCTTCCTTTGCCGACCGCTACCTGAACGAGGGCTTCTCTGGCGGCGAGAAGAAGCGCAATGAGATCTTGCAGATGGCGGTGCTGGAGCCCGACCTGGCCATTCTCGACGAGACCGACTCGGGTCTCGATATCGACGCACTGCGGGTGGTTGCCAAGGGCGTGAACGAAGTTAGGGAGGCACGGCCCGAGCTTGGGGTGGTGCTGATCACGCACTACCAGCGCCTGCTCGACGAGTTGCACCCCGATCACATCCACATCTTCATGGACGGACGCATCGTCGAAAGCGGCGGCCCCGAGCTCGGCAGCCGCCTCGAAACGGACGGCTACGAAGCATGGCGACCATGACTCCCACTACACACACTCTTGACGTTGAGCGGGTCCGTAAAGACTTCCCGATCTATGACACGTTTGCGGGCAGACCATTTGTGTTTCTCGACTCTGCTGCATCTTCACAAAAACCCCGAGCAGTGCTCGATGCAATGAACAACTACTACGAGACCACCCACGCAAACGTGCACAGGGGCGTCTATGCCATTGCCGAACATGCAACCGAGCTCTACGAGGGCTCGCGCGCCAAGATAGCCCGCTTCATCGGTGCCTCGTCGTCAAGCGAGGTCATCTTTGCCAAGAACGTCACCGAGACCCTCAATCTCGTGGCCCAGAGTTGGGGGCGAGCCAACCTCGGCCCAGGTGATGCGGTTCTGCTCACCGAAATGGAACATCACGCCAACATCGTCCCGTGGCTCATGTTGGCTGAACAAGTCGGCTTTGAGTTGCGCTACTTGGGCATCACCAAAGAGGGGCTTCTCGACCTGTCTGACCTCGACGCCAAGCTCCATGGCGTCAAACTTGTTGGACTCACTGCCATGTCGAACGTACTTGGAACGCTTAACCCTGTTCGTCACATCGCCGACGCCGCTCATGCAGCGGGTGCCGTCGTTGTCGTCGACGCCGCGCAATACACGCCACACCTGCGCACAAACGTGGTTGAACTTGGCGCTGACTTCCTCGGCTTCACCGGCCACAAGATGCTTGGACCAACTGGCATCGGCGTGTTGTGGGGGCGAACCGAATTACTCGACGCTATGCCCCCATTCCTAGGTGGTGGCGACATGATTAGAGACGTACGACTCGATGGGTTTACGCCTAATGAATTGCCTTGGAAGTTCGAAGCGGGCACGCCACCGATTGCCGAAGCTATTGGACTAGGCGCTGCTATCGACGAGCTTGAACGCTATGACCTTGACGCCATTCGTGCCCATGAGATTCAAGTAACTGGATATGCCATAAGGTCACTTACCGATCGATTTGGTGACGACTTCACCGTGCACGGTCCGCTCGACCCAACACTTCGTGGCGGCGTCATGTCCTTTGCGTTTAAGGGCATTCACCCACACGATATTTCCCAGGTGCTCGACCAATCAGGTGTCTGTGTGCGTGCTGGACACCATTGCGCAAAGCCGCTTATGCGGCGTTTAAATGTCAGCGCTACAGCGCGAGCATCGTTTTACGTGTACAACAATGAAGATGATGTTGATGTACTTGCCGATGCACTCGTTGCAGTTGCCGACCTGTTCGGCTGATTCAGGAGACCATTACTGATGCCTGGCCTCGAAGATCTCTATAGAGAAATCATCCTTGACCATTATCGAAACCCTCGGAACCGTGGCGAGTTGCCTGCACCTCCTGCTCATCGAGTTGAAGGATTCAACCCGCTCTGTGGTGACGAAATTGTGCTGTACGTAAACGTGGATGAGAACAGACTCATCAGTGATCTCAAGATTGGTGGACAGGGCTGTTCAATCAGCCAGTCATCAGGTTCGATGATGTCGGCTGCCATCAAGGGAAAGACCGTGGAAGACGCCCGAGCATTAACTCGCGCGTTCAAAGCACTCATGTCGATTCACGAGTCGAAGCTCGAAAGCACGGAGGGCGAAGAGTCTGGTCCAGACGGCAGCGGCACCGACACTCCCGTACCCGACCCAGCCGTAAAACTCGGTGACCTCGAAGCCCTCCAAGGCGTGGTCAAGTTCCCCGTTCGCATCAAGTGCGCCACCTTGTCATGGAACACCCTCACCCAAGCCCTCGATGAAGCCGCCGGGTCCTGAAAGCGTTGTCCGGGTCTTGCTCAGGCCTGGGATGTCAGCCCTGAGCATATATGCTTACGTATTGTGAAAGTCTCTGAGCTGGTCCGCCAAGCACGAGCGGATACACATCTGTCTGTTCGCGCTTTGGCTCAGGCATCCGGCGTCGCTACAAGCACGATCCACCGTATCGAGCAAGGTGAGCTGAACCCGACCGTCGCCATGCTCGCGCGCATCGTCGAGGCTTCCGGCATGCGGCTGCACATCGAGACCCAGGTCGACTATGCCGCCAGTATTCTGGGGCTGGCTCGCTCCATCCGCGAGGACATCGACCGAGGTGACACGAGTTCCCCGGTTCGCAAGGCCGCCGAGCTGGCCCACCGATTTCATCACGGCGACGACCACACTCGTCGCCGGATGATCGCCGCTGAACCCCCGACGACCGGTGACGTCCGCTGGGATGCGTTTGTCGCTGCACTGGCCGAGTGGTTGGCAGTACAGGCAGACGACCACGTCCCCCGCTGGGCATACGATGCTGCTCGTTACCTACATTTTGGCTGGTGGGTAACGCCGATGAAGGCTGTGCATGCGTGGGAATATGCCGGAAGCCCCGCTTCCTTCCAGCATCGCGGGGTTTACATCCATCGTGACTCACTGACCAATGTGTAGAAGTGGCCATGCTCACCCGTGAACGAATCCTCGAGCTCTTTGCAGAGCTCAACGATGAGCTTTGCGACATGGGCATCCGCGGTGACATTTTCATCGTGGGTGGTGCGGCAATGACACTTGCCTATGACGCCCGCCCTGCCACCCGCGACGTCGACGGCATTTGGCATCCTTCCACCGAGGTTCGCACCGCCGCTGCACGGGTCGCTCAACGTCACGATGACCTGGCGCTCGATTGGCTCAACGACGGCGTAAAGGGATTCCTGCCCGGCTATGACCAAGCTGGGTCGAAGGTCGTCTACGACAACACGTGCCTCACGGTCTCTGCTGCCTCGCCGGAATATCTGTTGGCCACCAAGCTGTTGGCGAGCCGAGTCAGTCGTGACGAGGACGACATACTCACGCTGTATAACCTCTGCGGATTCGCCACAACGGACGAAGGGCTCGCACTTATCGAGCGGTACTACCCCGGTCGACCGATCGAGGCGAAGGTCGGTTTCTTCCTTCAGGAACTGCTCGAGACAGCCAAGGACAACAGCGACGACCCGGCCAGCTGAAGGCTCGAGTGGCCTGAAGACCCGGCGCTCAAGCGGGGTGGGCTAGGCGGGCGGCAGTTTCTATGTCGCCTGCGCTTACTGCTTCCAGCATGGGGACGAATGCTTTTGCGTCTTCGAATAGGTCGAAATTGGGGGCGAGCACTCGAGCAAGGCCATCGAAGTAGAGAATCTGCTTAAAGAGCAGCACGAGCTGCGAAGGCAAAGGGAAGCCGTGTTGTGATGCCGTTTCAAGTGCATCTTTCAGCAGCGTACCCATACGAATCTGTGAGAAATCACCACTCGCCAAATGGATGGCGGCAACTTTGGCCATTGCCTCACCAGCTCCGGGGCCAACCAGGCCATGTGCTTGCAGCATAAGAAGGCCAGTGCCGAAACGAGTGAAATCATTGGTGAACACGGCAAGCAAAATCTCTGCGCAGCCTTGCTGGTCAACGGTTTCGACAAAACCAACAATGCCGAAATCAACCATCACAACCTGGCCGCTCGGCCCTACCAACACGTTGCCCCCGTGGCCATCGGCATGAAAACACCCATGCACAAAAGCTGACTCCAACAATCCACCGAGCACGGCGTGAAGAACCTTCTCAGGTTGGGCACCTAGAGCGACCAGCTCGTCATGATCACGAACTGCGACTGCCTCGACAAACTCCATGACCACTACTCGGCTCGTGCACAGATCAAGAAACGGCACCGGAACCTTGATGTCCCAAGTAGCGAGAACCGGAGCCAAAGCGCCCATTGCCTCTGCTTCTTTACGGAAATCAAGTTCTCGTTCAAGGCCCATTCCAAGATCATCAATCGCTGCAACAAGGCGCAAAGACTCAAGACGAGGACGTACCTTTACGGCCATTCCTGCAACGTTGCGCAATAGGCGTAGATCGGCAGCAAGACCATCGAGAATGCCTGAGCGCTGCACTTTGACCGCAACGGTTTTCGAACCATCGAGCGTGGCTCGGTAAACCTGGGCAACTGAACCAGCAGCGATGGGCTCCGGATCAATCTCCAGACGACTGATTTGGTCTCCAAGATCTTCTGCCACAGTCTTTAGTACGACATCGATCGGTTGGGGCTTCACGCCATCATGAAGACCTTGCAAGATAAGGCCCAAACGTGGGGGAAAAGTACCTGGACTGGCGGCAATAAGTTGTCCAAGTTTCACCCAGGAAGGGCCAAGTTGTTCAGCCGTGCGGTGCAACATCGTGCGCCGAGTGCCCGAAAGCCAAATGTCACTGGCAACACGACGGGCGGCAACAGTTCCAATAGCTCCCATGCGTCGAGTAAGCGCAAAACGGGGAGCGGGCTGTGTAAGGTGCCATGGCAGTTTTTCATCACTCATAGTTACCAATGCAATCCCAGTCCTTTCCGTTTGCAAGCCATAGAGGCGCACGCAAGGATACTCCTCAGGTCTCGAAATGCCCTTCTTGGGATTTTTTCACCATAATCGCCCTCTCAGCCTCCTCGGCGAGACGAAAACAGGTTTCTGTGATGCCACCAGCCGCATGACTCACAATGTCGATCACAACCCTATTCCAAGCGTTAGACCAGTCGGGGTGGTGGTCGAGGCGCTCGGCTGCGTCAGCCACAACCGTCATAAAGGCAAAGGCGGCCTTAAAATCAGCGAACTCATATTCCTTGTGAAGCTTGCCCTCAACTACCGACCAACCTTCCAAGTCTACGAGACGAGTTTGGATCTCGGCCGGGGAAAATACCATCATATGCATCGCCCTTGACGATACTCCCCTGGTCATTCGATGCAATCTAGTGCCGCCACCCGAAACCTCCGGGGGGTCGCTGGCACTCGGGTCAGTACTTGACAACCTTCGCCGTGGCCCCTCCGAAGGTTCCGTCAGCTCCAGGGCGGATGTCACCGAGTCGGTGGAACTCTTCGAGAAGGTCCCTACCATTGGGTTTGCCTTCGAGAGCACGCTCAACCTCGGAAAGCACGAACATTCGGTTCTGGTCCTCGAGCACACCCATGGAGTCGGCCATGGCGGCGTCCCACAGCGAGGAAATGATCTCCTCGCCTGAATAACGGCGACCCGAGAGCCCGATGAAGGTGCGCTTGCTCATTTCGGTCAGTACCACCTGCACATAGCCAACATGGGGGATCGACTGGCAGAGCACGACCGCCAACTCTTCGACGACACAGGGCGAAAGCGACCGAGGCTGCGACCCTGAAGGGGGGTCTCCCGAGCCGTTCGATCGAACTCTTGGCCAGTTTCGTCGGGTCGCTGTCGGTGCGAGATGTGCGCAAGCTTCGACGCTTGCTTGGTGATATGGACGAGAAGCACTCATGATCAGGCGGTTATTTGGATCGAAAAACTAAGAAATAGTTGTCCTTGGCCGATATTTGCTCAAGGACAGTGCACCTCGCGACGATCCTTGAGGCAAGGAGCCACTCGGCTGCAAGCTCAAGGAAGTAGTGAAGGTCAAAGAGATGAAAGATTCCCCAAGGCAGATACTACGGAATCGTGCAAAGCGGGATATCCCGTTGTTGGCACTGGTCACCGGGATCATTCTGCTTGTCATCTTCAAACTGAAAGCGTTCGAAAACCTGATTAATCCGGGGGCCAGCGAATTGAGGGAATCGCTTCAGGTTGATCTGCTGGCCTTTCTGCTCTCACTCATCCCTGCAATATTTGCTCTCTTTCTCTGGCGACGTTGGCATGAGCTCATCGCTGAGCTTGACTATCGCTCAGAAGTCGAGGAGCAACTCAGCGACCTGGTTCTTCATGACAAACGGACCAGTCTTTCGAGTCGCCGGCTTCTCATGGAACACATCGAACAAGCGCTCAAAACGGCACGGCGTCACCACCTCGGCCTCAGCGTGGTCGCCATCGAGATCGCTGGATTCAACGAGATCAAAAAAATCAACGGGGGCGAAAACGCCGAGCTTTTACTCAGCGTGCTGGGAGATCAAATCACTGCCGAGCTTCGTGATGCCGACGTAGTGGCGCGCCTCGATGACGAGCACCTGGGTATGCTGTTGCCCGTGGTCGACGGCATTGAAGGCGCAGTCATTGCCGCTGGCCGGGTGCAGGCCGCATTGAACCGACCCTTCGACTTGGGCGAAACGAAGGTGATGGTACGTGTTCACATTGGTGTGGCCTATTTCCCCGGTGGCGGTGAAGATGCAGCCACCCTCTTGGAGCACGCTGTTTCCACTGCACGTCTGGCGCACTATGCCAATGCAGATCAGGTTTGCTATTCCCCTCCGCAGCGACCGGAGCCTCCAGTCACCTTGGTGTCGCCAAACGATTCGTCCCACCGGTCTTCGCCTGGAGGAACACCAAACCGCACTTGATGAAAAGCGCCGAGCGCCCCGACTGCGTGGCATCGCTCCGCAGCACAGGTGGCATGAAATCAGGACTACCAGCCGGACCGGGCCCGCGGTAGAGTCCCTGTTTCAGGAGCGCCGCAGAACACGGGATGACCCGTGTAGGACGTCTGCGAGTGTCCTATTAGGGGGATGAACTAATGGAAGTTGCAAGTACAGAAGAAGCGGCCGTTCGAAGTGACGTTCAGGCATGGCTTAAGGCCAACTGGAACCCAGATCTCACCTTGCGGGCATGGTGGAAAACGCTTGGGGAGTCGGGTTGGGGCTTTCCTACGTGGCCAGCTGACTGGTTCGGCAAAGGACTCTCAGGCGAACTCGTTGGCATAGTGCGTGACGAACTCGCCCAGGCTGGAGCACTCGGACCTCCCGGAGGACTTGGCCAGGGTCTCGCTGCGCCGACGATCATCAACCATGCGACCGACGAGCAAAGGGAGCGCTACCTTCGTCCGCTCGCCACCGGGGCAGAGGCATGGTGTCAACTCTTCAGTGAGCCCGGCGCAGGCTCAGACCTCGCTAGTCTCCAGACTCGAGCGGTCAGGGACGGCGATGAGTGGATCATCAACGGCCAGAAAGTGTGGACCTCCGGCGCACAGATTGCCGACCGCGGCATGCTCGTCGCCCGCACCAACATCGATGCACCCAAGCATCGCGGCATCACCTACTTCATCATCGACATGGACCAGCCGGGCATCGAGATTCGCCCCCTCAAGCAGATGAACGGTGCCTCCCAGTTCAACGAGGTGTTCTTCACCGACGCCCGAGTGGCGCACGCCAACATCATCGGCGACCAGGATGCGGGATGGGGTGTTGCCGTGACCACGCTGGCATTCGAGCGCTCGGGCATCGGTGGTGGCGGCAGTCTGATGGGTGCAGGAGGCGCGCCCGGTGAGAAGGCGGGTCTGCTCGACATGCGCGTAGGTGACATCCTCGAAGGAAAGGGCCCCAAGGCCGAGGGGTCGTCGTCCATGGCCTTCTTCGGACGTTCGGCCAAGATGACTCGCCAACTCGCGGCGTCGATGGGCAAGACCGATGACCCCGTGGTGCGTCAAGGTCTCGCTCAGCTGCATTCGCTCGAGGAGATCGCCCGCTACACCACCCTGCGGGCGAAGGCTGCCATCCAGGCGGGGGGACGTCCCGGCCCCGAGACCTCGACCGGCAAGCTCGCCGCCGCCAACCTCATGCGAGCCGCACGTGATCTCGGCATGAGCATCATCGGCGCGCATGGCATGCTCAACGGCAGCGATGCCCCTCTCAACGGAGCAATGCAGATGCTGACGTTGTCGAGCCCATCCATCGCGATTGCCGGTGGATCGGACCAGATTCAGCGCAACATCATCGGTGAACGCGTCCTGGGACTCCCCCGCGAACCCTCTGTCGACAAAGATGTCGCCTTCCGCGATCTCAAGGTCGGAACTCAGAGATCGGGCTAACCCCAATACCGCTTAGTTAGTGTCGGAGATCGTTTCGGTCCGTGGCCGGCGGACACCTTCCTCACTTCTTGGGCAACAGACCTGTGCGATCCTCCCTTACGAGTGCGAGTCCCTACCGTGCTGGGCCACCGGAACGTTGACGACCCCGAAGTTCGTGAGCCATGCGGTCTGGTATTCGGTCCATTTGGGAGTATCACGAACGTCGAGGGTTTTGCAGATCGGTTGATACCGTACGCACCGCCGGACGGTCAGCGTCAGGCCGGCCTCGTCGACAGCGGTCGCCGTGAGCAGGAACTCGACCTCTTTCTCCGCTCGCGGTGTGACGACGAGCCGTTTGCCGTTGACCTGATAGTGCAAACCCGCGCCGGGAAGCGGGATGTCACCCTCGGGCTCGACAAGCGCGGTGTCGTTGATCGACCACCAGACCTTGAGATCCGACCCGAACCCCTGGGTGATCGCGTCGAAACGTCCAACACCGTAAGACCGGATGGCGCCGGCGCCGACCCAGCGGCCGATGCGACGCTCGGCGAACGGTATGGCCCGGAGTGCCTCCTCCTCGACGAGAGCAGGTGGAAGCATCGAGCGGACGACTCCTGTCAGGGGCGCACAGGGATCAGGCGCCGCACCGGCGCCGGTGTCCGTCGCGTCGTGCAATGGGTGTTGGCCCGCTCGGCCGGCAACACTTGCCAACGCTGCCGAGGGCACGAAACGCACGTCATTCGGGCGAACCCTCGGGCCCTGCTCGCATCGAAACTCGCCTTGGATCTCGAGTGTCGGCACGCGCTTTTCCCACGTGCGATACCGGAGGGTGATCGTGTCGTGCTCGACCTCGATTGCCTGCACGACCGCGTAGCGACCCTCATTGGTGTGAACCGCGTAGACCCGTCGACTCTCCTCATACGGATCGCCGAACAACATGCCCCACGGGTTGAGCTGTGCGAGCTCGTCGACCGGAACGGGGTTCGGCGCGGTGTAGGCAAAGCCGTACAGCGTTGAGCGCATCAACCCATCTGTTCGGTGGAGATCCGTACGAGCCAGGCGGGCTCCACAGGTTGCCCGCAGCTGTCGCCCGAAGAGTCGTCCGACACAGATGACATCGGCGCTTGGCAGGTCCAAGGGTCCCACCCGTCCGCTGTCGAGGTCGACGGCCATCCCGCTTCCGAGCCGGATGATGCCCTCCGACCTCACCGGCACGTGATCACTGACGGCGACATCACACCCGACGGTCACGTCATCGATGAACACCCGTTGAAACACGAGATTGACACCGGGCACGGGCAGGGTGGCGCTGATGTTGAGGGAGTTGATGGCTTCGGCAACGCGCGCCGCAACGCTGTTGATCGTTCCCTCGACGACCTCCTGTGCGATGTAGATGATGAGCGGCACGAGAACTGCGCCAATGACCCCGGCCACGATCGCGCCGATGACCGCGCCCGCAAGCCAGCAATACCACGGGATGTCGACGTCGACATCGGGGTTCTCCACCTCGGCGCTCACCAGCAGCTCTCCGCCTACCACTTCCATGCGGATCCGGGCCGCTACGGCGCCGGTCGCCTCATAGCAAAAGCCTGTCTTTCTCACCGTTGCCGCGACCCGGATGAAGTCGGTGTCGAGCGAAAGTGAGAGTGCGGTGAGGTCGACCTCCTTATCGTCGTCGATGCGAACGGTACGAGTGAGCCCGCAGTTGGTGAATGCCCCGTCGAGGTCGAGGGATGCGTCGATGAGCGGGCTGATCACCCGGCACAACCAGTCGAACGAGATGGCGATGCCGCCGGTGTCGCCAGCCGCCAGAAAGCTGCGGGTGAAGGCATTGCGGTTGCCGGCGGCTCCGCCTCCGAAGGTGAGCAGGAAGGCAGCCGCGTCGGCGTCGGCCGCCGTTGTGTCGTCGACCACTCGTGCGTCGCCGGCGATGATGGTCGTCGGCGATGTCGATCCGCGATCGACCGGGATGGGCACCAGGGGGATGGTCCGAATGGTGTCGCGCAGCGCGTTTCGAAACAGGACGTTGAGAGCAGTGTTCGCCGGTCCGGGCAGGCCGGTGATCTCCAGCTCGGTACGGTGCAGGCGATTGGCCAGGTCGATTTGAACGACATCCAGCGCTGCCGTCGGCTCCACGTCGATGCCCGCGACAATGCGCAGGTGACCCAGCGACCCGGTTGCGCCTTCGCCCAACAGGACCTGGATGTCGACAACGTCGGGATTGCTCGCGGGAACGCCGGACGGGCGGTCGAAGCCGAGCACAATGGTGAACGCATCGGCGACCCCCGAGGGTGCGCCTATGCCATTGAGCAGGTCGGACAGCACACCGTCACTGTCAAAGAAGGCAGACACGATGTCACGGCATGCCTGCTCGGCGAATTCGATTGCCAGGTCATAGCCGTGGGTTTCGGTTCCGGCCATGTCAGCCCTCCTGCCGGGCGGTGAAGCGGACGTTGACATTTGCGGTGACCACCTGGCCATCAGGCAGACGGAACGCCTGAGGACCCATCAGATCGGGGAGCTCGGTGCGTGTCTTCAGGCGTCCCTTCAGGATGGGCGGCAGCTCGACGCCCATGCCTTGTAGGGCTCCTGCGGGGTCAACAAGAAACTGACGATTGAGATCCTTGTCGGCAAGGCCTTTCATGATGACCTTTTCGGACTTCGCAACGAGCTCGAGCTCCTTGCGCAACCGGGGTCCAAGTTGCTCCGAGACCGGACCGAGGTCGGGCTTTCCGGGTTTCGGCTGCTTGTCCGTGGCAGTCGGTTTCCTGCGGGGCGTGCCGGTAGGCGCTTTCCTGGTTGCCATGCCATCCTCCGTATCTCGGTGCTTGGGGTTTGACGATCAAACCACCAAGAAGAGACCCGCGTGCCCCTGCTTTTGATACGCGGAAGTCTCCGCCCGAGATCGATGTCGTCGCTCCAGACACGTTTTGACCATTGTGGCAGCGTCCTCGCGGGAGTACATTCGCGCGAAGGATTCCATCGATGCCGCCCGCTCCGGGGAGCAGGTGGAGATGCCCGCCGAGCTGCAGGCAGCGATGGCCGAGTCGTCGGACTGGATGCAGAATACGGAGTTCCTCGATCTGACCGACCCCCTTTTGTTCTGAGGTATCAGCCGGGGCCGGCTTGCGACATCATCCGCAGATCTGGGGGCTCCAGTACCGTGGTAGCCACCAGGCGAGGCGGACGCTCTCCACGAGGCACGTGCTCGTGTACGCACTCGGAGCGTAACCGTTGCCGTTGAACACCCACGACTGGAGGGTCGGTTGGCCCAAGTCGGCCAGATCGACGTCCCAGGTGTAGGTGTAGCCGTCCATCGTGGGCACGACGTCAGTTATCGGCGTCCACGTGAAGTCGGTCCCTCCTCCCGCGTACTTGAGGAGCTTGTTGTTCTCGAGCATGTAGTCGGCGCACAACTGTCGGCTGCTGGCGGTCTGCCAGCACGGGTTCGATGTCTCGTCGGTGCGGATGAAGACGTGGCGAAATGCGAAGGGGACGTAGAAGGTCGCGGTGTAGCTGATCGTCGACCCCGATACCGACGATGAGGGGTCGGCCACGGCGTTCCCTTCGGGCGTCGGCGGCGTGGACACGGCTATAGCGTTAGAGCGTGCGGAACGGTTTCCAGACGCGTCGAGCGCCTGCACGTTGAAGCTGTAGCTCGCCGCCGGCAGCAGACCACCCACCGTCAACGAGGTCATCGACGCCGACAAGGTGATCACCGGCTTGCCGTCCTGGACCACCTCGTAGGCGACCACGGCGTCGTCTGTGTCGGTGGAGGCCGTCCAGGTGAGCGATGTGCTTGTGTGCTCCGTGTGCTCCTCCAACAGACTTGGCGCCGTGGGCGAAGCCGACGTCGTCGGATCAGTCGTGACCTGCAACACCGCGCTCAGTGCCGACACGTTGGCCGCCCGGTCCCGTGCCGCCACCTGATAGCCGTAGGTCGTCGAGGACGACACCGAGCGATCCGTGAACGAGGGGTCCGTCGCGCCCGCTGCGCCGATCCACACCCCGTCCCGATAAACGTCATAGCCCGTCGGTTGTGCGGATACCCCCGTCGATGCCGGCCACGCCACCGTTACCGACCGCGCGTCGACCATGGAGGCCGACAGGTTGTTCGGCACCGACGGCGGCACGGTGCCCGGGGACCCACCCGGAGCGGTCGCGTCCTGCTCGTTGTCCCAATACGCCATGGGGATCGAGTCCCACGGGTTGGCCAACACATCGTCGGTCACGTAAGTCCAACCGGCGCCCCGCTCCTTGCTCAGCTTGACGGCGCTCTCCATAGCCTGCCGGTTGGGTGCGTTGTAGACAAGGTGCCAGATCTTGCGCGGGTCGCTCGGCGTCCAGCTCATCGGCGTGTACGCCGGCTCACCTGTCGGCGGGTTGCCCGAGTAGGCGCCGTAGGAGCCCTCGAACGTGAGCAGCACGTCAAAGACATCCTCGTAGCACGGAGCGGGACCTGTCCCGGGGTTGCCGACCGTGAAGGCCCCCGGGTGTTCCCGCTTCAGCCAGTCGTTCAGCATCCGGTAGATGTCGGCCCACTCGTTCGACGAGCCGGGGCCGCACTGGTTGTGCATCTCGTCAAAAAAGATGCCATCCACTGCGGTGCCGTAGAAGTCGTACCAGGCCGTCACGTCCCGTTGGATTTGCGACAGCCAGTCCTCGGTCGCTGTTGAGCCCAACCGATTTGTGAGCCCCGGCGTTGTCACCCCGAGGTAGCCGGTCGACACATATCCCAGCACCCGGATTCCGGCGTTGTGCGCCCGCTGCATCACGGTGCCCCAGCTCGTCATCGGCTGGTAGTCGGGACCGTTCAACGGGTTTGCCACCAGCACGCCGACCGTTCCCGGGTCGGCGCCGATCATCGCGTCCCATGCCTGTGGGTCAGCCCCCGGATGAACATACGACGGCACGGCGATCTGCTGTGCGATGGCGATGTCGGGAGGGTCGGCGGCACCCCAGGCCGTCGGCATGACCCCCACCAGCCCCGCAAAGATGGTCGTGGACACCACTGCAAGGCCAATTTGACGCATCACCGCTCGCATCCGGAGGACACTAGTGTCGACGGTGATTTCGAGTGAAGTCGTCGACCCCCAGGCTGCGAAGGAGGCGCTGATGACCATTGATCTGCCCGACGTGCACGAACGAGTCGTTGCCAACACCCAGGCCATCGTTGACGCGATCACTGTTGACCACATGCACAACCCCACGCCCTGTGACAACTGGGACGTGACCGAGCTGCTCCATCACGTCGTGTACGGGAACCTCTGGGTGGCCCCGCTCGTGGCCGGTGAGACGATCGAACAGGTTGGTGACCGCTTTGAGGGCGACATCCTGTCCGGTGACATCTCCGAGGCCTATCGCACCTCGGCCCGTTTGGCCGTGGAGGCCTTCAGCGCCCCCGGTGCGATGGACGCACCTTGTTCGGTCTCGTACGGCCCGGTCCCCGGCAGCGTGTACTGCGGCCACCGGTTTACCGACGTGCTCGTGCACGGATGGGACTTGGCCTCAGGCACGGGGGGTGACACGGATCTGCCGACCGACCTGGTCGAGGCGTGCGTCGAGGTCATGCTTCCCCAGGCCCAGTTGCTCGGTGTAAGCAGCGCCTTCGGAAACATCGTTGATCTTGGCGACGAGGTGTCTCCCCAGACCCGGCTGCTTGCGTTGCTCGGGCGCACTGGCTGACACGCTTGGGATCAAGTCGACGGTCGGCTGCCGAAAGCCGCCGAGGTCGAGGTGAGCGAGGAGCAGGCCGGTTCCGCTCAGGTATCGACCGCCATAGAACCTGCTCCAGCCAATGTTGCGGCGGCCTCATCGCCAAGATAGGTGGCGTAGCCATCGCGCTCTAACTCGTGGACGAGTTCAGGGCCGCCAGTTTTAACGATCTGACCTTTGACTAAAACATGTACGACATCAGGTCGCAACTCAGTCAACAGACGTTGGTAGTGGGTAATGGCCAACACACCTAAACCGTGTTCGTGAGTCTCGGCTTCAACGCGTTTGCTCACATCAGCAAGCGCATCTACATCTAGGCCTGAATCGATCTCGTCAAGAATGGCGAAACGAGGTTGAAGTACCCCCAGCTGTAAGGTCTCGTTACGTTTCTTTTCTCCACCGGAAAGATCTACGTTCAACGAGCGAGATAAGAATCGCTCATCGAAGCCAATACGTTCGGCTTCAGCGACCATCAGCCCATGGACATCGCTGCTTGCTCGACCCGCTGCAACAAGAGCCTCATGCAACATGGACTCCAGCGACACACCAGGCACTTCCGTTGGGTATTGCATAGCGAGAAAAAGACCAGCCTTCGCTCGTTCCCAGGTAGCCAAACCAAGAATGTCTACGCCATCAAGGGTGACTGTCCCACTGATGACTTGATAGCCAGGCTTGCCCATGAGCACATGCGAAAGCGTTGACTTGCCCGAACCGTTTGGTCCCATAACTGCATGGACCTCACCGCTTCGCACTTTTAAGTCGATGCCACGCAATATCTCTTTGCCATCAACACTGGCACACAGGCCTTCAACACAAAGTTCGCTAGTCATGGCAGCTCCACCCAAACGGAACCATCAACGACGTCTACCTCATAAATAGGGACGGGTTGAGTAGCAGGCAACACATCTGGATAACCAGTTTCAAGCGAAAACGAACTGCCGTGCTTCCAGCATTCAATGTGGCGATTCTCGACATGAACTTCGCCTTCGCTCAATGGAATGTTGGCGTGACTACAACGATCACTAATGGCATAGAAGTCGTCGTCGATGCGTACCAATGCAATCTTGATTTTGCCCTCAACAAATTGCCGAACAGTGCCTGATTCCATCTCATCAACTCCACAAAGCCGTGTACGTGTGCTCATTGATTCACTCCCTGAGCCTCAAGTTCTCTACGATCAAGCTTGGCTATCACTTCGGCCCGCAAACGCTCAACGACGCCAGCAACTGGAAGGCGTTCGAGCACTTCGTCAAAGAAACCCAACACGATTAAACGTTCGGCCATGTGAGGCGGCACGCCTCGACTCTCGAGGTAAAAACGCTGATCTTCATCAATTGGACCAACAGCCGATGCATGGGCGCAGCGCACATCGTTGTTCTCAATCTCTAACGTAGGCACCGACTCGGCCCAAGCTCCATGCGACAACGTGATGTTGCGATTGGTCTGAGAGGCGTTTACGCCCGCTCCCTCTTTACCAATATGGACTAGGCCAGAATATACCGAACGGGCATGACCCTGAACGGCTCCTTTAAACAACAAGTTGCTAGTCGTGCGTGGCCCGACGTGATCTTGAGTAGTCCGTACATCGTGCATTTGGTCTGCTTCGCCAAAATAAACCGCCAACATGGTCGCCGATGAACCCTGGCCAGCCAACGTTGAACCAACACGTGAACGGGCATAGTCACCCCCAAGTGCAACCATGGCTGAGTTCAAGGTGGCATCTCGCCCAACGCTGCTTGCCTGTCGACCAATCTGCCAAACCCGTGGTCCAAGCAATTGGGAGTCGAGATAAGAAACGTTTGAACCAGACCCCACCTCAAGCTCCACCACTGGAATCACCAATGCGTCGATATCGCTCGACTCATGATGCATAAGGACTTTGAGTTGGCTGTTATCACCGGCCCGCACGAGAACATGGGGACACGAGACGCCTCCATCGATGCTCAGTTGGTGCAAGACAACAAACGGAGCTTCAACAACAACGCCTGAGGGCACCGACACAAGCACCGGGTCGACCATAAGTGCGTCATGCAGCACTGCAATGCCATCGTCAGCAGCGGAGGTTGCCAACGTGCCGAGCGTCATGGCTGCATTCTCGCCAGTCGCATCAAACTCACTAAGGCGACCGAACTTTACGCCTTTGGCTGCTAGTTCTTCATCAAGCAACTCATAAGTAACCCACCCATCGCTAATAACCACTACGCCCGCTGCGTCATTTAATGCGTCGATTACCGGCTGAAGTTCAACAGGAATGCCACCTACTTGAGCGACAGGCTGATCAAGTACCGGAGTAAAACTGTCGAGTTCGAGGTCGTCAATACGGCTATATCGCCAAATCTCAGATTCGGCGGTGGGAAGGGGGGTTGTGGCAAAACGAGTCGCTGCATCGTTTCGACGAGCTTGGAGCCAAGCCGGGCCACCAAGTCCCGAAATGCCATCAATGGTGAGCATAAAAACGAATGAGCCTTTCTGGCACGAGATTAAGAGTGGAAGAAGTAAGAAAAGCGAGCGGCAATAATCTCAGCCGACGCTTCCCTCCATCTGGAGTTCAATGAGACGGCTCCACTCCACCGCATATTCCATGGGCAACGTACGGGTGACCGGTTCAATGAACCCATTGACGATCATGCCCATTGCTTGTTCTTGTGAGAGCCCACGACTCATCAGGTAGAACAGCTGCTCATCGCCCACCTTCGACACCGTTGCTTCATGGCCGACGACAGCATCACGCTCGCCGATCTCCATGTAAGGGTAAGTATCAGAGGTGCTGTCACCATCGAGGATCAAGGCGTCACACTGCACATGGCTCTTGCAGCCATAAGCACCCTCTTCAACACGGACGAGACCCCGATAACTCGTGCGCCCAGCATCCTTTGAAATCGACTTAGAAACAATGCGACTGGTGGTCTCGGGTGCCGCATGGACCATCTTGGCCCCGGCATCTTGATGTTGACCAGCGCCAGCGTAAGCGACCGAAAGAACCTCACCCGACGCCTTTGGGCCAACCATGTAAACGGCTGGGTACTTCATGGTGAGACGGCTACCAATATTTCCGTCGATCCATTCCATGTGGCCCTCGGCTTCAACCCGAGCCCGCTTGGTCACGAGGTTGAACACGTTGTTAGACCAGTTCTGAATGGTCGTATAGGTGACACGAGCCGAAGGTTTAACGACAATCTCGACTACAGCTGAGTGAAGCGAATCGCTTGTGTACACAGGTGCCGAGCAGCCCTCGATGTAGTGAACCTGACTGCCTTCGTCGGCGATGATGAGCGTCCGCTCGAACTGGCCCATGTTCTCGGCATTGATACGGAAATAGGCCTGCAGTGGCATCTCAACATTGACGCCTGGTGGGACGTAGATGAACGAGCCGCCCGACCAGACCGCTGTGTTGAGAGCTGAAAACTTGTTGTCATTCGCAGGAATGATCGTGCCGAAATATGCCTGGACAAGTTCGGTGTGCTCACGCAGCGCCGTGTCCATATCGCAAAAGATCACGCCCTGGGCCTCAAGATCATCACGATTGCGGTGATAAACAACCTCAGATTCGTACTGGGCGGTTACGCCAGCAAGATACTTACGCTCAGCCTCGGGGATACCGAGCTTCTCATAGGTGTTCTTCACCGACTCGGGAAGATCGTCCCAGACGTCAACCTGCTTCTCAGTTGGCTTGATGTAATAGAAGATGTCGTCGAAGAAGATCTGGGACATGTCGCCACCCCAATTAGGCATTGGGCGACGCTCAAATTGCTCCAAAGACTTCAAGCGAAGGTTACGCATCCACTCGGGCTCGCCCTTCATCCACGACATCTCCTGAACGATGTCAGCGTTAATGCCCCGCTTGGGCTTAAAGACATAGTCCTCAGCGTCGTTCCAGCCAAGTTTGTAGCGCCCAAGATCAAGATCAGTTACAGCCATGGCAAGTACTCCATCAAAACGAGGGTCAGGTAATTTCTCCTATGGCCATAGTAACAATTACCAGGGTCAACGCAACCCCTAATAAAAATTGGAAATTGAAGGTAGCATACGTACGTATATAAAATCGTACGTACCATAGAGGGCCACATGCCACTGACCGCTTCAAAACTTCGGGAGAACGTCTATCGCATTCTCGACGAGGTTCTCGCTACCGGAACACCTGTTGAGATCGAACGGAATGGCCAACTTCTACGAATCGTCCCCATCTCAGCCTCTCTTGGATCGCTTAATGCCCCTGGTTGGGTCGAACGACCCGATGTAATAACCGGAGACATCGAGGACCTCGTCCATCTTGACTGGTCAGATGAATGGCGGCCGTGACCTACCTTGACACCCATGTAGCCGTGTGGATGTATGCGGGTCGTCGTGATCTGATCAGTAAGCCAGTTCTGGAAATGCTGGAATCAAATACTTTGGTAATTTCGCCTGCGGTTCTGCTGGAGCTTCAATTTCTGCACGAGATTGGACGTCTTACAGTTGACGCTGAAGATGTCTCCACTGCACTGAATGTCCAGTTCAACATCCGACTATGCCCACTTCCGTTTCAGGCCATTGTCCAATCGGCTCTTGAGTTGTCATGGACCCGCGATCCGTTCGATCGGCTCATTGTTGGCCACGCTGCATCGAATGGTCAGGCCCTAGTCACCAAAGACCAGCTAATTCACGACAACTTCGCAGGTGCCCGCTGGTGATGTGCCTGTCAGTCGATGCGGCCCGTCAATCAATCTGGCGCAGTTCGTTCTTGTAGCGAGCAGCGTTCCAGACATAGAGCTGAGCGGCCATCTCGATAAACCCTGGCTTAACCGTTCCTTCCTTGATCGTGGCAGGAATGCCAAGCGCCATTGCCCCGGTTGGAACTTCCATGCTGTTGGGCACGACAGCATTTGCTCCCACAAGGGCGCACGTCCGCACGACCGCTCGGTGCAGAACGACCGACCCCGAACCCACAAGGGATGCGTCTTCAATAATGCAGCCTTCAAGATGCGCAAGGTGGCCGACAACACAATCGGCACCTACGATGGTGGCCAACTCAGCAGTGGCGTGAACCACGGTTCCGTCTTGAATCGAGGTGCGAGCCCCTATCTCGATGTGGCCGTAATCACCCCTCAACACAGCAGCCGGCCAGATCGACGCCTCAGCACCAATCACAACATCGCCAATCACAGTGGCGTCAGGGTGGACATAAGCATCGGGATGAATATCGGGCACACGATCGCCCAGTGCATAAATCGTCATGCCAGAACCGTACTTCCAACCGGAACACAACTCACCCGTTTCGCCGATGCGCATGGACGGGGGCATGGTCGCAAAATATCTCAACACGCTCGTGGAACTCCGTCTGGTTTGTCGACGTCTCCCCATTGGGGCCCCCATGCGCTCGTGGCGGCCCTTGGAGACTCGAAGATCCCTTTTGCGCTTCTGGTTCCGGTTCGTGTTCCCGTATCAGACAGACCTCGAAAGTAGCCTCACTGCCGGCGACCTTTATGACGGAGAGATTGCCCCGTCCTGGCTGAGCATGTGGCCCCAGTTTTCGAAGACTGGAGTCGGAGCTGGCTGCGTGCGAACCGGGGCACGTCGGCAACCCAAATAGGCACCTGGTGGGGCAATGCCACAAACCAACTCCGCCGAACCGGCGAGCGCGGCACCGAGGAGATCGACGCCGTAGGGGCGTTACGAAACCCAGTCACCCTCGCCGCCGAGTGCAAATGGACCAACCGACCAGTTTCAACCATTGTCATGGATCTGGATGACTACAAGATTCGAGCTTTGCGCGAAGCCGGATTCCGTGTCGCCGAGCGACCAAAAATCATCCTCTTTTCAAAGGCGGGGTACACAGACGGTCTCCGACAGCTTGCAGAAGATCACGACCACATCGAGCTCGTGGAGGTCGTAACTGCACTCACCAATACACGCGAATCCACAGTAGGCTAATGAGGAATTGGTTATGCCGCTCTTACTTACTCGCTGCGGACGCTCCGGGGCTCCAGAGACCTCGTGGCATCAGACCATGAAGCCACATGATTTGTCATCGGGCCACCATGCGGAGTCACATGAGGCCTTGTCCACATGTCAAGCTGATGACGCTCCATCCCGAAAGACTTTCCGCACTACTCCCCTCGCTCTGCCAATGGTTTCACTCGGCGAAGAAACAGAGTCCCATTGCCGGTCAGCCGGATCAGCCCATACGTGTCGAGCACTGCTCGGAAGAGCAAGTCCTCACTGGCCCATCCGACAACAGTGGCAACCTCGCGCATCAATGCCGCCAACTCCCGAGGGGGCACCTGATCAAGCGACCGAGGCCCGAGCTCGCGCATGTGAATCAACGACTGCCCCGGCAGGCGATAGGTCAACGGTTTGACACCGCTGTCGAAAAGCGGGTTGTCTTCCAACAAACGGCCACTACGTTTGGCTTGATTGATCGCTGAGTTCAGCGCATCTGCAATCTGCCGCCCAACACGCTGACCACCCGCGGCCCGGACGTGAGCCTGATGAAGGCGATCACCGATGACCGGGCCCTCGACCTCGATAATCTCGACCAGTTCCCGAACAAGCTGAGCAGATGACGCCGCCAATGCTGGGGAGGTCCGCCCTCTGAACTCTTCGTAGAACGCCAAGCCATCGACGGCTTGGCCATGTTCCCCTCCAAGCACAGGAACCCTCTCGACCACCGAAAACGTCGAGACATCGTCGCTTCGAGGGACAACTTCGGCCTGCAACGCTTCATCGGTTGACTCTTCCGAGATATCTACCTCGCTGATAGCAACATGAGGTGACTCCGCCCGTTCTCGGGCCTCCTCCCTTTGTCCACCAACGCTGCTGGAGGTGATGTCCGATAAATCGTCAGCCACAGGCGGTCGTGCAACAACAGACGTTGGATTGCCATGAGGATTTTGGGTCACCATCAGGTCTGAAGTGGGTGGTGATACCCAACCAGATGGATGGATGTCCAGCTTCGAGAGCATTTCCCACAACGGCGAAAGTGCGGATCCACTGTCCACGTAAAACTCAGACTCGCGAATGCGAAAGAATACCCAGCCCTGCTGTGCAAGGTCACGCTGTCGCGCGACGTCCGCCTCATAACGATCTGGCCCGTGCCAGTGGTCGCCGTCGCATTCGATGGCAATCTTCGTCTTCGAGCCCACGATGACCAGGTCGATGCTGTAACCCTCAACCTCGTACTGAGGGATCACACTGTAGCCACGATCCAACAGCCGATTGAAGACGCGCTGTTCAAAGAGGGAATCGAAAGGACTGGTCTTGACATCGTCGGAAACGTGGTTGCCAAACGAGGTAGCGCTCTCGGTGAATCGGTTAACCACCCCATAGCAATAGTCAAGAAGCTGAAAACGAAGATCTTCGGGGTTTCCCAACTCCGCCAGATCCACTGAATGGAAAAGCCACATTTGATCCTTCGCTCGCGAAGCAGCAACGTTGTACCTCTGCCGGAATGTATCCGTCGTGAGTGATAGGAGCCGCTGGCCAGCTTCAGGCGCTGCGACCATCGACAAAAACATGACGTCGCGCTCGGACCCCTGGAAATCAGCTGAATCACCGCACCGAAGCTCTCGCTCTTTCCATTCTTCTGGCGAAATGCGCTCCAGCAGCTTTTTTTCGATCTGTTTGGCCTGAGTTGGACCCAAGAGCGAAATCACACCGAAGGTAAGCCCGTCATACAGCGGATTGGCAAAGCATTGCTCGATCTGCTCGACAATCGCTTCAACCTCGACAGGATTGATCTTCGCCTGCCCACCTTTGGTATAGCCCTCCCCAAGATG
>JBBSKG010000001.1:0-63124 GCA_038256565.1 Acidimicrobiales bacterium | reverse complement strand
TATTGCGTAGGCGGCACAACAAACGATGGTGGAGTGGCGGACCTTTCTGTCGCTGTGGCAAATGTTGGCGAATTTGTGCGAATAGGCAGTATTACTTGGTATCCCAGTGAGGGAACGCCGGTTGTAACCAACGTTGAGATCAAGAGCTATCAATCCGTTATTACTCCAGTTCCACCTGAAGTCGCCGGTCCTTACGTGTCAGCCATGGTTGAACTTGATGGCGGCGACGTTGCAGTTGAGCACCTTGTTACTGGGCCAAGGGGTGCCAACGTTGCTCCTTGTGCGTCCGAACCGTCCAGTACCTGGTATCTCGCTAACGGTTCAACAGCTCGGGATGCTTCGCAGTTTTTGATGGTCTTCAATCCCTTCCCGGCAGATGCGGTCGTTGATATCACCTTTGCAACAAATGAAGGCAATGACGCGCCCGCTTCTTTGCAGGGCTTGCCGATTCCGCCTGTGTCTATGAAGGCAATCGATCTGGGTGAGCGACGGAGAGATCTGACATCTACATCGGTTAAGGCTCGCACCGGACAAGTTGTGGTGGAGCGCTTACAGAGCTTTGACGGCACTGCCAATCGGGTGGGCCTATCGCTTATTTCTGCCTCTCCTGTGGTGTCCACACTTTGGATGTTCCCAAGGGGTTATTACGATGCCTCCACAACGGAGCGCTGGCATATATATAACCCCAATGGCAGTGAGGCTGAGGTGAGCATTGAGATCACCCCTGATGACCCCGCCCTGTTGCCCGAACCTGTAGACCTTGTGATACCGCCAGAGTCGCGGACAACCATTGACTCTGCCGAGCAAGCTCGTGTGCCCGTGGGGGCAAATTATTCGGTCCAGGTTCGATCGCTTAATGGAGTGGGCGTGGTGGTGGAGCGTGAAGTAAATGGACTTTCTCCCACCCCGCCGCGTGGTTGGTCTTCGATGCTTGGGTCACCTCGGGCAGCGACGAAGTGGGTATTTCCGGTCACTGAGTCATCAGACGCTGTTCATGGGGGAATCGTGGTGCAAAACCCTGGCATAGGCACTGTTCGTTTTTCTGTGTTTGCTCTCGTCGATGGCGTAAAATCAGAGTTGGGCACCCTGCAGAACAAAGAGTTGAAGCCAGCTGGTCGGCTTACCATCGGACTTCTTGAGGTGACTCGTCTGGATAAGGTGCCACTGATAGTTGAGGCATCGCAGCCAGTTGTTGTGGAGCGAGGTATGTCTTCGACTGGCACAGGTGGCGCAACTTGGGTGATGGGCATTCCCAACCCAGGGGTACGTAGTGGAGGTTGAACGCCTCGTAGTGGTCGTGCTTGTGATTGCTGGTGCGGTTGCGGGGTCATTCGTGGTTCAGCGTCGTCGACCAGACCCGCCCACACAGGCTCGATGGTCGGTACCTTCACAGATTGATCGGGCAGATTTCCCCCAACCCGAAACCCCATGGTTGGTCGCTATCTTCACCTCACAAACTTGTGACGCGTGTTCTGGAACAGTCGCAAAGGCTGAAGTTATGGCTTGTGCCGAGGTGGCGGTAGTTGAACTCGAAGTGACTACAGAACCTGAGCTACATCGCCGCTACGACATTGACGCGGTGCCCACAATGGTCATCGCAGACGCCCAAGGCGTCGTCCGCGCATCTTTCGTAGGTCCCCCCGTGGCAAGCGAACTCTGGTCAGCAATGTCTGACCTTCGAGGCTCATCCTCATCATCAGAGAACTCGTCATCAGAGAACTAGTCGCCGACGGCGAGATCCTCGAAGGTGACATTCTGTTTCTCGTCGATGGGCACTTCGGCGAATGAGGTGATGTCGACTCCGACGTTCGCAGCTGGCCGTAAACCGTGAGCACGAAGGCAAGCGGCTGGAAGTCGATGGCGAGAACCCGGCGAAGCGTGCGCTCGGCGACCTTGTACCAGACCTGGCCCTCCGGCCCGCCAACGATACGAGAAACATTGTGCCCGTACAGCAAGAACTCGAGCCGAAGCGGTTCAGGCAGGGGCCGTGGGGCACCTCCGAGCACGAGGTCGCGGATCACCGGGTACTTCGTCGTGAGCTGCGAACCGGCGCTGACTGTTGCCATCATTGACAACACCTGCCGTATGAAGCGGCCGGGGTACACTCCCTTGAACGTAACCTCAGTCGTCCCATGTGGTCGGGCGGTAATGCAGCGGTCGGGTGCATGGAAACACTCGGTCCTGCGCTGCCCAGAGAGACACCTGCCGCTGACATGCAGCCTGGCCGGAGCGACTGCGCTTGGCATCGGGCTCGCCCCGGTAGACACGCACTTGCTCCAGCTCCCGAGCCGGGTCGACTCCCAGCCCCTTCGTGTTCAAGAGGGTCCCGAGGAGCAGGGGATGCAACTGTCCGAAGGTGTACGGGTTGCTCCGTGGATTGCCGAATGACTAGCGAGCACGCATGTAGGCGTTCTGGTAGTCGATGAACACCGCAACCCGGGTCATCGGACTTCCCCAAGGTGGCGAGGCCTGGGCTTTGTAGTCTGGAGAAAAATAAACCCCGCCATTCCGGGCAGAGCCCGAAAGGCGGGGAGGATTGGCTTCAGTATACACATCGGTCTTTCCTCAGTCGATCTTGAGCACATGGCAATCTCATGCCTGGTCAATAGGCTACCGCCCAGGAGCGACAGCCTGATCTCCCGTTGCTGTCGTGGCGGACCCGAAACTCAAAGAGCCCTTCGCCGAGTGCCTTGAGCCACTCAGTCCGCCCGAGGTCGATGCCCCGAACGCTCAGAACACGGTCGAACGCCATATCAAGCGTAACGATGCTCGCAGGCTGCGCGGGATTGCCAACGGATTACCAAGAGGGGTCCACAGCGAGCCGAAGCTCAGGTCATGAACCTGATGACCAGGGCGAACTAGCGCGCTCGGCGGGATTCGAACCCCTAATCTTCTGATCCGTAGGCGGATGTGTGTCCCGAAAGGAACGTGATGATGATAAAGCGCGGCGCTGGTTGGTGAACCCGTAGTCGTGCGGATACGCACGACTACGGGTCTCGATAATTGGGGCCCTTCACGGTGGGATCAGGGCCCGTATAGGTGGGACCAGACACTGGCGGCCTAGGACCCGAATTACCCATCTCGCGCATCTCACTTATAATCCAGTTGTTACCCTCATCGTCCCAATAGAGATTCACCATCCATTCCGAGGGGGGTTGTTCATCGCTCTGAACTTCGACCAGTGCGATTGGAATCCAGGGCGTGGTCCCTTCGACGATGGTGATTTTTGCTCGAGTGAAGTCGATGTTCCTGTATTTCTTGATGGCATCTGCCATGAGGCGATCATCTTTGTCGCCGGAGGCTGGCGATATTCCACCAGCAGCCCCAAACGAGGCATCTGGATCACCCTGTGACAGAGTCCGTAAATACGCTTCGACAACAGGCAAAGCTGTCTTGCGATCGTCAGGCAATGATACGTTCGTTGGATCGTCAACGCACCCGAGTGAGCTGAGCATGAAGACAACACCAATGAGCAGTGGAAGGTTTTTTCTAGCCGACATCATCGGTTCTTATGCTCTTTAATGGTCAGCCCATCGCGGGTAGACGCGAACCAGTCCAGCGCGGCGGCCATGGCCTTTACCGATGGGGCACCCTCGTTGGCATCGAGTTCATCTAGCCACATGTCGAGTCGCACCATTCTTGACTGGCGGTCAAGTTTTTGAGCGACGGCACGCTGAGTCAGTGCGGAACATTCAGGTGTGCTCTTCGAGCGAGATCATCAAGCTCATCTGGGAGACTGATATTTCGACGAGCCATACACATATAATACAGACTGAGTTTAGTAATCGCTGTTGCAAGCTTTGATGAATTGGGCCACCGAATAAGAAGTTGTTGACACAAGTTAACTTGCATTATTAATAAAGACAAGGTAACTTGTGTATGTGGAGCCAGTCATAGCCCCTAGCGCTCGTAAGCACGGAGTGGGCGATGTGACTATTTTTCATGCGTTCAATAACCCCGTACGTGCCGAAGACCTTGAAGAAGGCATGGTCATGATCGTTGGACCAGACCACGCTGGCAATCTTTTTTAGATAGGTGTCGTGGTTGCCAACGAAGGCCCCGTGATTGTCCATGCAATGTCTGCCCGACCCAAATACAAAAGGTGATGTCCATGCCGCGCACAATTGCTGAAATCCTTACCCAGGCCGACGAACTTGCTGCACATTTCGAGACGCATGATCCCGACCCCAGCGATGTCAGCGATGCCAGCGCTTTGCGAGCTGTTCGACATGCATTCCAGACGCGAGCCAATAGCGAGCGTTTTCTATCTGATGCGGTCTCGGTAGCACGAGCTGAAGGACATTCATGGGCTGCTATTGGTGCCATGGTTGGAACTTCAGGAGAAGCCGCACGCCAACGCTATGGACGCACAGTTCCTCGGAGCTGATACCCACAACCTTGCCAGCCCTTGAATCAGTTGATGATGGCACCAAAACCTGAGCAACTAAAGACACCGCCAGCACCGCGCAAACAACCCCAGTAGCAATACCTGCGAGCGAACCCAGCAGTTTTAGTTTGAGCATGCGTTTGGTTGCGACATGACCTACCTCTCACTTGAGGGTAAATATTCACGAAAAGTGATCATATGGGACGTACAGGTGCAAATTTCCCCGAGAAATGGGAAAAACGTTGGTTGATTTACTCAGACTATGGGCTGCTGAAATTGGGTGCTGACTAGGCCGTGCCATTCGATTGTTTGATGAGTCGGTGTACTTCTGCACCGTCGATGGTTTCGTGTTCGAGCAATGCTTGAGCCACTAGGTCGAGTGCTGCTCGGTGTTCTTTGAGCAGTGAGCGACAGCGATCTTCTTGGTTACGCAAGATTCGCTCGACCTCTTCATCGATTACGTGGGCAGTAACGTCGCTGTACTCACGACTCGACATGATGTCTTCGCCGAGAAAGACCTGATTGTGTGAGCCCCACGCCATCGGCCCAATGCGTTCGCTCATGCCCCATTCACGCACCATCTTGCGGGCAAGTTCGGTTGCGCCTACTAGGTCGTTATTGGCCCCAGTAGAAAACACGTTATAGACCAATCCCTCAGCAATTCGCCCACCCAGGCGCACAACCAACGAATCTTCTATGTAGTGCTGGGGGTAGAGATGTCGTTCTTCGGGAAGCTGTTGGGTTACTCCCAGCGCCGCTCCGGTTGGCAGAATTGTGACCTTATGCAATGGGTCAGCATGGGGGAGTACGGCAGCACAAACGGCATGGCCACCTTCGTGATAGGCGACGGTTTCTTTTTCCGCCTCAGATAGCGCCATTGAATCACGGCGCATTCCCATGAGAATTCGATCACGGGCCGATTCGAAATCAACCATTTCAATTTGTTCAGAATTGCGACGCACCGCAAATAGAGCAGCTTCATTTACCAGGTTGGACAAATCAGCCCCACTCATCCCCGGCGTTCCTTTTGCAACGGTTCGGAGATCGACATCTTCGCCCATGCGTTTGTGCTTGGAGTGGACCCCAAGAATCAAGAGGCGTTCCTCAATTTCAGGAAGCGGCACTATGACTTGGCGGTCAAAGCGCCCAGGGCGCAAAAGGGCTGGGTCGAGAATGTCTGGCCGGTTGGTTGCCGCCATGACCACGATTCCTTCGGTGGCCTCAAAGCCGTCCATCTCAGAGAGCAGCTGGTTTAGCGTTTGTTCACGCTCGTCGTGTCCACCGCCGAGGCCGGCTCCACGTTTGCGGCCAATCGAATCAATTTCATCAATAAAGATGATCGATCGCCCCGACTTGCGGGCTGTTTGAAAGAGATCACGCACTCTGCTTGCACCAACGCCTACGAACATTTCCATGAAGTCTGAACCGGTGACCGAGAGAAATGGCACACCCGCTTCGCCAGCGACAGCTCGGGCTAGCAGAGTTTTGCCCGTTCCTGGAGGGCCTACCAATAAGATGCCTTTGGGAATGCGGGCACCAATCGCTGCATAACGAGCTGGAGTTTTAAGAAACTCAACGACCTCGTTGATCTCTTGTTTTACCCCTTGGTATCCAGCAACATCACTAAAGGTGGTACCAGGTTTTTCTGTTGAATATGCCTTGGCTTTTGAGCGGCCAATCTGCATGACACTTCCAACTTGACCTTGACTACGGCGTTGCATCCATACAAAGAAACCGATTAGCAAAAGAACAGGCAAGAGCAGCGGAAAGATGTTGGCGAATAGGTTGGGTTGTGGAGTCTTGAACTCAAGTTTTACGTTGTTTTCTTCAAGCAGTTGTCGATCTACCGGTGAGAGTTCAACAGGTCCAGTCGTTCGAAATTCCGAACCGCTTTTAGTTTTTCCAGAAATGGTTGAATTTTGATTGTTGATCGTTGCTTGTGAAATCTGGCCGGAACGGACCTGGCTCAAGAACTGTGAGTAAGTGATTGCTTTGCCAGTCGAGGTTGAAAAAAGTTCTGATACGAGGATTGTTACAAGGACCACTCCTAGACCAATTAACAAGGCCCGGCGCGTCCAAGATGTATCAGGCTGACCTGAGTTGGAAGAAGATTTACCCCCTGTTTCCTTCTCTACAGGAGGGGGCAGAGGTGTTTGAGGCGAACGCATGAGCACCATGCTAGGGCTGGAAAGATCACTCGTGGGTGCCACCTATGTCAGAACGGCTTCGCTACGCTCTAGTGCATGCCACGTATTTGTGCTCGACCAACGTGTGACGTAGTAGCAGCAGCAACCATGACATATGGATATTCAGTCCGCACTGTTTGGGTCGACGACCTCATTCCTGAGTCCTACCCAGAGAGCTACGACTTGTGCTCTCGTCACGCTGACAAACTCACCGTTCCGCAAGGGTGGGTACTCACTGATCGACGGACGCTCCTGCATTTGCCGTTTACAAACATGGGTGATGACGTCGCTGTCTGAGCCTTCTGCAGGAGACGATCACGAAGGCAGTTCTACAGGCGAACTCACACCCGTTGGCTGGGGTTTAGGTGATGCCCTGCTAGGGCTGGCTCTCACGATCGTTGTGCCAGCGATAGTTGGTGCAATAGCGCTTGGTGCAGTGGGGGTCGAGGAAGGCAGACAACTAGCGCTTTGGGCCGTTGCACTCTTGCAGATACCGCTTTGGGTTGGCCTGTTGGGTGCGCCGCTTTGGGCCACCTATAAAAAGGGTCGGTCTAGCCTCATAAGTGACTTTGGCCTTTCTATGCAGTGGATAGATATCCCTATCGGATTAGCTACCGGCCTTGGTGCGCAACTCTTTATTGGATCGGTTCTTCAGTGGTTTTATAAAGCGCTAGACGTTGATGCTGACAAGGTTGGGCAGACTGCTAAAGACCTCACCGAGCAAGCCACCGATCCGGTTGGGGTTGTGTTGTTGTTGATTGTTGTTGTCCTGGCGGCTCCAGTGCTCGAAGAGTTGTTCTATAGGGGCTTGTGGCTCAAGTCGCTTGAGCGCAAATGGGGCACAGGGTGGGCAGTTGGGCTTTCAGCAGTTCTGTTTGGTGCGATTCATTTTCAACCTTATGACTTCCCTGCCCTTGCGGCTGTGGGTCTTCTGGCTTCTTTGCTGACCGTGCGATTTGGTCGCTTAGGTCCAGCTATTTGGATGCACGTTGCATTCAATCTGACTGCCGTTTCCATTCTTTTGTAGCTATGAAATTTTTTTAATTGAATTCTTTGGCACACAAGGTGCGCCTGTCCGTTGATCCTTTTAGTCCTAGAACCTCAAGAACAGGGTGGGGACGCCGAAGGGATAGGTCGTGGCTTCCGTTGAACTCGAAGGTATTTGTCCAAAATGTGCACACGCGTTGGTGGTGATCCCGCTGACGTTGGGTGATGCAAAGGTGGTGATGCGCTCTTGCTCTGCGTGCGATACCCGTTGGTGGCAAGAGGGCAATGAGATGTTGCCCTTTGGTCGGGTATTGAGGGCAATGACAGATAACCATCCTCCGTCAAAGCATCTTAAAAATCGTCCCGTGAAACACATTGTTGAGCACCCGTCACGTCGTGCCAAAACTTCGATCTGAAGCCGTTCTTAGCAGCGTGGCGAGAAGCAAGCCCAAGATCGTGCAAACATAAGCAACGTCATGGAATCTTCTACTCCACCTCCATCATTGGGTGACCCTCAAACATCGAACGAAGAAGAGCCCCAGCCTCTAGAGCTGGTAAAGCGATCACGATTGAAAGAACAGCGATCACGATTGCAAGACAAAGGCTTGTTGTCTTGGATGTTTTCGCCTCTGTTGTCAACGTTCTCAAGTGCAGAGGCGCTGATCAATGCTCTCGTGGTGGTGGGGGTGATGTTGTTCATCGTGCTCACCTTGCACCCAGAACTTGTGGTGGCAAATACAACGCCAACCGGTGGCGACATGGGCGCTCATGTTTGGGGCCCAGCATTTCTTCGTGACCACCTATTAACTCAGGGTCGCCTGAGCGGTTGGGCACCTGATTGGTACGCGGGCTTCCCTCTTTATCAGTTCTATATGGTGCTTCCGGCTCTTGCCATCGTTGCGCTCGATGTCCTGCTTCCATACGGCGTTGCCTTCAAGTTGATCACCATGTCGGGAATCGTGGCATTACCCCTGGCTGCCTATGTGTTTGGCCGCTTGGTTCGCCTCCCATTTCCTGGTCCGGCATTGATGTCGATTGCCGTCACGTTTTTTCTGTTTGATAAGTCCTTCACGATCTACGGCGGCAACATCGCTTCTACCATGGCGGGCGAGTTTTCTTTCACCATCTCGTTGGCTTTCGCCTTGGTCTATTTAGGCGTTTTGATTCGCGGGGTACACACTGGCAGACATCGTGCTTTGGCGGCCGGGCTTTTTGCACTCGTGGTGCTTTGTCACGTCATTCCAGCCGTCTTCGCGCTCGTTGCGACGTTTATAGTTTTGCTTGTCTATGGAGCACGAAGGTCATTTTGGTTCATTGCGACGATGGGGGTTGTTGGGAGTGCTTTAACGGGGTTTTGGGCCGTACCGTTCTTGGCTCGGAGTGGCTACATGACCAGCATGGCCTACGAAAAGATGACCCATTACATTGAACGTCTGCTGCCGGGACGTATTGGTTCTACGTTGACCGTATGGAATGGGGGTAGACACGATGCTGACATTGTGGGTGACGTCACGATCGTGTTCGTGCTGGCTCTGGTTGGTGCTGGCATTTCTATTTTCTATTACCATCGTGTTGGGATATTTCTAACTATTAGCGCAATAGCCTTTGCGCTGGCTTACGTCCTTCTTCCAGAAGCACGGCTCTGGAACCCCAGGTTGTTGCCATTTTGGTATTTGAACCTTTATTTACTTGCAGCGCTTGCGGTTTCAGAGGCAATCCAATCGGTAGCGATTCTTCTTTCCGATGGCCCGAACAAGCCCAAGCGTTCAGCGCTGTTAGCTGGTCCGGTCTTGGCGTTGGTGCTTGCTCTGATGGTCATTTCTTTTCCATTACGCGTGCTTCCATTTGGAAAAGTTTCCAAAACCGGGGCTTATTCCTGGATGGGTATTGAGAGTAAAGATCAGAACTTCGTGAGGGGCTGGGCCAAATGGAACTACTCGGGTTACGAACGTAAAGAGGCGTTTCCGGAGTATCGAGATGTCATTGGCACGATGAAATGGATAGGGGAGAACGAGGGCTGCGGTCGAGCCATGTGGGAGTACGAGTCTGAACAAAACCGTTTCGGAACCCCAATGGCGCTGATGTTGCTTCCCTATTGGACTGATGGCTGCATTGGTTCTATGGAGGGTCTCTATTTCGAGTCAGCCTCAACCACTCCCTATCATTTTCTAAACGCGGCGGAGTTGTCGAAGGCACCTTCAAACCCACAACGCAAGCTTCCTTACGGCACTTTTGATGTCGACAAAGGGGTAGATCATTTACAGATGTTGGGCGTGAAGTACTACATGGCGTTTTCTCCCTCAGCCGTTGCAGCCGCTGATCAAAACGCTGAATTGACCCCCGTGGCCACTACGGGCAATTGGCATGTTTATGAGGTTGAGAATGCCGATCTGGTTGAAGGCATAGGCGTTGAGCCAGCTGTCATTGACGATATTGATGCCGCTGGCGACGATTGGCTCTATCAATCGGTTACTTGGTATGTAACTCCTCAATCGTGGCAAGTGCCATTAGCAGGTGACGGTCCTGAGAGTTGGCAAAGAGTTAACCCCGGGAAGCCTGGAAAGCCAGCAGAATCAGGAAGTCCAGCAGTAAAAGGAAAGCCAGCGGTACCTCCAGAGACCCCAGAGATAAATAAGGTACGCACGGCCAAGGTCACAAATATCGAAGCTGACACTGATCGTATTTCGTTTGATGTTGATCGCCCCGGAACGCCCGTGATCGTGAAGGCTTCATATTTCCCCAACTGGAAGGCATCTGGGGCAAACGGCCCATGGCGAGTGACACCAAGTCTCATGGTTGTGGTTCCAACCTCGAAACACGTTGAGTTGTCGTACGGCAATACTGGGGTCGATTGGTTCGGCTGGGTTTTGACTCTGGCCGGACTCGTCGGCCTTGTGGCCCTTCGCCGTCGACCGCTAACGCTCGCAGCAATTGATGACAGAGATTTCAACGAGAAACACCCAAGTGATGACGGGAACGAGCCGGACGAGGCGGATAAGCCGGACGAGGCTCTTACGTTGTCATGGGCGGGCGGGGCGACCGATACTGAGGCGGAGCCGAGCTAGACCCACGAGAGTACGTGCCACACGTTTAGCAATTGGCGAGCGTGAGGGCCGTTTTTCTTCCACACGAACTGGCGTCTCAATCACTTGGCGACCACCTCGTTCGGCTCGAATCACCAACTCAGAGTCAAACAAGTCCGTGCCCTCTTTGCACTCATGTACAAGGGGTAACAAAGTCGCTCGACGCATTGCTTTCATGCCGTGCGTATCAGAAACATGCAGACCAAAACCCAAGCGCAGAATTGTAGAAAATGTTGCGGTTACTAACCTGCGATGCCAAGCTCGTGTGTCTTCAGCGCCTTCACCGCGCTTGGAACCCACAACCAGGTCGGCACCTC
This sequence comes from Acidimicrobiales bacterium, assembly GCA_038256565.1. GTDB lineage: Bacteria > Actinomycetota > Acidimicrobiia > Acidimicrobiales > CADCSY01 > JACOTK01. The sequence goes on along the minus strand of JBBSKG010000001.1, from coordinate 52,164 downwards.
CATTTGGGTCAGCAATGAGCGCAGTAGCAATGTCTAGAAAGCCAAGGTCGTAATAATCAACATCGAAGTTGACCACGATGTCGCCGGTTGCTTTTAGAAAACCCGCACGTAGTGCGGCTCCGTAGTTGGCTTGGTCGAGCGAGATAAACGAAACCATGTCAAGTTCGTTGGCGAGTCGTTCGCCAATCTCAGTTGTGCGGTCGCTCGAACCATTTTCGATCACAATCAATTCGACAGCAGCGAAGGCATTACTTGTTCGCCGATCATTAAGTTCGGTGGCTACTTCACGAACAGCCTCTTCTAGGTAGTGCTCTTCATTGTGAGCAGGCATGACGACAGAGATTGATACCGCTGATGTTGTGGCCATCAATTCCATCATTACATCGCCGCATTCGTCAAAGCGCGCATCCCTATCGGCGGATGCGTAAGGTGAACCTTTGCTGATCCTCTAGGCTGGCTCGCTAATGGCTTCCATAGATGCGGTTTTCAAGGCTTATGACATTCGCGGCACGGTGCCCGATCAGCTCGATGCCGAACTCTGCCGCCGCATAGGTGCGGGATTTGCTCGATTCGTCCTGGAATCTGACGCATCAGGCACTGGTAGTCAAGTGAGCGGCGACCTGTTACAAGTGGTCCTCGCCCGAGACATGCGACCCTCAGGAGTAGAGCTCAGCGCAGCCTTTGCCGAGGGTGTTCTTAGTCAAGGTGTGGATGTCATTGAACTCGGGTTGGCTTCTACCGACCTTATGTATTTCGCATCTGGGCACCTCAATGCACCAGGCGCAATTTTCACGGCGTCTCATAACCCTGCTGGTTATAACGGAATAAAGATGTGCTTAGCGGGGGCGGCTCCGGTGGGCGAGGAGACTGGCTTGGGCGCAATCAAACAGTGGGCAGCTAGTGGCCTTGACCCAGCGCCAACCCAGGGTTCGAGGAGCAGTGTCGATCTACTTTCCGCTTTTGCCGATCACGTTCGTTCGTTTGTCGACACCTCTTTGTTGGCACCTTTAAAGATTGTGGCCGATACTGCCAACGGCATGGGCGGCTTGGTGGCACCTGCCGTGTTTGGCTCGCTGGGCTTTGATGTTGAATATCTCTATGCCGAGCTTGATGGAACCTTTCCTAATCACCCGGCTGACCCCATTCAGCCTGAAAATCTGGTTGATCTGCAGAAAAGGGTTTTAGAAGTCGGTGCCGATATTGGGCTTGCCTTCGACGGTGATGCAGATCGCGTTTTTTTAATTGACGAGAAGGCGAATGCAGTTTCTGGGTCTTTGACGACGGCACTTGTTGCTAAAGGTCTTTTGGCTAAGCATCCTGGTGCGACCGTCTTGTATAATCTGATCTGTTCCAAGGCGGTTCCTGAGGTGATTCGTGAAGGCGGCGGAAAGGCCGTGCGCACTCGGGTCGGTCACAGTTTCATCAAGCAGATGATGGCAGAGACCGGTGCCATTTTCGGCGGCGAACACTCTGGCCATTACTACTTCCGTGACAATTATCGAGCCGACTCTGGCCTGATTGCTGCACTTATCGTGCTTGAACAACTTTCGGTTGAGGCAAAACCTCTTTCGGTCTTGCTGGCACCACTTGATCGCTACGTTGCTTCTGGCGAAATCAACACTAAGGTCAAAGACCCTGCAGTAGTAATAGAAAACGTGGCGTCTTCTTATGCAGAGTTCACTCAAGATCGTCTTGACGGCTTAACTGTCGATGCTGGCTCATGGTGGTGCAACCTTCGGGCTTCTAACACCGAGCCGTTATTGCGTTTAAACCTTGAAGCTTCTAGCCCCGAAGAGCTTGACGATCGGGTAGCGGCAATTCGAACACTTATTGAGAAGGGATGACCCGTGGCTCTTGACCCGGCACTTTTGGAAATTTTGGCTTGTCCTGAAGACAAAGGGCCTCTCTATTACCTAGAGAGTGAAGCAACCCTTTATAACCCCCGACTTAAGCGGCGCTACGAAGTGCGTGATGACATCCCCGTCATGCTGATCGACGAAGCTGTAAGTGTCGATGAGGTCGAACACGCCCGCATCATGGCCCGGGTTGAATCCGAGGGCATAGTGCCCACGTTCGAAGCGTAGGGCCGACGTGGATAGTGAGGGTATGTTTGCTGCGGCTCATGGGCTACCAGAACAAGTCGCGGCGGCAGCCCTAGCTACTGATGGTCTTAAAGGTCTTCCTTCAAGTGACTCCATTACGTCGGTGGTGTTGCTTGGCATGGGTGGCAGTGGGGTAGCGGGCGACATTTTGCAGTCGGTTGCTGCTCCGGTATTGAGTGTTCCGGTTACGGTCGTCAAGGGCTATGCCGTGCCAGCATCGGTGGGTTCCTCAACCTTGGTGTTTGCTGTGTCTTTTTCTGGCAACACCGAAGAGACCATTGAGGCGGCGACGGCTGCAGCACAGGCTGGAGCGTCAATTGTGGCGGTGACCCAAGGGGGTCGTTTAGGTGAACTAGCCCAGAAATGGAATGCTCCTCTTGTTGAAGTGCCAACAACGATTCCCCAGCCGAGAGCGGGTATTGGAGCGGTATCCATTCCACCGTTAGTGGTGCTCGAAGACATGGGCTTGCTGCCCGGTGCACGCCAATGGGTGAGCGATGCCGTCGATCAACTACGTCGTAGGCGTGATTCATTTGATTCGTCAGATAGTTTGGCCAAGAGTTTGGCGCGGCGTATCGGTCGAACTATCCCCTTGATTTACGGAGGCGGGCCTTTGGGCGCAGCAGCAGCTGCCCGCTGGAAAAACCAGATTAACGAGAACGCTAAGTCTCCATCCTTTTGGAACACCTACCCCGAGCTATGCCACAACGAGCTTGCAGGCTGGGGCCAACATGGTGACCTGACTCGTCAAATCCTCACCCTTGTTGAACTTCATCACGACTTCGAGCACCCACAGATCACTCGGCGATCTACCGTGGTTGACGAGGTGCTCGACGAGGTAGTTTCGAGCATCGTCGAGGTACGAGCAGAAGGCTCTGGGCCCTTGGCGCAACTACTTGATCTTGTGCTGATTGGTGACTTCGTTTCGCTCGAACTGGCAGCACAAGAAGGCCTTGACCCGGGGCCAGTGCCTGTACTCAATCACGTCAAAACCGCAGTTGCCCGGTAACATCAACGCCGTCTAGTTACCCCACTTGAGCGGAGCAATTTCAAAATGACAACCCTGGCTTCAGGTGACTTTAAAGTCGCTGATCTTTCACTAGCACCCTTTGGCCGCAAGGAAATCTCCTTAGCTGAACATGAGATGCCTGGCCTAATGGCGCTTCGCCGTCAGTATGAGGGGTCTCAGCCGCTAGCTGGTGCCCGTATTACTGGCTCACTGCACATGACGGTGCAAACAGCGGTTCTCATCGAAACCTTGGTTGCCCTGGGGGCAGAGTTGCGCTGGGCATCTTGTAACATTTTCTCTACCCAAGACCATGCTGCGGCCGCCATTGTGGTGGGCCCCAATGGCACGCAAGAAGCACCGTCAGGCGTGCCTGTCTATGCCTGGAAGGGCGAAACGCTCGAAGAGTATTGGTGGTGTACTGAACAAGTATTGCGCTGGCCTGACGGTGAGGGACCGAACCTCTTGCTCGACGACGGTGGCGACGCCACGCTGGTTGTGCACTGGGGTTCGGAATGCGAGCGTGAAGGTGCGGCTCCCGACGCAACGGAAGGGTCATCTGAAGAAGAGGGTGTTATCCGTCAGCTTCTGAATAAGACTTTCAATGAGAATAAGACTTTGTGGGGAAAGATCGGCGCTGATATTCAGGGTGTGTCCGAAGAAACAACTACTGGTGTGCATCGCCTTTATCAGCGTGAGCAAGCTGGCACGTTGCTCTTCCCAGCTATAAACGTGAATGACTCTGTGACGAAGTCGAAGTTCGACAACCTCTATGGATGCCGCCATTCACTGATTGATGGCATCTTCCGCGCCACTGACGTGATGGTTGCGGGCAAGGTTGCAGTTATTTGTGGTTTCGGCGATGTAGGCAAGGGCTGTGCCCAGTCATTGCGTGGCCAAGGTGCTCGGGTGATCGTCACTGAAGTCGACCCTATCTGTGCGCTCCAAGCTGCCATGGAGGGTTACCAGGTTCTTACCCTCGATGACATTGTCGAGACTGCCGACATCTTCATTACCGCAACTGGCAACCGTGACATCATCACCGCTGCTGATATGGCGCGTATGAAGCATCAAGCCATTGTTGGCAACATCGGTCACTTCGACAATGAGATAGATATGGCTGGTCTCGCTCGCATGCCAGGCGTGACTCGCACCGTTATCAAGCCTCAAGTAGATGAGTGGCGTTTCGCCGATGGCCATACCGTGATCGTGCTTGCGGAAGGCCGGCTTCTTAACCTCGGTTGTGCAACTGGGCACCCCAGCTTTGTAATGTCATGCAGCTTCACCAACCAGGTGCTTGCACAAATTGAGCTGTTCACAAATGCAAAGGCCTATGAGAACAAGGTCTACGTGTTGCCCAAGCGTCTTGACGAACAAGTTGCCCGACTTCACCTTGGTCACCTGGGCGTTCGCCTTTCTCAGCTAACCGAAGATCAAGCCAACTATCTAGACATCCCGCTAGAAGGCCCATTTAAGGCCGAGCAGTACCGCTACTAGCCCCTGGGCTTACTTCTGGGTGGCGCTGCTTGACGTAACGGAGGTGCCGTCGACGCTTGCCGGTGTGTTGGTGGTGGTGAAAGCGTAGAAGGAAACCGTGAGGGCCAGTAGAGCCGCAAGCACCAAGAACGTGACCCAGGCTCGGCGAGTGTCAGAAGAAGATGAGGCGGGGGAGGAAGTTTCAGGCGAAATGGTTTGCGCTGTCATCTCGCCACGCTATCTCGCTACGCACCAGTGACAAAACTACTTGCGCGGCGCTTACATGTTTAACCTTTGTGGTGTATTCACTTTCGGCCTTTGGCCGCGCAAGTAGTTTTGTCTCGGGTCCTACGCAACATCTTTCAGAACTCGATAGTGATTGAGTTCCAGACGGCTGGTGTCATAGCCTGTAAATAGGGTTGTGAAGATGTTCTTGGCGTTGACATGTCCTGTTTGTGGAAGTCGTGGTCAGGTGCCGTGTGGGGGCTGCCTGCACTTGTTGAAACCAGCCCCTCCGGCACCACCACCTCGGGGTGTAGACGTAGCCTGGTCGCTTTTTTCTTACGAAGGGCACACAAGGCGACTTATCACTGCGATGAAGTACGGCAACAATCGAGCGGTCGTGCCTGGACTGGGCCGTGCAATGGCCAATCTTGTTGCGTCATCGACGGCAGGCAACTTTCAGGTCGTTACGTGGGTTCCAACAACCTCAAGACGTAGACGGAAACGGGGTTTCGATCAAGCGGAGTTGTTGGCCAAGGCGGTGGCCAAAGAGTTGTCACTTCCAAGTAAAGGCTTGCTTACCCATCACCCTGGTCCTGCTCAAACTGGGCGAAATCTGGCATCTAGAAGAATTGGTCCGCCTATTACGGCTTTGGGTCGTTGTCCCAGCCGCATCTTGTTAGTTGATGACGTCATGACCAGTGGGACCAGTGCAGCTGCAGCAGCTGGTGCATTACGAGATGGCGGAGCGCACTTCGTGGCGTTGTTAAGTGCCGCACGAACGCCACGAGTTATTCAGTACAAGTAACAACTGGCTCAAGGGACCAGGCAGGTGTGTCGATGCTCAAAGAGTCGATGCACAAAGAGCAGAGTGATTAGGACCAGTGACAAAACTACTTGCGCGGCGCTTACATGTTTAACCTTTGTGGTGTATTCTTTTTTGGCTTTCGGCCGCACAAGTAGTTTTGTCTCGGGTCCTTCCCCGACAATTGTCGAACGAAATGGCTTATCATTGGTCATGTTGCGTACGGGTCTGTGGTTGAAAGTCGATGCCAGTCGCAGGCGAAACGACCCACGTAAGGCGACCTGTGGTCGCCGAGCATGGTGCGGCTTAGATGTAAGTCCTGCCGTGCCACAAGCCGATTGGCGGTTTGGGTGCGAGAAGGAAAACGTGCGAGGTCACAGCGTTGCTGGGTTGTCTTCGATAACCGCCAACACTGTCTTGTGCTATTTCCTCAGCGGGCGAGTGTGGGGTCAAAGACCAGGTCAGCCGTACGCAACGAATTTGTTAATTGAAACCAACCATTAGGAGGACGTGATGGACATCACCGTGAGCAGCCGCAACATTGAGCTGACTGAGGCTTTACGTTCTACAACCGAGGAAAAGATTGGGCGACTTAGTCGTGTTTTGGAGGGAATCGAACGAGCTGAGGTTCATTTCTTCGAAGAGAAAAACCCCCGCATTGCAGAGAAAGACATCTGCGAGGTGACAGTTGAGGGCCATGGTCACCATCTTCGGGCAAAGGTTGCCGCTGGCGACCCATATGCGGCGGTCGATGGTGTTGTTGCAAAGCTCGAACACCAGCTTCACAAGGTAAAAACAAAGCTCGTCACACGTTCTCATTCTCGTCCCCGCGAGGCCGTGCTTGCTGGCGAGCCTGACTTCCTTGATTTTGCCCTAGCGAATACAAATCACTTATCTGACGTGACTGAGGATGAACGAGATACTGCGAATACGCATCAATCAACGGTCAGTTCTCAGGGTTCGGTCATCGTAAAGGTCAAGTCCTTTGCTATGGAGCCGATGACACCAGATGAGGCTGCTGAAAAGATGGAACTGTTAGGACACGGTTTTTACTTCTTTTCGAATTCCGCAACTGACCGAGCTGCCGTGATTTATGTCCGTCACGATGGCAATGTAGGGCTTATCGACGAAGCGGGTTAAACAAAATAATGGCTGATAACCGAGAGCCAACTGAACCAATCAGGGTGCTCATTGTGGACGACCATGAGTTGTTTCGCCGTGGACTCGTCCTCGTTCTTGAGAGCGAGGACGATATAGAGGTTGTAGGTGAAGCCGGTGACGGCGAGGCTGCCGTGAGTTTGACTCAGGAGTTAATGCCCGACGTCGTGCTTATGGATGTTCGCATGCCAAAGATGAATGGCATCGAAGCGACCCGTCTGATTGGCGCATCGGCACCTACGACTCGGGTAATTATGCTGACCGTTAGCGATGAAGAAGACGACCTGTTCAAGGCTATTAAGGCTGGGGCTCACGGTTATTTGCTAAAAGAAATATCAATCGGCGAGGTTGCCGAGGCAGTACATGCGCTTATGGACGGACAAACACTTATCACTCCTTCTATGGCGTCCAAGCTGATAGTTGAGTTTGCCAGTCTTTCTCGTGAGTCTGACGGTTGGTCACCTGAACGACCGCATCTGACTGAGCGTGAGCTCGAGGTTTTAAAACTCGTGGCGCGAGGTTGTACTAATCGCGAGATCGGCGAGAAATTGGGAATCACGCAAAACACGGCCAAGAATCATGTGCGAAATATTTTGGAGAAGCTCCATCTGCACTCTCGCACTGAAGCCGTTATGTTTGCCATGCGGGAGAAATTGCTCGACACCGACGCCTAGAACCCGAGACAAAACTACTTGCGCGGCCGGAGGCCGAAGTGAATACACCACAAAGGTTAAACATGTAAGCGCCGCGCAAGTAGTTTTGTCACTGGTCCTTAACGCGCTCGTCTGGCCTAGACCAGTTGTTGCGTCCAAGGCTGGGGCTCTTCACCAGTAGACTTCTTTTCGTGGGACCACTAGATCGAATCTTGCGTATTGGTGAAGGCCGTCGGGTCAAGGCCGTTGCGAGCCTTGTCCCAGATATCAACGCTCTTGAGGCCGAGATGAGTACCTTGTCTGATGAGGCGCTGCGAGCCAAGACGGGCGAGTTCCGCCAGCGTCTCGACAACGGCGAAGACCTCGACGACTTGTTACTAGAAGCCTTCGCTGTAACCCGCGAGGCGGCACAACGCACCATTGGACAGCGTCACTATGACGTACAGCTCATGGGTGGGGCTGCTCTTCATTTTGGTTGGATTGCCGAGATGAAGACCGGTGAGGGAAAGACGCTGGTTTCAACGCTTCCGGCCTATCTAAACGGTCTTGCTGGCAAGGGTGTTCATCTCATCACCGTCAACGACTATTTAGCCAAGCGTGACGCTGCTTGGATGGGTCAAATACATCGCTGGCTGGGAATAAGCGTAGGACTTGTGATTCCTGAGATCACCACTTCAGATGAAAAGCGTGCTGCTTATGCGTGCGACGTGACCTATGGAATAAATAACGAGTTTGGCTTTGACTACCTCCGCGACAACATGGCTTTGAGCCTTGAAGCCAAAGTTCAACGTGGTCACGGGTTTGCCATCGTTGATGAGGTCGACTCCATCCTCATCGACGAGGCCCGTACGCCGTTGATTATCAGCGGACGCTTGGCAGATGCGGCTCAGCTTTATTACAAGTTTGCTGGTCTGGTTCGAGGTCTTGAACGCGATGTTGACTATGACGTCGATGAAGAGAAACGCCATGTTGCCCCTCTTGACTCGGGTATTGCCAAGGTCGAACAAGCTCTTGGGGTAGAGAACCTCTATGACGAGCTTTCGCAAAACCTTGTGCACCAATTGCAAGCAGCCCTGCGAGCTAAGGAACTTTATAAACGTGATCGTGACTATTTGATCGCAGACGGCGAAGTAAAGATCGTCGATGAGTTCACTGGGCGTATTCTTGATGGTCGGCGTTGGTCTGAGGGTCTTCACCAGGCAGTTGAGGCAAAAGAAGGCGTCAAGATCAAGGAAGAAAACCAGACGCTGGCCACAATCACCCTTCAAAATTACTTCCGTCTTTACGGCAAGCTCTCTGGCATGACTGGTACGGCCCAGACTGAAGCTGCTGAGTTCTCAAGCACATACAACCTTGCGGTTGTGCCGATTCCTACAAATAGGGCACCTGCTCGTGTTGACAACGGCGACCTTATTTATATGACTGAAGACGCCAAGTTCAATGCAGTGGTTGAAGACATTGCTGAACATAACGATCGGGGCCAGCCAGTATTGGTTGGTACTGTCTCGGTCGAGAAGTCTGAGCGACTCTCTCAGTTTCTAACTCGTCGGGGCATTATTCATGAAGTGCTCAACGCTAAACAACACACGCGCGAAGCCGAGATCGTAACCCAAGCAGGACGACTCAAGGGCGTTACGGTCGCTACGAACATGGCAGGTCGAGGTGTCGACATTCTTCTTGGTGGTAACCCGGAAGGTCTGGCAGCTCGTGAAGTTGCTGCTCAGAGCGTTGAGTTTGAAACAGAAGAAGGCCAAGTGCTCTACGCCAAGTTGCTAGATAGGTTCCAACAGGAATGTCGCTCCGAGGGCGACAAGGTTCGTGAACTTGGTGGTCTCTATGTGCTTGGCACTGAGCGCCACGAGAGTCGTCGCATTGACAACCAGCTTCGAGGCCGATCAGGGCGCCAAGGTGACCCTGGCGAAAGCCGTTTCTATTTGTCTCTTGAAGATGAACTCATGCGATTGTTTGCTACAGGTGCCATGAGTTGGGTTATGGGCAAGACCCTTCCTGATGATGTGCCTATTGAGGCAAAGATGGTTAACCGTGCCATTGAGCGTGCTCAAAGCACGGTCGAGGCTCGTAACGCGGAGATTCGAAAGAACGTTCTTAAATATGACGAGGTGATGAACGAGCAACGAAAGGTCATCTACCGGCGACGCAACCAGGTGCTTGAAGGTGACGACTTGCGCGAGGCAACCGTTTCGAGCCTGAAGGAAACTCTCGAAGGGGTCGTCCGCAATGCCTGCGTGTCTGATCTGCCTGAGGACTGGGATCTTGAGGGACTTATAACCGAGGCCAACGAGTATTTTCCGACGCGTTTTAGTGTTGAAGACTTTGCTCATACTGGCGATGTTGACGCTGTCGTTGAAGCCTTTACCTCAGAGGCCATTGAGCAATTTGAACAACGTGAAGCAACGATTGGCGCTGAGACCATGAGAGACATAGAGCGCCAAGTGATGCTTCGAGTGATAGATGCAAACTGGCGTGAGCATCTTTATGACATGGACTATTTACAAGAAGGCATCCATCTTCGGGCGATGGGCCAGAAAGACCCACTGGTCGAGTGGCAGCATGAAGGCTTTGCCATGTTCTCTTCCATGATGGGCGTGGTGACCGATTCTTACGTCAAGTACGTCATGCATCTCGAAGTTATTCCAGCCGAGGAAGCAGACGAAGAGGTTACGAACCTGACTTATAGCGCCCCTGAAGACCCAGTTCAGGGCTCAGATTCCATGCTGGCTACCGCTGTTGCCGAGGCAGAGGCAACAGGAGAGCCGTTGAATATTCTCCAACAAATTGAGGAAGAATCGGTAAATACGCCTCTTGTGAAGTCAGCCGAAGAAAAAGTTGGCCGCAACGATCCATGCTGGTGCGGGAGTGGCAAAAAATTCAAGCTCTGCCACGGAAATTAATGTGAAGGACTTCACTGACGAAATAGCGGGACTCCAAAAACGTATTGGCGAGGCAGAACAATATTTGCGTATTGCTGATCAACGCGTCCGACTGATGGAATTGGAAGAGGCTGCATCTCGTCCAGATCTTTGGGACGACCAAGATGAAGCTCGTCGAGTGACCTCGGCACTTTCGAATGTTCGTGATGATGTTGCTTTGATAGATGAAATGCTCGGCGAGCTTGGAGACGTTGAAACCCTTTACGAGCTAGCTCGAGAAGAGGGTGATGAGACGCTTGAATCTGAGATTTCACAAGGTGTTGCCATGCTTGTGACGCGTCTTGACGAGTTGGAACTCCGTTCGCTTTTTGCTGGCGAACATGATGAGTCCGATGCCATTTGTGAAATTCATGCAGGCGAGGGAGGCACTGACGCTCAGGACTGGGCCGAGATGATGCTGCGTATGTATCTGCGTTGGGCAGAGACAAAGGGTTTTGCAACCGAGATCGACGAGGTTTCAGCTGGGAAGGAAGCTGGCCTGTTGTCGGCAACGTTTATGGTCAAGGGCCGCTTTGCATATGGGTGGATGCGTGGAGAGCAAGGCGTTCATCGCTTAGTACGCATCTCGCCTTTCGACGCAGCGTCGCGTCGCCAAACGAGTTTTGCTTCGATTGATATAACCCCATTTATTGAAGATGCTTCTGATGAGGTTGAGATTGACGAGAAAGATCTTCGAATCGACACTTATCGTTCGTCGGGCGCTGGAGGACAACACGTAAACGTGACCGACTCGGCAGTTCGCATCACGCATAATCCTTCGGGCATCGTGGTTTCTTGTCAGAACGAACGCAGCCAACATCAGAACAAGGCGAGGGCTATGCAGATTCTTGCTGCCAAACTGGTCGATCGTCAGAGGGCACAGCGCAGGGCCGATATGGAAGCGATCTCAGGAACAGCATCGCAAGCAGCAATGGGCAACCAGATCAGATCTTATGTACAAGCGCCGTATCAATTGGTGAAAGATTTACGCACCAATCATGAGACTGGCAGTGTCGACGGAGTGTTGGACGGACAGATTGATTCTTTCATGGAAGCTTTTTTACGCTGGGAGCGTGGGAACGGATGAAAGAGTCAGTCGAGCCCAGGACGTTCCTAGGACCCGAGACAAAACTACTTGCGCGGCCGAAGGCCGAAAGTGAATACACCACAAAGGTTAAAGATGTAAGCGCCGCGCAAGTAGTTTTGTCACTGGTCCTTAGTGAGCGCATATCTTGTAGCCTCTTCAATGTGTCAAAGTTGCATTTCCACTCATCACTGATATTGACACTGATCGCACTGTTTAGAAGCGATGACTACTGAGTACTCACGGTTATCAGGTGCCGAATTAAAGGCGGACGAAGAACGTCTCGATGAGGTAGCACGCCTGTTGCGTCCCGTACGCAACGTTGCAGTGGTGCTGGTGGTCTTTCGCTTTGCCATCTACATACCGCCCGAAGGCAAAGAATATCCATTCAGTCCGTTTTGGATCGGCGTTGTGCTGGCAATCATTTTATTGCTGACCAATTTTATTTCTCGCATGGGAAGCGTCAGAGATCGCGTTGCTTTGATTCGCAGTGCAAGGGTCGAAATCGTTCTTGACGCCATGACAACGCTTCTAATGCTGGGTGCGGTGATTTATGAGGGACGTCATCCGGGTTATGCATTATTGATGATTCCTATTTATGAGGCTTCAGCGCGCTTTGGTTTGCGCGCAGGAATGTTCACGTGGTTAACGACAGGAGCGGCCTACGTCGCGATCTCCATGGGTGTAAATGACATGGCAAATCGTGGTGCTGAACCTGGCATTTTGACTTACCAACTTACGGCGATTTTTCTGGTAGTACTCATGACGGGTCTGCTCGGGGACCTTACGAACCGTCAGCTGAAACGTGCTAAACGTCAAGCCTTACATGCTGAGAAACGTTCTGAGTTGTTGAGGCTAACTGCTGAGACAAGCCGTTCGATGACAACCTTAGAGAGCGGAGAAGTACTGGATATTGCACTTGAGGGTGCAATGAAACTTGGTTTTGAAGCGGTCGATTTATTTATGGTTGACCCGCTCGGAGAGTGGTCCCTTGTCCGTCACGTTGGAATGCCGAGTGCTTACGTATCTGATTCTCGCATTGCTGATCTTGGGGTAGTCGGTGAGGTTCGCACCAGAGGCCACACCGTGGTGGTAGATCATTATCAAGACTGGGAGCCAGCATCAGAAGAGTTACGTGCCGAGGGTTTTCATGTTGTGATAGGGGTTCCAATTTGGAGAACCGGTGAAGTGATAGGAGTCATCGGGGTGGGAACAACTGCCGTCCGTCAGGTTGTGCCTGCCGAGGTTGAGTGCCTTGAACTTCTGGCGGCACAGGCTGGCTCTGCGCTTGAGGCGTCGCTCCATATGGAAGAGACCCAGGGCCTAGAAGATCGTCTTGCTTATGAGGTGTCTCATGATCACCTCACTGGGCTTCCTAATCGAGCGTGGTTTCTTGAGCGTCTAGATGGGGCACTGAACGAAGGCATTGCCTCTGTCTTGGTATGCGATCTTGATCGCTTTAAGACTATCAACGACAGTTTAGGTCACAAGCTTGGTGATTTATTACTCGATGCGGTAGCAGCGCGTTTGGTCGCATTGGTTGGTTCAGGGGGGATGGTTGCCCGTATCGGTGCTGATGAGTTTGCGATTCAATTGCATGGGTCCACAAGCAATAGGGCAATGGATATGGCTGGCACCATTTTGGATGGTTTCACTAAACCGATTTTGTTGGGAAGTCAGGAACTCGTCGTTTCGTGCAGCATTGGGGTGGCGAGCAGCGAAGAAGTGTTGTCCATAGAAGCAACCACCCTGTTGCGTGATGCTGACCTGGCGATGTATCGAGCGAAGCGGGCTGGTCGTTCACGCTATGAATTGTTTGATCTAGATCTTCGAGCGCGGGCTCGTCGACGCATGGAAACCGAGACCCAACTACGGCATGCCTTGAGAGCGGGAGGCCTCACAGTGGCCTATCAACCGGTGGTATCGCTTGCGACCGGAGTGATTGTTTCAGTAGAAGCTCTCGCTCGGTGGCAGCACCCCGTGCACGGCGCTATTCACCCTGATGAGTTCATCCCGATGGCAGAAGAAACCGGCCTTATCTGGGAGCTGGGCCGTAGCGTGCTGGCGCAGGCTTGTCACGAGGCCCGAGGCTGGCAGCAGTTCATGGGTGATGCAGCACCTCGCGTTGGAGTGAACCTTTCGGCGGTACAGCTTGATAACCCAGCCTGTGTCGGAATGGTCGAATCGGTGCTTCAAGAGACTGGTTTGGCGGCGTCGAGCTTGGTCCTTGAGATCACCGAAGGCGTAGTTATGAACGATTCACCAGAGGTGTTGGCTAACGTCACGGCCTTATCTGATCTTGGTCTCCGTCTTGCAGTTGATGATTTTGGCAAGGGGTGGTCATCGCTCGCCTATTTGGCTCGTTATCCACTTTCAGAGTTGAAGATTGACAGCTCTTTCATTGATGGTGTGGCCAACAGGCCAGCAGACCGAGCAATCGTGGCCTCGGTTGTGCAACTTGCTCATGAGCTCGGTCTAGTTGTTGTAGCAGAGGGCATTGAGAACAGTAGCCAATTGGAAGAACTGCTTCGGTTAGGTTGCGATGAAGGTCAGGGTTTCTATCTGCACCGTCCACTGGCTCCATTGGCGATGAGTTCATTGCTGCAACGGTTGGTTTCTTGACGGGTTAATATGATCCAACCCCCCATTGTCTCAGGGAATGGATCCTGGTGATCAAGCTCGAGAATGTTACTAAGAAATACAGTAAAGAGGTCGTCGCTCTTCGTGACGCGTCGGTCGACATACAAAAAGGCGAGTTTCTCTTTTTGGTTGGACCTTCGGGGTCTGGAAAATCGACTTTCATTCGTTTGTTAAACAAGTCAGAGTCGCCCGATATTGGACGAATCTGGGTTGCTGGCAAAGACATTGCGCACCTAAGCAAGTGGAAGGTGCCATTCCTGCGGCGTAACATCGGCTGCGTTTTTCAAGACTTCAAGCTGTTACCAACGAAGACCGTTTACGAGAACGTTGCATTTGCTTTAGAGGTCATCAATCGTCCTCGTCATGTTGTGCAATCGCAGGTGCCTGCGATTCTAGATTTGGTCGGTTTGGCAGAGAAGAGTGAGCGTTTTCCTCACGAATTGTCTGGTGGCGAACAACAACGTGTGTCGATCGCTCGGGCATTCGTTAACAGGCCCTTGATTCTTCTAGCTGATGAGCCAACAGGAAACCTTGACCCTGCTACCTCTGATGGAATTATGCGTTTACTCGACCGTATCAATCGCACCGGGACAACCGTGGTAATGGCCACTCATGACCAAGGCATTGTCGATGCAATGCGGCGTCGTGTTATCGAACTGGCTCATGGGTCAATTGTGCGTGACCAAGACCGAGGGGTTTACTCCTGATCATGAGTACCAAATTCGGTTATAGCGTTCGTGAGACGGCACAAAATGTCCGTCGGAATCTCTCTCTTACCTTGGCTTCGGTTTTGACCGTAGCGGTGTCTCTGTCGCTGGTCGGTGGAGCGGTCCTATTGCGCTATGGCGTCAATAACGTCACCGATCGTTGGCAAAATGGTGTCGAGTTTGAGGTGTTTCTTAATAGCGATGCCTCCGCAGATCAGTCTGAGCGAATTGGTAATGAATTGCAGAGCAGCAAGGACGTAAAGCGGGTGGTGTACATCTCCCAAGAGGAGCAGTACAAACAATTCAAGCTCTACTTCGCCGATCAGCCTGAGTACCTAGAAAACGTGACGTCAGATAAGCTTCCGCCTTCTTATCGTGTTGTGCCGAGAGAAGCAGACCCCGACATCATCAAGACCATTGGTGCTCGTTTTAGTAAGGAACCAGGTGTGCGAGAGGTCGTTTTTGCCGAAGAGGCTGTGCGCGATTTGCTTAAGGTTTCGCGAGTGATTCAGGCAGTCATTCTCGGCCTGGCTTTGGTTTTGTTGATGTCGGCCTCGTTGTTGATCTTTAACACCATCCGTATGGCGATCTTTGCCCGACGTCGAGAGATAGAGGTCATGAAGTTGGTAGGGGCCACGAACTGGTTCATTCGCGTGCCTTTCATGTTGGAGGGTCTTTTCCAGGGACTCGCCGGAACGCTCAGCGCATTTGCTGTTTTGTTTATTGCACAAGAGCCAGCACAGCGTTTCATTCGCGATGCCCGTCTGTTTGAGCAGTTCGCCATTTTTGATTCGCAAGTGTTCAGCACTGGCCTGTTCATGGTCTTAATCGGCTCCCTGCTAGGTGCCGTAGGCGCAGGCGTAGCCGCCAGCAAGTTCCTAGATATCTAAACCGGTGCTCCTTTAACACTTAGGTAGGTTGTGCCGACTGGAGCACCATGTTTTGTGTGGGTTCTGGCGCGCGTGGGTTGCGTCGAGCAGCTCTAGTTTTTGGCGCCACGGTGATGGCGCTATTTGTCATGTTGCCGCTTATTACTGCGACCGCCGCTACTCCATCTTCTAAAGATCAAGATGAACGTCGGTTGGAGGTTGAGCGAGAACTCGAAATGCTGCAACGCCAACTTCATGAAGCTGATGCAGAAGAGGCCCAGCTGCTTGCAGAGCTAAGAGTTGCGACCGCTCGCAAACAAAAGCTCGATGTTGTCATGGCAGCGCTTGATTCTCGAGTGCTGGCCGCTCGTGTTGATTTGGATCTTGCTCAGGCAGCTTTCGATGAGGTTGATGCTCGTTATCAAGCGACAGCTCGACTTACCGCCCAGATGAAGTCGCGGATGCTCCAGGCCAAATCAGTTCTTGAGGACCAAGCAGTTAGTGCGTTTATTCACTACGGGACAGACTCCAACCAACAGCTCCAGCGTTTTGCAGAGAGTTCAAGCTGGCAAGAGCTCCACGAAGTTTCCGCGTTCCTCGATGTTATTGCCGAGGAACAAGACAAGGTGATTGATAATTACCGACGCTTGCGTGATCAGGCCCAAAAGGCCGAAGAGGCTGAGGAGTTGCAGAGAGATGCCGCTCGGGCTTTACGTGATGACGTAGCAGGTAAGAAGAACGCGATCGAGTCGGTGCGCAACGAACAGGCTCGGGCCACTCGTGCAGCTGCCGGTGAGATTGAAGAAGAGCGCCGCCTTATCGGTGTCCTTCGAGACCGTCAGAGCGCTTTTGAGACGAGGATGGCTAGTCTCAAACGAGAGTCCGATGCTATTGGCGAACTGTTGCGTCGCCGCCAAGCTGGACAAGTTGTCGCCCAGCCTGGAAACGGCCTGCTTGGTTGGCCATTGAGTACGGTGCGAGTTACATCAGAGTTTGGTCCGCGGATTCATCCGATTTATGGAACCGAGCGCATGCACAACGGACTCGATTTCGGAGCCACTATGGGCACCTCAATCTTTGCTGGCTCCGAAGGGGTAGTGGTGGCAGCCGGAGAGCGTGGTGGTTATGGCAAGACCGTGGTCATCGATCACGGAGGCTCCCTGTCGACGCTTTATGCGCATCAATCTTCGATGGCGGTTTCAGTCGGAGACACTGTGAGGCGTGGCCAAATTATTGGTTACGTAGGCTCTACGGGTTTTTCGACAGGCCCTCATCTTCACTTTGAAGTCCGGGTCAACGGTGCCCCTGTCGACCCCATGCGCTACCTATAGGAGTGATTTTCCTGTAAATGTCGGCAATGTGCGGTGAATACCTTCTTATTCTCCGTACTATTTGCGGAGAATAAGAGTATAATCTCCGCATGGATAGCGGTGAATATGCCTATATTTGGCAGAGCGGTGATTGGCCGAACTGGCACTACGACCTTGGGCTATTGGTACAGCCATTGGCCGATGTCAGTCGTGCACAAGGATTGCTGATGGGGCGTTTGGCAGATGTTGGCATGGGTTTGCGTGACCAGGCCAGCCTGTCGTCACTCACAGATGATGTCATCAAGACCAGTGAAATTGAAGGCGAACAACTCAATGTCGAGTCTGTGCGCTCGTCTATTGCCCGCCGTCTGGGGGTCGACATTGGTGCACTAGCTCCGGTGGACCGTCACGTAGAAGGTGTGGTTGAAATGGTCCTCGACGCTACGACAAATTGCAACGCGCCGGTTACGCGAGATCGGCTGTTCGCTTGGCATGCAGCACTCTTTCCCAGTGGATATTCTGACCTTGCCCGAATCAAAGTCGGTGCTTGGCGTGACGATGCCAGCGGACCGATGCAGGTGGTGTCAGGCCCGCTTGGTCGCCAGCGTGTGCATTTTGAAGCACCGCCAGCAGATCGGCTTGGGCCTGAGACGGATCGTTTTTTTGAATGGGCTAACAGCTCGTCGAACGAATCGGTAATTATCAAGGCAGGGCTGGCCCATCTGTGGTTCGTCACCCTGCACCCGTTCGACGATGGAAACGGCCGTATTGCTCGCGCAGTTGGAGACCTATTTTTAGCTCGTTTAGATGGCGGCCCTCAGCGTTTCTACAGCCTTTCCGCACAGATACAGCGTGAACGCAAGGCCTATTACGAAATCTTGGAGAGCGTTCAAAAGCGATCGGTTGATGTCACCGAATGGCTGATTTGGTTTCTCAATACTTTGCACAGCGCTATTGATCAGGCACACGACACATTCGATGCTGTCCTGATTAAGGCCAGGTTGTGGCAGCTCTGGGCTGCAATGCCGATGAACGAGCGACAGGTAAAATTACTCAACCTGTTGCTAGACGGTTTTGAAGGGAAGCTCACTAGTAGCAAGTGGGCAGTTATCGCCAAGTGTTCACCCGACACGGCGCTGCGCGACATCAGCGAGTTGGTGACACATGGAGTGTTGTGGAAATCGAAGGCAGGCGGGCGCAGTACCAGCTATGAGCTAAACGATGTCATCGTGGCTGATATGGAAGGGGAAACTGCATGAGCGAACTGCCTTCCGGCGAGATCATCCTGTACCAAAGCAACGATGGTGTTCCTGCGCTTGAAGTGCGACTAGAAGGTGGAATGGTGTGGTTGACACAGGAACAAATAGCTCGGTTGTTTGAGCGTGAACGTTC
Organism: Acidimicrobiales bacterium; assembly: GCA_038256565.1. Lineage (GTDB taxonomy): Bacteria > Actinomycetota > Acidimicrobiia > Acidimicrobiales > CADCSY01 > JACOTK01. The sequence goes on along the minus strand of JBBSKG010000001.1, from coordinate 33,810 downwards.
TGTCATTACCAAGCACATTGGCAATGTGTTTGCAGAGGGTGAATTACAGGAAGAGAGCAATGTGCAAAATTTGCACATTGCTCGTTCCGACAAACCAGTTAAGTTTTACGGACTGGATGTGATCATCTCGGTTGGTTATCGCGTCAAATCGCAGAGTGGCACCCAGTTCCGCATATGGGCTACCGAGCGCCTGCGAGAATATCTGATCAAGGGCTTCACCATGGACGATACCCGCCTGAAAAACCTCGGCGGCGGCAATTACTGGAAAGAACTGCTCGAGCGTATCCGCGACATTCGCTCAAGCGAAAAAGTGCTCTATCGACAAGTGCTGGACCTATATGCCACCAGCGTGGATTACCACCCCAAAAGCGAGGAAAGCACCACTTTCTTCAAAACCGTGCAAAACAAGCTGCACTACGCTGCGCATGGCCATACAGCCGCCGAAATCATCGCCACCCGTGCCGATGCAGGGAAACCCTTCATGGGCCTGCTGTCATTCAGCGGTGAACAGCCGACTAAAACCGACATCACCGTCGCGAAAAATTACCTGAATGCGGGTGAGTTAAAACGCCTGAACACGCTGGTCTCGGCCTATTTCGAAGCCGCTGAATTTCGCGCGCAGAATCATGAACCGACTTACATGAAGGACTGGCTAGCGCATTTAGACCGGCTGATCGTGGCGATGGAAGCCAAAACGCTGGACGATTTCGGCAGCGTCAGCCACCAGCAGGCCATTACCAAAGCGCAAGCCGAGTATACAAAATACCGCGCCCAGCTTGCAGCTGTGCCCTCCGAGGTGGAAGCGGCTTACCTGGAAACCGTGAAAACGCTGCAACGCAAGATTGAAGGAACGAAAAAGCCATGAGCCGGTTTGATGACTTGATTGCAGGAGCAACAGGGCAAAAATAAAAATCCCACGATAAGAGTTGGGATTTTGGTAAAAGGTGGAGGTGGCGGGAATCGAACCCGCGTCCTCGAGCGCTTTGACGATTCTTCTCCGAGCGCAGCCGATGGAAGGTACGGCGGTCGCTCACCATCGGCACTGCACGACCGCCGTTACCAACGAAAATTTCCCTACTCAGCCGGTTGGCGTAGCCGTGTAGGTAAGCCCCGCTAGATGGCGTTCTCATCTGCTCCGCAGGGCTGGGAACAGGAGAACGTCGCTACTGTTTAGGCAGCGAGTGCGACGTTGTCGTCGGCATTTGTTTGTTTTTTTCCGACTCTTTAACGTGGATCCGGAGACCACGGCTCGCTTCACTCGTCTCGACAACCAGAGTCGAAACCGATCACCCCCATGTCAAGGTACATTTCATCGCTGCAAAAGCCGATGAACCCTCCATGGTACCGGTTTGTTTAGGGCTTCTTGTCTAGGGGCTGGGATTTTTAGCGCCCTCGACGTTCATCGGCCATTGCCCGAGCGATGTCACGGTTGGCATCTCGTTCACCTATGGCTTGGCGTTTGTCATGACGCTTACGCCCCCGTGCCAAGGCAAGTTCTACCTTTGCTCGTGATTTTTTGAAATACACAGAGAGCGGCACGAGGGTCAGTTGCCCGCGTTCGACTTGTTGACGTAGGTCTTCAATCTCGTGGTGGTGCAATAAGAGCTTGCGTTCACGCTCGGGGTCGTGTCCATCGAGGCCGTGGCTGAAGCTGTAAGGAGCAATGTGAGCACCGTGCAACCAGACCTCGCCGTTCTTTATATATGCATAGCTGTCTTTGAGTTGCATCTTGGCTGCCCGCAATGACTTCACCTCGCTGCCTTGCAGGGCAATGCCGCACTCAATGGTGTCGATGATCTCGTAGTCATGGCGCGCCTTTCTGTTGGAGGCAACCACCTGCTCATCTCGCGCGCTCATAGCTTCGAGGGTAGCTGAGGGCGGATGCTCTCAGTGCTCAGCGGGTAGTCTCACCCTCGTGTTAAAGCTCTCGTGGGACATCTGGCATGAAATGGTTGCGCACAGCATGGTCGAGTTGCCCAACGAGGCATGTGGACTGCTAGTTGGTCATCTTGATGGACGGGTGATGAGTTTCCATCCGTGTAAAAACACCGCTGAGTCGTCGAAGGTTTACACCCTTGACCCACATGATCACCTGCGTATTGATCGAGCCGCTGATGACGCAGGGTTGGCGGTAATTGGCGTTATGCATAGCCATACTCATACCGACGCTTATCCATCGCCAACCGATGTAAACCAGGTGCCCGACCCCGAGTGGCACTACTTGATTGTTTCGTTGCGCCACCCCGAGCCAGCAGTTCGTTCATTTCGCATTGTTGACGGAGTAGTGAGCGAAGAAGCGATAGAGCCGCTGGACCTGTAGAATTATGACTTGTTCAGTCAACTTTCCCGGCCATGCGGCTGGGCAGGCCATGGAGGTCTTAAGTGCCGGTCAGTGTTCGTCTTCCAACCATTATGCGCACACATGCTGGTGGCAGTTCTGAAGTAACGGCTACTGGCTCGACGGTGGGCGAGGTCGTTGAAGATTTGATTCGTCAGTTTCCTGGCATTGCTGCCAATCTCAAGTCACCCGATGGCGGCATTCACAAGTTTGTGAACCTCTATGTCAACGATGAAGACATTCGTTATCTCGACAAGCTCGACACCAAGGTGAGCGACACCGACCAGATTGCCATCTTGCCAGCGGTTGCTGGCGGAGCGGTTTAGACACATAAGAGAGGAGGCTTCTAATGGCTGTGTATGACTCGATTCTTGATCTGATCGGCAACACGCCCATCGTTGAAGTCTCTTCGCTAAGTCCGAACCCCCGTGTACGTATTTTGGCCAAGCTGGAGGGCCAAAACCCTGGTGGTTCGGTAAAAGACCGTGCCGCTAAGTACATGATTGAAGAAGCCGAGAAAGATGGTCGCCTGGGCACTGGGGTAACAGTGCTCGAATCTTCGTCGGGCAACACTGGCATTGCACTGGCCATGATCTGTAAGATGCGGGGCTATCCGTTCAAGGTTGTGCTTCCTGAGAACGTCTCGATCGAGCGTCGCCAATTGCTTGAAATTTGGGGAGCCGAGATCATCTCTTCTCCTGGCAGCGAGGGCTCGAATGGGGCCATGGTTCGAGCACATGAGATAGCCGCCGAGCACCCAGATTGGTTCTTTCCCTATCAATACGGAAACCCGGCCAACCCTCGTGCGCACTATGAGGGGACTGGTCCTGAGATCTGGCGCGACGTTCCGGAGATCACACACTTCATTGCTGGCCTCGGTACCGCAGGCACGCTTATGGGAGTTGGTCGATATTTAAAGGAGCAAAGCCCGGCGATTCAGATTTGGGCAGTTGAACCACCGGCTGGCGAGATGGTCGATGGTTTGAAGAATCTCGATGAGGGCTTCATTCCGCCTGTGTTTGTTGATAACCACGGTTTTGATTTGCTCGACAACAAGATGATTGTGCGCCCTCGAGAGTCGATTGAGTGGACTCGACGTCTCACGGAGGTAGGTATTTTCTCGGGCATATCGTCAGGGGCGATCATGGCCGCAGCCGTGAAGTGCGCCGAGCGCATTGACGAGGGCGTCATCGTGACGATTGTTTGTGATGGTGGTTGGAAGTATCTGTCTACCGGTGCGTGGACTGGCGACATTGACGAGGTCACCGAGCGCGCCCGTCACATCATCTACTTCTAAGAGGCTGGCTTCTCCTCCTAAGTTTTTTCTATTGCCTGTCACCCATTAGGCGTGTTTGGTGGGTTATACCGGCGATGAAACAAATAATGGAACGTCAAGAGTTCGAGGGTGGTGAACCACTGGTTAAACGTCCAGCGATTCTTACCAGCTCAGATGCTTACGAGGCTTTCGCTCCAGAACTACTGGGCTTTGCGACGTCAATGGTCGGTCGTGTGCACGCCCCCGATGTGTTGTCGGCGGCCATGGTGCGTGTCCTTGCGTCACCAAAGTGGCCCTTTGTTGATAATCAACGGGCCTATCTATACCGAGCGGTCTTCAACGAGGCTTGTCGGTGGCGCAGGCGTATGACATTACGTATAGATCGTGAATCACGCGCGGCTAAGTCAGAGCGTTTTGAGTTGCCCGATCTTGACCCAGACGTTCGCACGGCGGTTACCAGCCTCAGCGCCCGCCAGCGCGGCGTAATTGTTTTGACCTATTGGGACGATCTCACGCCATCTCAGGTTGCCGAGCACTTGGGAATAGGCGAGGGGTCAGTTCGCCGTCATCTTGCTCGTGCACGTGCTCACTTAAGAAAAACTCTCGCTGTGGAGGGTTCAAATCTGGAGGTTAAAGATGTCTGATATCGATCTCGATTTAAAAATGCGCGCTGTCGCCAAAGCCCTTGTCGATGAGGCACTGCTACCCGTTCCTGAAGTCTCGCCGCTACGCACTTCAAGCGGGAGCAATGGTTCAGGCCGTGGGTTTACTTCAAGAAACATTCGCTGGGTAATTCCAGTAGCGGTTGCTGTCGCCCTTGTGATGGTCGTCAATGTCGTGAACAACGACCAATCACCTGGCCTAAAGGTCACTGGAAACGCAGGCGCTCCAGTTAATGGTGAGTTGGCAAAACTCGTCGCCAGCCCCGACGCCCCCAAAGGCACTTGGAGTCAATTGCCTAATCTTCCATTCACTTATCAAACGATTGTGGTCGATCAAGCACTCGATGATGGTCGGATTCTCGTATTAACCCGACGAGCGCCAGATGCTGAGGGAGACGTCTATCACGACGCAGCGGTATATGACCCCGCATCTAATGGTTGGGAGACTTTGGAAAAATCAGAGCTGTCGAGTTCTGCAGTCAACATTCTTGAGGTGGTTACGGGAGATGAGAGATATCCACTTGTGGTCCCAAGCCTCACGGGGAAGATATTGCAGTTTTCTATCTTTGATGTACAAAGACTGTCTTGGTTTACAACTGAAAAGTTTGGGCCATACGAGCAAGCTTTACGTAACGTGGTCACTCAGTCGGGTGATGAGAATGGCGTTGGTGAGGTAACCGATACATGGCTAGACATGACGATTTCCTGGGTGGACGATTCGCTCGTTCTGATGCCTATGACAATTAAGTCAAAACAATCCAAAGGCTTCATATGGTCGAGGGGTGAACCTGACTGGCGTGAAGTGGAGGGTCCACCCTTGAGTCCACGTTTGATCACGGAGGTGGTTGTTGTAGACGGGGAACTTGTGGCATGGGGAGGTATTCCTCTCGAGACCGAAAACATGGTCTTGGACAAGGGAGGGTCGGCGATATTACTTGATGGTGCGATCTATGACGTTGGTGAAGATAGTTGGGAAGTACTTCCAGACAGCCCATTGTTAGCGAAAAGCACAAAGACGAGCGAGGGCTATTGGTGGGGTCAGGGCTACCCTTTGGGCGTTAGGTCTTTCGATGAGGGCGTCCTCGTTAGAAGTGTTTCATTAATCCCATCAGATGAGACAGACATCAATGATGAGGTACGCACATTCACATTCAGTGGCCTTCCTAATGCTGAAACTCACTTCGCGTTCTTTGATATTTCCCAAAACGAGTGGCGGGAGCTGCCATCAGTTTCTGGTGACTGGAGTATAGGAATAATGGAAGGCCGGATGTCGGGCCAGATCTATTCGACCGAAGGCGTACCAATTGATGCGAGTCTTACGGATGAAGAAGCTGCGAAATTGGGTGGAAGCATTGGGTATAGCGGATCAATTGGCCAAGAGACTAAAAGAACTTTGAACCTTGATCGTTTGCGCTATCTCGATCGTTCAACATGGACATGGCGCGAAGGTCCTTCTGGTGCGAGCAGTTTGAAATGGGTGGGTGACACTTGGGTCTCGACTGACTTCATGGGTGGGCCTAAAGACATGGGTGGGCCTAAAGATAGGCCGCCGATGTTGCAGGTCCTTGGCACGGACGCCCAATGGCACCAGACCGCACCTACACCATTTAAGGCTCGTTCCATTGACAACATAGTGGCTGCGGGAAATCGTATATATGTGTTTGGTGGATTTGAGCATGTTGGCTTTGCCGCCTTCAACTCTCCGCAAGATGTTTGGGTGCTTGACCTGAATTAGTTATGTCGCTGGGGCTTTACGCCGTTGAGATCACCTGTGAGATCACCTGGGGGTGATTTCAACGGCGTAGCCTGTCTTGGTGGACGAACGTCCGATTGGCATGTTCGATAGTGGTTTTGGAGGACTGACCGTTGCCCGCGCTCTTATTGACTTGTTGCCTGCCGAACATCTCGTTTATTTAGGAGATACAGCTCGTTACCCGTATGGGCCGAGGCCACTTGGTGAGGTGCGAGATTTTGCTCACGAGATCGCCAGCTATCTGGTGGAACGCTTTGATGTGAAGATGCTAGTGGTTGCTTGTAACACCGCATCGGCAGCTGCGCTCGATGAACTTCAAGCAGCACTGCCCATTCCCGTTGTTGGTGTGATTGGGCCAGGCGTACGGGCGGCATTTTCAGCTACTCGCAATAAACGAATTGGACTCATCGCCACAGTGGGGACGGTTGCTTCAGGTGCATATCAAAGAGCATTTGAAGGAATTAATCAGGCAAGTGATACCGAGCTGGTGTGTGCGGCGTGTCCAGGTTTCGTTGAGTTTGTTGAACGAGATGAGACGGCGAGTGATCAGGTGCACGTACTGGCCGAGCGCCTGCTTGCACCGGTACGTGAGGCGAAGGTTGACACGTTGTTGCTCGGTTGCACGCATTATCCGTTTTTAGCTCGAACAATCAGCGACGTGGTTGGTCGCGACGTGGTGCTGGTGTCGTCGGCTGACGAGACTGCTTTTGAGATAAGGAATCTGTTGATGACATCTTCGCTTGCACGTGATTCAACGCGTAGCTCCACAACGGGCCCTGGCCGTCATCGCTTTTTATCGTCAGGTGACAGTGAATGGTTTCGCCATCTGGGCCAACGTCTACTTGGTCCCGAGCTTGATGCCGTCGAGGCCATTCAATGGTGACGAATGACAGGGTTACGAATGACAGGGTGACTTTATGAGCTTGATCGTTACCGTGCTTGGCTGTTCCGGTTCCTATGCAGGGCCAGGCGGAGCGTGCAGTGGTTATTTGGTTGAGGGAGGAGGCGTGTCTATTTGGCTAGACGCTGGCCCAGGAACACTCGCCAACCTGCAACGCCATATTGACCTCGACACACTCGATGCAGTCGTGTTGACCCACGCTCACCCCGACCACTGGGTTGATGCGCTCACCTATCACAACGTTGTGCGTTACATTCGAAAGCGTATAGGGGTGGCCGTCTATTCGCCTGCCGAGGTTCGTCGCCTTGCTCAAGAGGTAAACGGCAAGCTCGAACCCGCCTTTGATTGGACGGTCGTGAAAAGCGGCGACACAGTCCGAATTGGGCAACTGACTTTGCGATTCTTTCGCACAGACCACGGGCCCGAGACTCTTGCTGTACGCATAGACAGCGAAGAAGGTGCATCACTTGGTTACTCGTCAGACACGGGTGCTGGGTGGTCGTTATCTGAGCTGGGTGCAAGCATTGATCTGGCTTTGTGCGAGGCTTCCATTCCTGTGGACCAAGAACGTACCGTGCAACACCTGTCCGCTCGTCAGGCTGGCATTTCGGCTAAGGCAGCTGGTGTAACACGATTGGTGATTACCCACATTCAACCCGGTATCGATATCGCCGAGTCTCAATCACAGGCAACTGCTGCTTTTGGGGCACCGGTCGAGGTCGCTGCCATCGACGAGAGGTATGAGGTTTCTGTATGACCCGCAATGACGGCCGAGCTGATAACCAACTGCGCCCAGTCAGTTTTGAGCGTGATTTCACTGAGTTGGCCGCCGGTTCGGTGCTCGTGAGTTTCGGCAAGACGAAAGTGTTGTGCACGGCGTCTGTTGATGAACAGATACCGAGGTGGCTCAAGGGCACAGGCAAGGGATGGGTTACGGCGGAGTATTCACTGCTACCCGGCTCCACTGGTGAGCGGGTAGCGAGAGAGGCAGCAAAGGGTCGCCAGAGTGGGCGTACCCAAGAGATTCAGCGCCTGATCGGGCGCTCGCTTAGGGCGGTTACTGATCTGAGTGCAATGGCTGAAGTGCAGATCATTGTTGACTGCGATGTGATCCAAGCCGATGGCGGCACTCGTACAGCTGCCATTTGTGGGGGCTACGTTGCGCTGCACGATGCATTGAGCCGCATGATGCAGACGGGACGCCTCAAGGGTCACCCATTGACAGAGGCTTGTGCCGCTATCTCTGTGGGCATGGTTGACGGTGCTCCGATGCTTGACCTCGCTTACATAGAAGATTCCGGAGCCGAGGTCGACATGAATGTCGTCATGAACGGTAGCGGTGCATTTCTTGAGTTGCAGGGAACAGCCGAGGGCAAGCCCTTCACCCGTGGCGAGCTTGACGCGTTAGCTGATCTCGCAGCTGGTGGCATCAAAGACATTCTTGCCATGCAGGCAGAAATATTGGCTAAGCCTCCAGCGCCGCGTATATGAAAGCGTGCATATGAAGTTAATTGTGGCTTCGGCCAATCCTGGAAAAGCCGCCGAGATCATGGAGTTGCTTGACCTGGTTGACGATATCGAGTTGATCAGTCGACCCCCCGATATTCCCGAGCCGATTGAAGATGGAAAAACTTTCCTCGACAACGCTCGCATCAAGGCACATGCAGTTTTGATGGCCACGGGTTTGGCGACTGCTGCCGACGACACTGGTTTAGAAGTAACTGTCCTCGAAGGAAAACCTGGAGTCCACACGGCTCGCTATGCGGGACCTAATGCAACGGCCGAAGACAATATGGCCAAGTTGTTAGAAGCAATGGAAGGTGTCGAAGATCGCAGTGCTCGGTGGCGCACTATTGCGCTGATCGCTTACCCAGACGGCCCCGAACTATGGGCAGAAGGTGTCTGTGAGGGTTCCATAGCACTTGAGGCCTGGGGCATTAACGGTTTTGGATACGACCCAATTTTCATACCCGACGAAGGAGACGGACGAACGTTTGGTGAGATGAGCGCCGATGAGAAACATGATCTTTCGCATCGCGGCCAGGCCTTTCGGATTTTAGCTAGAGAACTAGACCTAGACCGTTAGTTGGCAGGATCGCTACTAGCGGCTCGTTCTACCAACAAGGTGGTCATTTCATCATGTGGAATAGGCCTTCCAAGCATGTAGCCCTGTACGGCGTCGCAACCCAACAAGCGCAGCGCTTCTAGTTCGTCAGAGTTCTCGACGCCTTCGGCAACGACGTTCATGCCAAGCGAGTGGCCAAGATTGATCATGGCCGCAACGATGACAGCGTTGTCTGGGTCGGTGGTGATGTCTCTGACGAACTCTTGGTCAATCTTCAATTGGTCAAAACGCAGGCGTTTGAGTTGGCCAAGCGACGTGTGGCCGGTGCCAAAGTCGTCAAGAGCTAGCCTGGCACCACTGGCACGTAGGGTCTCAAGTTCAGCAATGACGGGGTCACACTCGACCACTACCGTGCGTTCGCTCAGTTCCAGTATGAGTTGGCCAGGTGCCAAACCCGAGTGTTCGATTGCTTCTAAAACATGGCGAGCAAGTAGATGATGGTCAAGCTGAAACGCTGAAATATTCACTGAAATATTCACACGAAGACCGTGTTCGCTACGCCATTCACTGGCCTGTTGACAGGCTTTTTCGAGTACCCAAAGGCCGAGGGCAGGCATTAAGCCAGCTTCTTCAGCCATTGGAATGAAGACAGAGGGAGCGATCTGCCCACGTCTTGGATGGTGCCATCTGGCTAGGGTTTCGAGCGAGTCTATGGCGTCGGGTTGGTCTATTGAGTTGTTACCGATGGTAATGCAGGGCTGGAAGTGGAGTTCCAGATCGCCATTGTCGAGAGCATGACGTAGGTCGCTTTCAAAACGAAGATGGTCCCCACTACGTGCGGAGCAGTTGCCCGCTAGGTGATACCGGTTTTTCCCTTGCGACTTGGCTAAATACATTGCACTGTCAGCGCAACTCGTTAGGTCGTGTGCACTTGCACCATTTAATGGATAGCTAGCCACGCCAATGCTCGCTGTTATAAATAATTCATGCCCTTGAACCACAAATGGTTGTTCAAGGGCTTTGATGAGCTTACTCGCGACAATGCTCGCATCGATTGCATCACTGAGTTCAGGCATGAGCACTGTGAACTCATCGCCACCAATGCGTGCGATGGTGTCTTCTTCTCTCAAGGATTGTTGTAGGCGGGTGCCAACTTTTTGCAAGAGGCCGTCACCGATCTCATGGCCCAAAGTGTCGTTGACGACTTTGAAACGATCGAGATCGAGAAACAACAGTCCAAACGATTGGTTATTTCGCCTCGCTTGGGCGAGGGTTTGGTTTAGCCGATCATTAAAGAGTGTCCTGTTTGCTAACCCTGTTAGTGGGTCGGAATGAGCCAGTGCTTGCAGGCGCTCTTCGTTCGCAAGCCGTTTTGTTATGTCACGTAATATGAGTAAATAGCCAGCAGATCTATCGGTGCTTGTGGCAAAACCTTCAATGGTTGTTATTTCTATTTCAAGTGCCTGAACGCTGTTTGTTGTATTGCGATCGCCTGCTCTGGGTCTGTCTGGTTTTAAGATCTGATGTGTGCCTACTCCTTGGCCGTGTTTGAGCTTTTGGGCGAGCGGCGGAATGCTAAGAGAAAGATTCACGCCGATTAGATCTTTGGAACCAAGCTCAAGAAGTTGAGAAGCGGCAGGGTTGTGATCGACGATTCGCAGGTAGGTGTCGACGACGATCACACCATCGGGCATGTTGTCTACTAGTCGCTTGCGTGCAACGGGGGCGATATCAAGTAAGCGCGAGCGGAAAAATCCCCAAACGAGAATTGGGCCAGTGATGCTGAGAGCAACAGGTGTCAGGTCTAAATAAGTTGCTGGATAAATGCTGAAGTTGTGCAGGACGTTAGGGACCCATGGCAGTAGGTATCCGGTGGCGAGCCATAGTCTTTGGCGGCGGTATTGAGGGGCGTGGCGGGCAAGAGTTATGAGGAATAATAAGGTGGCCACAAAAGATTGAGTGTTTAAATAAACGACGTTGACCCAAAATAAGGGACCGACTTCGATGATCGGGAATGAATCAAGTGGAGGCGGGGGATAGAACCGGACGAGGTCGTGCGTTTGGGGAAATGCCAGGAGCCCAAGTACAATGATTGGCTCTATTGCCAATAATCCAAGCATCTTTCGGGTTACCAGTTGACTGCGCCCGGTAAATTGCAATGTGAATACCAGCCAACTCATTGGCAATAAGACGACGCCAACGTATTTAAAGTCACCAAAGAGTTCCTTGGTGGCCGGGTCTTTGGAGAAGAGTTCTAGGCCGTAGAAAGCTCCCCAAAGTGCGGAACATACGAGCACGGCTGTCAGGCTTCGGCTCGCTACTGCTCGTCGGTGACCTTGAACGTAGATTGCGAATCCCAGGCAGATCAGGCTGCTAATAGCCATCATCACACTGGCCATGGCTGGGGTAAAGGTCATTTATTCCCCCCCACCTTTCTACTGCCTAGGCGTTTTTGGCGTGATGGCAATTCTAACTCTTGATAATGAGTGCGGGCGAGAGGACTTGAACCTCCAAGGGCCTGAGCCCACCGGGACCTAAACCCGGCGCGTCTGCCAATTCCGCCACGCCCGCAGAATGGTGTGGTTCTCACAGCCTATTGCGTGATGTAGCGAACTCGAACCTTTAGGACCCGAGACAAAACTACTTGCGCGGCCGAAGGCCGAAAGTGAATACACCACAAAGGTTAAAGATGTAAGCGCCGCGCAAGTAGTTTTGTCACTGGTCCTTAGGGTGTCTCGCATCTTGGGTTTGTGCCGCTAGCCTTCCTTGCAGGCACGTGTCACATGGAGGACGCCCGATGGAGCACCCGATTCCCAACTCGTTTGAACCAGTTAGCAAAGACAACGGCAATACATCGCAATTCGAGGTGTTCAACCGACTCTTGCAAAACCGCATCGTGGTGCTTGGCACTGATGTTGACGATGTGTCTGCAAACCAGATCATCGCTCAACTTCTCTATCTTGAGGGCCAAGACGACAGCAAGGATATTTGGTTGTACATCAACAGCCCCGGAGGCGTTATCACCTCTGGCATGGCCATTTACGACACCATGCAATTCATCAAGCCCGATGTCGCCACAATCTGCATGGGTTTGGCGGCATCTATGGGTCAATTCCTCTTGTGTGCTGGCGCGGCGGGAAAGCGTTATGCCCTGCCTCACGCTCGCATCATGATGCATCAGCCCTCTGGTGGCGTGCGTGGTCAAGTTTCAGACATCGCCATTCAGGCCGAGCAGATTCACTACATCAAGAAGGTCATGGCCGAGCGCATTGCCTTCCATACCGGTCAGACCGCAGAACAGATCGAGATTGACTCCGAACGTGACCGTTGGTTCACCCCCGACGACGCCCAAACCTACGGCATCATTGACCACGTGATCTCAAAACGAGGTCAGTCCGGCTCATAGGAGCTTGCATCTGATTGATCACCGCCTATCCGCTGACCCCTAGTCATATGGTTATCATATTGCTACCATGGTCCGATGGCGCGAACGCAGACCATTGTTCAGCTCACTGATGAAATGATCGCTCAGCTTGACGCAGAGGCGTCTCGACGTCATCTTTCTCGTTCGGCACTGATTCGAGAGGCGATCACGAACCTTTTTGTCCAGAGCCAAGAGCAATCTATTGGGGACCAGATTGTTGAGGGTTATCAACGCACTCCACCTGGGACTCCCGATGAATGGGGTGACCTTGATGCGCAGGCGAAGCAATCGAGTTTGGAATTACTACAACGGCTAGATCTTGAGGAGCGCAGAGCGGGTCTAGATCCTTGGTAGAGCGAGGTGATATTTGGTGGTACGAACATCCAGACTCAGGCCGGAGGCCGTTTTTAATATTGACTCGGACTGAAGCCATCACAGTGTTGAACCAGGTGATTGGCGTTCCTGTGACCAGGACGATTCGGGGTATTCCAACCGAAGTGTCACTCGATCGATCCGATGGCATGCCAGGCGCATGTGTGCTCACCCTCGATAACATCTCGTTGATCCGGCCCGTCTTCTGCACACAACGCATTACCCAACTTTCGCATGAGAAGCTCGATGCTGTGTGTGAAGCCCTGCATGCGGCTACTGCTTGTTGATTGGGGTTGTAGATGTTCGATGTCGTATGGGTCGGCCAGACTGATGAGACATGTATCGAGTCGGCGAATCTTTCATCTTCAGTCCAAGCGATCTCACAGCCTTTCTGGAATGTGAGCACCTGACCCAGCTTGAGCGTCTTGTTTCTATGGGTGAAATAGAAAAGCCCGTTCGAGATGACCCCGAGGGTGAATTGTTGTCTAGGTATGGCGATGAGCACGAGCATGAAGAGCTGGAGCGTCTCGAAGCCAGTGGAATGAGTGTGGCTCGCATCGAGGTCTTGGGTCACATGCCTGATGATTTGAGGGCCGCTGAGGCGGCGACATTGGCGGCCATGCGGGAGGGGGTCTCGGTTATTTATCAGGCCAGCTTTTTCGATGGGATGTGGCGAGGCCAAGCCGATTTTTTGTTTCGGGTTGATGCACCGAGCGATCTTGGTTCGTGGAGCTATGAAGTGGCCGATACGAAACTTGCCCGTCGAGCAAAGCCGTCTGCGTTAGTGCAGATGGCTTGCTACAGCGAACAGATTGCTCGCCTACAAGGCGTGTGGCCTGAAGAAATGACCGTGATAAGCGGCGATGGTGTCCGTCACCGCTTCTTGGTAAGTGAAGTCACTTCGTATGTCCGCTTTGCAAAGCAACGACTTATAGATGCGGTGATAGATGATGAGGTTCCAGCCACTTATCCCACACCGGTGAACCATTGTCGCCTTTGTCCGTGGGACGAGGTTTGTGATGAACGACGTCGTGAAGATGATCATCTATCGCTTGTGGCGCGCATGCGAGGTGATGGGGTGGTCAAGCTACAGCGAGCAGGGGTTTCAACGATGGGCCAGCTAGCGCGATTGGAGCCTGCAAAGAGCGTTCGAGGCATGGGTGCACCCACCGTTGAGCGTCTTTATAATCAAGCTCGACTTCAGGTGGCACATCGAGATGATGGCGTATTGCGTTATGAGCTACTTGAGACCCAAGGAGATCGACAGGGCTTGGCGGGCTTGCCGCTTCCTTCGCATGGTGATTTGTTTGTCGATTTCGAGGGTGACCCTTGGGTTGGGGAGCATGGGTTGGAGTATCTGTTTGGCGTTCTCGAAAGTCCCGATGCAAGCAGTGACGTAGTGAGAAAGGAGTCTGTCCATCAAGCGCCTGCATATAAGGCACCCGCTTATCAAGCGCTGTGGGCCCATGATTTTGTTGGTGAGAAGGCGGCTTTTGAAGCGTTTGTCGACTTGATCATTGAGCGTTTAGACGCCGACCCGAAAATGCATGTGTATCACTATGCGCCCTATGAAGTGCAGGCCATGAAGAAGCTGATGAGCCGCTATGCCACTCGCGAAGCTCAAGTCGATCATCTCTTGCGAGCTGAGGTGATGGTCGACCTTTACCGAGTGGTGAGCCAAGGGGTTCGGGTTTCGTTAGAGAGCTACGGCTTAAAGAAATTAGAGCCTTTCTATTGGCCACAGCGCGAGGGTGCGATTTCTGATGGAGCAGCGAGCGTTACTGCCTATGAGATCTGGCGCGAAATACAAGATGACGAGACACTTCAAGAGTTGCAGGACTACAACGAGCTTGATTGTCGTTCTACCTTGGCCCTTCGAGATTGGCTCGAAACTCTTCGCAGCGAGTTGGAAACAGTTCAGGGCGGAGCGATTCCTCGGTTTGACCCAAACAACTACGAGTCGCCCGAAGCAGCGGCCAAGGCTGAGGCACAAGCCGAAGACCTTTCTAGATCAGAACAAGAAGCTAGTGAACTAGTGATGAGTTTGTTGGTCGGCGTACCTGCTGAGCCTGAAGCCAGAACTGGAAAGCAACAGGCGATGTGGTTGTTGGCTCAACTTGTTGGATGGCACAGACGAGAGGCAAAACCGAAATGGTGGGCATGGTTTGATCGCCTCGCTCGTACTGATGAAGAGCTGGTCACCGACACCGAGTCAATTGGCGAGTTGACCTATATGGGTGAGCTTGGAGCGGTTAAGCAATCAATCATTCATCGTTATGCGTTTGATCCAGTGCAAGAACACAAGATTAAGACTGGAGATAACCCCACCGACCCACTGACTCAAAAAGGGGCAGGTGAGGTTCACGACCTCGATCAACAGAAGGGCTTAATTGATTTCAAACGAGGAAAAAACTCAAAGACTCCTCACCCGCGTTCTCTCATTCCAGCGCGTCCATTTGGTGATCAGGCACTACGCATGGGGGTTGTACGAGTGGCTGAGGCAGCCCTGGGGCATGGTCTAGATGGTGACCAGACTCCATTTCGTGCCGTGAGCGATGTAGTGGCAAAAGTTCCATCTCGATTTAGTGGCATAGAAGCCGGAACCCAGCTTGCTGGTAGCGACGAATCTGGCAGTGACGCGGCGGTTCGTCTTGCTCAACTTTTAGATTCCAGTTACCTAGCTGTTCAAGGGCCACCAGGGTCGGGGAAGACCTTCACGGGTGCCCGACTAATAGTTGCGCTCGTACAAGCTGGTCACCGAGTGGGCATCACGGCACATAGCCACAAGGCAATTGACAACTTGTTAGATGCCGTGTGCGCTCGGGCCAAAGCTGAAGGAGTTGATTTACGAGCAGTACGCAAAGTTGGTGAGTCGGCCTCTAGCGATTCCGCGTCAGGGTCAAGCGACCCTTGTGTCCAACTTGTCGATGACAACAAGTTGGTCGAGCAGTTGGTGGCAGATGGACAGGTCGATGTGGTGGCGGGCACGGCTTGGCTTATGTCTCGTGAGCCAATGGTTGGTGCTTTGCATACGTTGGTAATTGATGAGGCGGGTCAGTTTTCTTTGGCCAACATGGTCGCTGTGGGTGCAGCGGCAAACAATCTTGTGTTGCTTGGTGACCCCCAACAGCTTTCATCGCCGATACAAGCAATTCATCCGGTTGGTGCTGATGTATCGGCCTTAGAACACATTTTGGACGGTGCGGCCACGATCGCCCCTGAGAGCGGTTTGTTTCTTGAACGCAGTTTCCGCATGCATCCAGAGATATGTGATTTTGTTTCACGACTGGCCTATGACGGTCGCCTTCAGGCCAATGAGGCTTGCGCCATCCAATGTATTGAACCTGCTATTTCGGGCCTGGCTAACTCGGAAAGCCTGGCTAACTCATCCAGATTGCCGCTGCCAAGTGCGGGACTTGGCTGGATGCCCATAATCCATGAAGGCAACCGCACTCGTTCAGTCGAAGAGGCCGAGGCAATAGCAGTCCTTGTTAGCCAATTGCTTCACTGTTCATTTACGAACCAGGAAGGCGATACGAGGCCATTGGGCCTCGAAGACATCATGGTAATAGCGCCTTATAACGCCCAGGTGGCGTTGTTGAGCGAGGTGCTGCCTGCGGGCGTGCGAGTGGGAACGGTTGATCGTTTCCAAGGCCAGGAGGCCCCCGTGGTTATCTATTCGTTGGCAGCCTCGTCTGCTGATGAGGTACCCCGTGGTCTTGATTTCCTATTTAGTCCCAACCGTTTCAACGTGGCTATTTCACGTGCACAAGCACTCGCCATTGTGGTGGGGTGCCCGACTTTGTTACGCACTCGTTGCCGTAGGCCCGAACAACTTGGCCTAGTAAATGCTCTTTGTCGTTTCGTCGAACAGGCGAACCTAATCGTTGGCCTTTAGGAGCGGGCGGCCTCAGCTCGGGTTCGCAGGTCGGTTACAGCGTGAGCCAATCCTTTGGGGTCTTTATAAAGAGCAGTTCCTGCGACCAACACGTTGGCCCCGGCTGCAGCGGCTCCAGCGATGGTAGATGGCCCGATTCCTCCATCTACTTCGAGATCGATTTCTTCACCGCTGGCTGCAATCATGGCGGCGACTTCAGCAATTTTGGGCTCCATCGAGGCAATGTAACTCTGCCCACCAAAGCCCGGGTTAACCGTCATTACCAACACCATGTCGATGAGGTCGAGCAGACGACGTACAACCTCGGCTGGAGTGCCGGGGTTGAGAGCAACGCCCGTCCGTGCACCCAGTTCGTTAATTAGACCAAGTGTTCGGTGCAGGTGATGGGTCGTCTCAGCGTGGACGATGATGAGTTCGCATCCGGCATCTACGAATTGTTTGATGAGCGTGTCGGGCTCTTCGATCATCAGGTGAGCCTCGAAGGGAATGGTCACGAGCGGGCGGACCGAGGCCACTACATCGGGTCCAAAAGTGAGGTTCGGAACAAAGCGACCGTCCATGATGTCCCATTGAATGCAGTCGACCCCTGCCTTTTCGAGAGCAATAACTTCCTCGCCAAGACGTGCGAAGTTAGCGGGTAAGACCGAGGGGACAATTTGTAGTGGTCGTGCCATGAACACAGACGATACGCCTTCCAGCCCTATCCTCACTAGGTGACATCTCCTGAAGTGCCTTTCTCTGAATTGCCTGTCTCTGAATTGCCTGTCTCTGAATTGCCTACCTCTGAACTGAACGCGGTCGAGTTGCAGGTTTTCGCCTTTGCCGCAGGAGGAGACGGCTTGGCTCGGGGCGACGATGGCAAAGTGGTCTTTGTCTCAGGGGTGCTGCCTGGTGAACGGATATTGGCCGAGCTGACCGAGACTCGCCGTGACTTCGCTCGGGGGGAAGTGCTCAAGGTGCTAGACGCAGCAAAGGAACGGGTTAAGCCTCCTTGCCCACACGTAGAACAAGGTTGCGGGGGTTGCGACTGGCAACATGTTGAGCCAAGTGCTCAGCCGAGTTTCAAGGTCGCCATCGTTGCCGATGCCCTACGACGACTTGGCGGTATTGATGACGCAGTAATAGTTGAGGGCCCAGTGCTCGACGCCATGGGATATCGCACCACGGTCCGCCTTGCTGGCGCAGGTGAAGGAAGACCTGGCTATCGACGGGCGCACAGCCATGACCTTGTCCCGGTTGATCATTGTTTGGTGGCGCACCCGCTGCTCGACGAGTTGATTCATGAGGCCGATTTCGGGTTGGCAAAAGAGATAACGCTGCGCTGTGGTGCAAACACGGGCGAGCGCCTCATCGTGGCCAACCCCACGACCGAAGGCCTTCAGATTCCACCCGACGTTGTTGTGGTTGGCCTAAAGGAGTTGAAGGCCGGACGCCGTGTTTGGATTCACGAAGAGCTTGCGGGGAAACGCTGGAGATTCTCAGCTAGATCATTTTTTCAAGACCGCCCAGATGGGGCCGAGGCTTTGATAGAGGCAGTACGAGCGGGAGTTGGTGTTCCCGATAAAGGCGGCGCTCGGTTGGTAGATCTCTTCGGTGGAGTCGGACTTTTCGCAGGCACGGTCGATGAAGGTTGGCAATGTGAACTGGTGGAGTGGAGCGCTTCATCGGTAGCCGATGCTCGGGTCAATCTGGCAGATCGCAACGTGCGCATTCATAGGCTCAACGTCACAAGCTGGCGACCTTCGCCTGCCGATGTAGTGATCGCCGACCCACCACGTACGGGGTTAAAAGCCCCAGGAGTCAAAGCGATTGTCGCAACGGGTGCCGCTCGTGTGGTGCTGGTGAGCTGTGACCCGGCCGCCTTAGCCCGCGACGCAGCTCTACTTAAGACCTCAGGCTATGCACTCGAACGCGTCACGGTAATCGACCTGTTTCCACAAACCTCACACGTAGAAACCGTGGCGGTCTTTCAAAAGAGCTAGCGAGGTGCTGGTTCTTCATTCATGAGACGGTCTAGGCGTTGCGAAGCGTCGATGAACTCTTCAACCATGTCGAGCACGACGGTTCGAGTGGGCTTGATGCCATTCATGTTCCCAACGATCTGACCCACGAAATAGGTGACTAGGTCGTGAGCCCCGGTGCCTTCATGATGGGCTACTCGGTTGATCCGTTGCATTGCCTCGCCAACCAACATGGGTTGCAATGGCATTGGCAGTGTTCCTGGGGAAGTCGCTGATTCCCACTCGTCTGTCCAGGCAGTGCGCAACATGCGAGCTGGTTTGCCGGTGATTGAGCGTGATCGAACGGTGTCGCTTGAACCCGCTGCGACGTATTTGTTCTTTACGACAGGTGGGGTTTCTGCTTCTTCAGTGGTTAACCAGACCGAGCCGCACCAAACACCTTCAGCGCCAAGAGCCAACGAAGCTGCAAGTTGACGTCCACGGCCTATGCCGCCTGCTGCCAAGACCGGAACGGGGGCCACGGCGTCGACGACTTCGGGGACGAGCACCATCGTTGCTACCTGTCCGGTGTGGCCGCCAGCTTCGGTTCCTTGCGCAATGATGAGATCAGCGCCAGCTTCGGCATGACGAATGGCATGTTCGGTCGCTCCGGCAAGCGCTGCTACTGGCACACCAGCTTTGCGAGAACGCTCAACAAGATGCGGCGGGGGTGGCCCGAGTGCGCTGGCGATCAAGGAGATCTTGTGATTGAAGGCCACATCGAGCAGCGGTGCCATGCTCTTAGGGTCAATGCGCATGCCAGCAAACCCTCCGGCAGATTCATGATCGCTGCGGTCTTCATCGGGCATAGGAGGCACGCCATAGCGATCGAGCAGTTCATTTAGCCAGTTCCGGTGATCTTCAGAAACGAGGCCCTTCAGGCTCGATGGGTCGAGGCCACCTTGCTCTTCGCCTACGTAGTGCGTGGGGATAAGCAGGTCAACGCCATAGGGCTTTCCCTTCACTTCTTCTTCGATCCATTTGAGGTCGATCTCAAGGTGTTCGGGGGAGTGAGCCACCGCTCCAAGCACCCCGCAACCGCCAGCGTTAGTAACTGCCGCAACGACATCTCGACAATGGCTGAATGCCAAGATCGGAAACTCGATTCCCAACATATCTGTTACAGCAGTACGCACAAGATCCCCCTAGTGGCCAATATTGACGGCATTTCATTCGCCGACCATTCAACTCGCCGCCATTCAACTAGCTAGTGGCGACGATCTCAAGCTCGATGACTCTGGTTCAGGGCGTCGTCTAAAGACAATTAGTCCTATAAGTCCACTTAGCAGGGCTGCAGAGGCACCAATGCCGATGGTTTGACGTACGCCAACTAATTCGGCGAGCCAGCCCATAAGGGGCCCACCAAATGGTGTCGAACCGAATAACAAGACGGTGTAGAGCGCCATGACCCGACCTCGCATGATGGGTTGGGCACGGAGCTGCAGGCAGGTTGTAGTGCCCACTAGAAAGGCGAGACCAAACCCACCAGCTACCGCTCCAGTCAGTGCGGCGACGAGGGGGTTTGGTGCGAGGGCAATCAACATGCTCGCAACACCAAATGACAATGAGCAACGGGCCAGAAACTCAGGGTCGACTGGCCCACGCCTAGCTACAGCTAGCGATCCGAATAGCGAACCAATACCAAAGACTGTGGTTATGAGGGCATAGGTGCTCTCGTTGCCGCTGAAGGTTCGCTCTGCCATTAGAGGCAAGAGCACGTTCCAGTTATAAGAGAACGTGGCGACCACTGCCATCATCACAATGACGAGTCGGAGGTCTGGGTCAGCCCAGACGTATCGCCAGCCTTCCCGCACTTGGCCTTTGGCCCTTACTGCCCTTTCAACGGGTCGTAGCTGGCTTAGGTCAATTTGGTTCAGTCCTATCAACACGGCCATGAACGAGACACTGTTGGCGATAAAACACCACCCAATGCCTACAGTTCCGATGAGAAGAGCGGCAATGGATGGAGCGATGACACGAGCGCCAGTCATTAGTGAGCTGGTCAGACTCATTGCGTTTGCCATGTCTGCTTCGGGCACTAGTTCGGTGACCAATACCCGCCTCGCCGGATTATCAAAAGTGTTACCAAGACCCGTAAGCGCAGCAAGAAGATAAATCAGTTCAACCGTGGCATTGTCGGTTATTACGAGAACCCCGAGGGCCAACGCACTCAGCATCATTGAGGTTTGCGTAATGAGCATGAGCCGGCGTTTGTCGACTCGATCAACCACTACTCCTGCCCATGAACCCAGCACGAGAATTGGAGCGAACTGACAAGCGGTTACGAGTCCGAGGGAGATGCCTGAATCGGTGAGGTCAAGCACAAGTAGCGCCTGGGCGATGAGCTGTAGCCAGGTGCCAATTTGACTCACGGCTTGGCCAATAAAGAAGACCCGGAAGTTTCTGTTACGCAGTGATCCAAACGTTCGGTTCATGTATCGGGTCCCAGGGACCAGCTATTCACCGGTTGTTGACCAGTGCCAAGGTTCAGAAGGAAGGTTCTTTAACCCAAATCGGCTTGCATTTTCGGCTAACCACCGATATCCAGGGCTGGATCTAGATGTCATTACTCCGCCCTCGTAGGTGAAGTCGATGGCCAAGCCTCGTTCATGTTGTGACATGCCGGGTCTGGCAGTTGGTGGGCGACAAGACGAAGCAGGGGAGTTCACTGGGTCACTGCAGTGGGCTTCACGCAAGCGTTGCTGATCGGCAGAGTTTCTATATCCACCGCCTCCGAGGATTATGCCATCGCCAGCAGCAGCCTCTAATAAAGCGGCAACATCTTCGGCAATCGATTCATGTACCCAAATGCCCCCGACGTTGCGAACGGGAACGCCTCCCATGGGCGCAGATGAAGCACCTGGAGCGGTCCGTCCTCCGCGATTTTGGCGAGAAAGAGCTTCTTGTCGACGAGCGATTTCGGCACTGAGTTGTTGGTCAAGTTGGGCTAGTGATGCCGCTTCGGCAAGGCGAGCCTCGATTCGAGTCTCAAGTTGGTCAGAGAATGCTTCTTGGCGATTGCGAGCGTCAGCAACTTGTTCAAGGCGCTGCACTACTTCTGTTTTCCGAGTCTTAGCGGTCTCTGCAGCAGTTTGTGCTTGTTCACGAACCACCTTGAGGTCTTCTCGGGCGGCTCGGAGTTGGTTCCTCGTGTCTTGGGCAGAACCAAAAACCACTTGTGCAAGTGCGGCTTGGCGAACTGCTTCGGAAAGGTTGCGTGACGTTGCAAGGGAACCGAACTCAAGAGGCTGGTCGCCATCTATATAGGCACGGATTGCCATATCCATGAGGTTGGCTTCTAGGCGGTCTACTTGTGCAACGATTCGCTCTTCGTCGGTTTTAGCTTTTGCCAATTCACCAACGGCTTGAGTCACGGCCTGTTCAGCGCTTTGAAGCAATGCCTCTTGTGAGGCAAGGTCAGCGTTTAGGGCAACGAGGGCCTTTCCTACCTTTGCGTCCTCGGCGCGCATCACGTCAACTTGCGCTGCAACCTCTGCTTTACGCTTCCGAATAGCCTCGCGCTCTTTCCGGGGGTCGGCCTTTGGTTGCGCGGCCGAAACGGGCGGTGCAACCGCCAAGATTGTCAGTGTCAACAAGATACTTATTAATCGTTGTCGCACGGGCAGCACGTTCCTGCGTGGGGAGTATTTAAATTACAATCGTAGCCCCGTGGGCGAGCGAATCGGTCGCATATGCATCGAGAAGTGACCCAGACTTACCATTTTCCATATTTTGCCAAACCCTGTAGTTCAATTGCTGCTTCGTGGGGAGTGGACTGAACTGGAGCCCCGAAGATTGATGAGGGAAGGTTCAGATTCCCACCGGGGGACCGGGCGGTAGGGGCTGGTTTCCTGCGGTTTCGGTGACCCAGGCCCAGAGTCGATCTCGTCGCTCGGGTGTATCGGACCTCTTGGTAGAGCGTAACCTGTGCGTACTACGGGGCCGGCGATCGAGCCAGAAGCGACCGTTGGATTCCAGCGCCGAGTCGTCGGCAGCGAGCCACACCAGGGTGTCGGCTCCTTGGTTTGCTGTGCGTAGGAGCGGGCCCATCGCCTTGGAGAACGTCGGGAGTGCAGCATCGACCCCCGGGGTGTCGGCCCAACCCGGATGCAGGGCGTGGAAATGGATCCCGAGGTGCCCGAACCGTTCGGCCCACAACTCATTGAGGATGACTTGGGCTCGTTTGGCCCGGGCGTACTGCTCGGCTCCTTTGTATCCCGCAGCCAGCATCTGGAGACCGGAAACACTAAGGAGCGCGGCGTACATGCCCCCCGACGCCATGGTGAGGACTCGTGCAGGTGCCGACAGCGCCAGGCGTTCAAGCAAAAGTCCGGTGAGCAGGAACGGTCCGACAACCTGGCTAGCGATCGTGGCCTCGGTGCCATCTGGTGCGTCCCGGCGTTCGTTCGTCAGCGCCCCGGCATTGTGAATTAGCACATCGAGGCGACCGTGTTCACTGAGCACCCGCTTAGCCAAGTCTCGTACCTGGGAGTAGTCACCCATGTCAGCAGCCACATGGGTGATGGCCTTGTTGCCAGTCGCTTCGATCATCTCGGTGACCACGGTGTCGTTGCGGTCGGGTTTGCGTCCAACCAGCACGAGAGTGGCCCCGCAGCGGGCCAGTTGGGTGGCAGCGGCTCGGCCGAGACCCGATGTGGCTCCGGTCAGCAAGATCACCCGACCGCTCAGGTTGTAGCTATCGAGTGGTGTCCAGCGGTCGAGGCACCTACGAGACATGTACCCGATCCGGGTGAAACTCGTGAAGACCGGTGCCTCGATGACCGAGTCGAGCACATCACGCAGACTCACGAGGTCGGCTCCATGGCCCGCTCCCCATCGAGGGCTCGGATCAGTCCGGCAGCGGCCTTGTCGCCGATCTTGTTGAAGCTCCGGCCGAGGAGTGGGTCGACCAGGCCAAGTAGACCGTTCAGTCTGAGCTCGGCGTCATAGGTCACTACGGAGCCCGTGCTAGTGCCATCAGCACGTACGGTGATCGTGTCGAGCGAGGTCAAGAGTTTACTCTCGGCCCGCGCCGTGATGGAGGCAGGAGGGTCGTAGGTCGTCGTGTGATATCGAAGGGTGAGCGGGCCACGCAAACCCTTGACGGTCACATCGAATACTGCGTCCGGCCCGGCACCGGCACCTGCTGTTTGTTCGACCTTGATCACGCCAGGGTCCCACTCGGAGAAGTTGGACAGATCCGCCATATAGGCGAACGATTCGTCCGGCGATTTCGGTGAGCGGATATGAACGACGTAGCGGACCATTTAAGGTCTCCGATCCTGAAGCCCGATTCTTCGGGAGTTCTGAGGGGTTGGCTTGGCTCTATTCCATTACAGGACCTTACGGATCGACCGGTTCAAATGGATGCATCCAATCCAACCGGTCGGGACGTATAACGATCATGCGGTTTGCGATCATTGGTTCTGGCATTGCCGGTCTCGGCTGTGCACACATCCTCGGGCCCCGACATGATGTGACCCTCTTCGAGGCTGAAGGTCGTCTCGGGGGGCACGCCAACACCGTCGTGGTCGACGATCCCGATGCGGGGCTGATTCCGGTCGACACCGGGTTCATCGTGCACAACGATCGCAACTACCCAAATCTGACCCGACTCTTCGAGGAGCTATCGATTCCTGTGCAGGACACGGAGATGAGCTTCGCTGTCACTGACCGGGGGTTCGGCCGCTCCGGCCGCTTATTCACCTACCGGGCCACGAATCTCCGGACCCTGTTTGCCGACCGCGGCAACACGATCCGTCCCGAGCTGTGGCGGATGCTGTGCGACATCGTCCGGTTCCACGGGGCGGCCCAACGCCTGCTCGCCGAACACGAGGCAGACCAGCACGCGATCGGGGAGCAAGCGACGCTCAGCGACTTCCTCTCAGCGGGCCGCTACTCAACCGTCTTCATCGAGGGGTACCTGCTTCCCCTGGGAGCGTCGGTTTGGTCGGCTGACCCTAGGACCTTCGGTGCCTTCCCAGCCGTCAGTCTGTTCCGGTTCCTGCGCAATCACGGGCTTCTGAGCATGGGTGACCGTCCCCAATGGCGGACCATCATCGGAGGCAGTCGGATTTACGTCGACGCCATCGCCAAGCGCTTTACGGGGACCATCCGGACCGACACCCCAGTTGTTGGTATCACTCGAGACGCTGCCGGAGCCACCGTCCGGACAAGAGCGGGAGCCGAACGTTTCGACCGGGTGATCCTTGCTTGTCATTCGGACCAGGCACTCGCTCTACTCGATGATGCGACCGTGGCCGAGAAGGAGGTCCTGGGGGCCATTTCGTATCAACCCAACGTGGCGACCTTACACACCGACACTTTGATGCTTTCGCCCAATAGGGCGGCTTGGGCGGCATGGAACTACGAGTGCCCGCCCGCCGGTTCGGGCAACGGCGGCGGAGTCACCCTGACCTATGACATGACGACCCTCCAGAACCTGCCCGGTGCCCGGCGGTATCTGGTGAGTCTCAACAGTGATTACCGCATTGACCCCAGTTGTGTGCTCACATCGTTCACCTACGCCCATCCGGTTTTCGATGGGCCGGCGATCGAGGCCCAGGGCCGGTTCGACGAGATCGACGGACTGGGCTCGACTCACTTCTGTGGTGCCTACTGGGGCTACGGCTTCCACGAGGATGGCATTACCTCTGCCGTCCGAGTTTGCCGACGGCTGGGCGTCGACTGGTGACCCCCGGCTTCCCGGCTTTGTGCGAGGGCACGGTTGCCCATCGACGCACGGTGCCCGCTCACGAGTTCGTTTACCCCAGCAGTCTCGTCTGGCTTGATCCCGACGATCCAGGGCAGCTGTGTGATCTCCACCCGGCATGGTCGGCCGATCGACCGGCACCGGTCCGATTTCGAAGGGGTGACTACGGCGGCGAGCCCATCGGTTCGTTGTCCGTCGAAGCTCGTCGGGACCTCATTCCTACACTCGGATACGAGCCGGTTGGGCCGGTCCGGATGCTCTCGCAACTTCGCCGATGGGGATGGCTGTTTAACCCCGTCACCTTCTATTTCGTCTGGGATGGCCCTGAAGAGTCGATATCGCAGGTGACGCGGCCTGTGGGCGTTGTCCTAGAGGTGACTAATACCCCGTGGAAGGAACGGATCCGGTACCCCCTCGCCTTGACCGACCGCGGCGAAACCTTGAGCTCCGAGTTCGAGAAAGTGATGCATGTTTCGCCGTTTCTCGGCATGGATTATCGTTACCAGCTGTCGATTCAAGACCGGGACGACCGGATCGCACTCGACATCGATGTCGTAGACCCCGAGTGCCAACTAGTGCTCCACACGGCGCTGCGTCTTCGGCGCCAGACGGCCACCCGAGGCGGCCTCGGTCGATCCCTTCGTTCGGTCCCCTTGGCTACCTACAGGGTAAGCGCCGGGATTCATGCCCAAGCGGCCCGGCTTAAGGCGAAGGGCGTCCCCTTCGTCGCCCATCCGCGACTAGATCAGTTCCCCACATCTAATTGTCACCTACCCTTCCAAGAGGAAGCTCCATGACCACGACCATCACAGGGCGTTCGGGCTTCACGCCTGACACCGCCGTTCGACCTGACCGGCTGCTAGCCCGGGCCGACCACCACCTCCGTCGAACTGACGGGCTCGGGGTCCGGACAGCCCGGGCTATTGTCCTGAACCTGCTCCGGAGAATGAGCAGCGACCAGCTGACGGTCGTGGACAACACCAGTCGTGCGGTTGCCTCGACAACTTTTGGTTCAGCCGGGAGCGACGATGAATCCTCTCTTCACGCAACCCTTGAGGTGCACGACGGAAGAGCGTGGACCGCGCTCGTGGTCGAGGGGTCTATTGGGCTGGGCCGGGGCTACATCGAGGGGTGGTGGGACAGCGACGATCCTGTCATGGTGGTGCGGATCATCATCCGCAACATCGAGTGGGTCGACGACCTTCGCAATCGGCTTGCCAGCAGCACCGGCTGGGCAACCAATCGCATTCGTGCCAGCCTTCCGCGTCCCGGTCGGTTGCGGAACAAGGAGGATATCGCCAGCCACTACGACCTTGGTAACGAGTTCTTCCAGGTATTCCTCGACGAGACGATGACTTACTCCTCGGCGATATTTCCCTCGGCTGAGGTTGCCCTGGCCGAAGCGAGCCACCACAAGTACGACCGGATTCTGTCCAAGCTGGCAGTTACACCCGAGCATTCAGTCCTCGAGATCGGTTCTGGGTGGGGCGGGTTCGCCCTCCGTGCCGTCGACACGATTGGTTGCAAGGTCACAACTACCACCATCTCTAAGGAACAGCACAGCGAAGTAGTCCGCAGGGTCCAAGAAGCCGGTCGTTCGGCGGGAGTCGAGGTGCTCGACGTCGACTGGCGCGATCTGGCTGGGCGCTTCGACCGGATTGCCTCGATCGAGATGATCGAGGCCGTCGATTGGCGCGACTACGACCAGTACTTCGCTACCATCGAACGCTGTATGAAGCCCGATGGTCTCGCCGTTATCCAGGCGATCTGTGTGCCCGACCGACGCTACGAAAGAACCAAGAACACCGAGGATTTCATCCGTCGTTTCGTGTTCCCTGGCGGCTTCCTTCCCTCGATCGGGGCCATCTCTAGATCGACGAGCAGGGCCACCAAGTTGCAGATCGTCGACGTCGAGGATCTCTCGGCCCACTATGTCGAGACCCTGCGCAGGTGGAGCGAACGGTTCGATGAGCGCATCGACGAGGCCAAGGCTCTCGGCCTCGACGAGCGTTTCTGTCGTCTCTGGCGCTTCTACCTCGCCTACTGCGAGGCCGGTTTTTCCGAGCGTCACTGCACTGTCAACCAGATCGTGTTCGCTGGTCCCCATTGGCGACCTGACGGGCTCGCCCTACGAGCCGTGTGAAGGGAAGTTGTTCTGACCCTGCATCTACAGGACGCCCCGTTATCCGTAACACCGACATAACCGCCCAGAGATTCAATGACCTTGGATCGCCCTCGTGAAATCTGGAACGCTCCGATTGCTCGCCGCTCTACTCGCCTTCACCCTCTTGGCGGCTGCGGCACCCATGCCTGGCAGATGAAATGTGCTTGGACCGGACAGCCCTGTGTTGGTGGGCACATGGGTA
Organism: Acidimicrobiales bacterium; assembly: GCA_038256565.1. Lineage (GTDB taxonomy): Bacteria > Actinomycetota > Acidimicrobiia > Acidimicrobiales > CADCSY01 > JACOTK01. Next base: position 6,043 of record JBBSKG010000001.1, on the reverse strand, counting down.
TTTGTTTTCACATTCCGGACACATTCCGGAAACGCGGTCCTCGTAATTTGTCGCTCTGTGCCGCCGGGAGAACGCTTTGGACGAGCGGCGGACGGTCGTGAGATCAACCAAACCTCAAGGAGCCCCATGCGTAACCGAAGTGCCCTACGAATTGCCGTGCCCCTGCTCGCAGCTTTCGCCTTGGGGGTAAGCGCTTGCAGCGACGACGAGAGTTCCAGCGACAAAGCAGCGTCCAGCGGCATCTGCGTCGAAGGTGACACTGTCCAACTCGGATTCTTGAATTCGACGTCAGGTGCGATGGCGATCAGCGAGCAGACGGTGCGTGATTCGCTCATCCTTGCTTCGGAGGAGATTAACGCCGACGACGGAATCTTTGGAAAGCAGATCGAATTCGTCGAAGAGGACGGCCAGAGCGAGCCAACTATTTTCGCCGAAAAGATCAAGAAGCTGCTCACCGAGGACAAGGTTGCTGCCGTGTTCGGTGGCTGGACTTCGGCCTCTCGCAAGGCGATGTTGCCGGTGGTCGAAGGAGCGAACGGACTGCTGTTCTACCCCGTGCAGTACGAGGGTCTCGAAGCGTCGCCGAACATTTACTACACGGGTGCTACCACCAATCAGCAGATCATTCCGGCGATGGACTTCCTGGCATCGAAGGGCGTCAAGAAGTTGTTCCTCGCTGGTTCTGACTACGTGTTCCCCCGTACCGCCAACAAGATCATCAAGCAGTACGCAGCAGAACTCGGCATCGAGATCGTCGGCGAGGAATACGTGCCGCTCGACAGCGATGACTGGACGACGCAGGTCGCCAAGATTGCCGCAGCGAAGCCCGACTTCGTGTTCAACACCATCAACGGCTCGTCGAACGTCGGCTTCATCAAGGCGTACGCCGAGGCTGGCCTAGGCGCTAACAACTCACCGATCATCTCGGTGTCGATCGCCGAAGAAGAGGCACCGGCGATGGGTGTCGACCTCACGGGTCAGTACGCCTCCTGGAACTACTTCCAGAGCGTCGATAGCCCAGAGAATGCGACATTCATCAAGGCGTTCCAATCCAAGTACGGAACTGACCGACCCACCTCGGACCCAATGGAAGCGGCCTACACCTCGCTCTACCTTTACAAGAACATGGTTGAGAAGGCGAAATCGTTCTGCGTCGACGCAGTGAACGCAGCGTCGGACGGCGTGACCTTCGCATCACCAGAAGGTTCGGTCACGGTCAATGGTGATAACCACCACATCGCCAAGACCGGCTTGATCGGTCAGATCAACTCCGACAATCAGTTCGACATCGTATGGAGTTCCGAGGGTCCGATCGAGCCCGATCCGTTCCTGAAGGGCTACACCTGGTGGGACCCCAGCAAGAACTGAGTCCCGGCTTTGCACATCAGTGTGTTCGTTGGGGGTGGCCGTACATCAGTGCGGCACCCCCAACGCTTGTTCGCTGTTCGATGACGATCTGAAAGCAGACGATGGAGTCACTCACCACCCCCTTTCTGACAGGTACAGCGACCGGTGCCATCTTGTTGCTGGCTGCGCTCGGACTCACGCTGACCTTCGGCCAGATGGGTGTTATCAACATGGCGAACGGTGAGTTTCTCATGATGGGTGCGTACGTGGCGTACCTCACCCAGCAAGTGGTCGGCGCTGCCGGGCTGTCCATCTTGATCGCGCTGCCGATGGCTTTCCTGGTTGCGGGACTTCTGGGACTACTCCTTGAGGTCACCGTCATCCAGCGGATGTACGGGCGGCCGCTAGACACATTGTTGACGACGGTCGGTGTCGCTCTGGTTCTCCAGCAGCTCGCTCAAGATGTCTTCGGAGCACAGGGCGACCCGGTCGCTGCGCCGAGTTGGTTGGGCGGGCGCATCTCGGTGTTCGGCTATGAGTGGTCTCATCGCCAGCTCTTCACTATCGTGCTGGCGCTCAGCGCGCTCGGTGCGCTCAGTGCGGTGCTCAAGTACAGCTCGTTCGGTCGGCAGATCCGAGCGACCGTGCAGAATCGACAACTCGCCGAGACGCTCGGCGTGTCGACCCGAAATGTCGACCGTCTTACCTTCTTCTTGGGTTCGGGCCTCGCTGGTGTCGGCGGGGTCGCTATTGCGCTGATCTCTGGCACCAACCCGACGCTTGGCACGGCGTACATCATTCCGGCTTTTCTTGTCGTCGTCGTCGGAGGCGTTGGGCAGCTAAAGGGCACCTTGATCGCTGCATGGGTCGTCGGCGTGGGCACAGCGTTCCTGACCGACTGGATCAGCGGAAGCATGGCGCAGGTCATCACCTTCGCGATTGTGGTGATCTTCCTCATGGCCCGGCCCCAGGGCCTCTTCACCGTTCGGACGAGGTCACTGGCATGACGATGATCGCCAGCAAATTGTCAGAGGGGTCCGATGCGGGGGAAGGGGCAGGACATCCTCCAGCGGCTCGGCCCTCGTTGTCGTTGCAAAAGCTACTCAACAACTATGGTTCGTTGATCGTCATCGGCGTTCTGGCATTCGTGCTGCTGGTGTGGGCTCCCAGTTCGCTCAGTACGTTCCGGCTCGGCAACCTTGGGAGGTACTGCGCGTTGGCTCTTGCCTCTATGGGCATCGGCCTTGCATGGGGTCGTGGAGGCATGCTCGTCATGGGTCAGGGTGTGTTCTTCGGTCTTGGTGCCTATGCGGTGGCCATGCACATGAAGCTCGAGGCCGCCGGCCCGGGCGGGGTTCCCGACTTCATGAAGCTGTATAGCGACGGCAGTATGCCGAGCTGGTGGGAACCGTTCCGCAGCGGGCCGTTCACCGTGTTCGCAATCGTGGCTCTGCCCTTGGTGCTGTCGTTCATACTCGGGTACGCGATCTTGAAGCGCCGGGTGAAGGGTGCCTATTTCGCGATCCTCACCCAGGCGATGGCGGTCGCGTTTGCGACGTTGCTGATCGCGACGGTCAAACAGACCGGTGGTTTCAACGGCCTGAACACGTTCTCTACCGTATTCGGTCACAATCTCTATGACCCTGAGGTCCAGAATAACCTTTACCGGCTCGCAGCCGTGTTGGTGATCCTGTTCCTGTTGATCCTCTGGCAGCTGTACCGGAGCCGGTACGGCGAGTTGCTGGTTGCTACGCGAGACGCCGAGGAGCGGATCCGATTCCTTGGCTACGACCCTGCCAACATCAAGCTGGTCGCCTTCATGGTGGCCGCTGTCATGGCGAGCATCGGTGGTGCCGTGTTCGTGCCGATCGTCGGCATCGTCTCGCCGTCGAACGTGGATGCGACGGCTTCCATTTTGTTGATCGCTGGTGTCGCCTTGGGCGGCCGTGACTCGCTGTTTGGTCCTATGCTCGGCGCGATCGCTGTCGGCTATGGCCGGTCCATACTCTCGGAGACTTTCCCGACGCAATGGACCTACTTCTTGGGCGCACTCTTCATAGCGGTCATTCTGTTCCTTCCGGGTGGCGTCGCCTCGCTGTTCCCGAAGGTCAAGTCACGGTGGCCTTCCTCGGCCAAACCGAAGCCGTCGAGTGTCGACCTTGACCTCGACAATGACCAGGCCGATCCAGCGGTGATGGCATGACCGTCTCGCTCGTCGGTGAGGACTACCTGGAGATCCGCAACCTGACTGTCGACTTCGATGGCTTCAAAGCGGTCGACGGAGTCGACCTCACGTTCCTCCAGGGAAGGCTGCACTTCCTCATCGGCCCGAACGGAGCCGGGAAGACCACCATGGTCGATGCCCTGACTGGACTCGTGCGTGGCAGCGGGGAGGCGATGTTCCGAAACCACGACCTCCTCACGATGAGGTCGCACATGATCGTGCGACTCGGGATCGGTCGGACGTTCCAGACTGCATCGGTATTCGAACAGCTGAGCGTGCTTCAGAATCTGGACATCGCCGCTGGTGTACACCGCAAGGCGCTCCAGTCGGTTCTCGCCCGTAGCAGGGTTCCCGAGAGTGTCGAGGAGGCGTTGGAAACGATCGGCTTGGCTTCGTTAGCGCACCGTCCGGCTGGGATCCTCGCTCATGGGCAGAAGCAGTGGCTCGAGGTCGGCATGCTGCTGGTGCAGGATGCAAAGGTGATGTTCCTCGACGAGACGGTTGCGGGTATGAGCGGCCGCGAGCGTGAGGAGACGGGTGAGCTCCTGAAGCGGATCGCTGGCACCCGGACCATCGTCGTCATCGAGCACGACATGGAATTCATGCGCCGGTACGCTGACTTCGTGACCGTTATGCATTCCGGAATGGTGCTTGCCGAGGGGACGGTCGCGGAAGTACAAGCCGACCAACGGGTACAAGAGGTATACCTGGGAAAGACGACGGAGGCGGCGACACATGGTTGAACCAATGCTTGAGCTGGTGGGTGTGACTGCGGGCTACGGGCGCTCGATGGTTCTGTTCGACGTAGATGTCTCGGTGCCAAAGGGTGGTGCCGCTGCGGTTCTGGGGCACAACGGTGCTGGGAAGACGACGCTGCTGCGTGTTGCTGTCGGCCTAGTCCCGGTGAAGTCGGGAACGGTAATGCTCGACGGCGAGGACATCACGAGGATACCTCCTAACCGCAGGGTGCGGAAGGGACTCGGCTATGTCCCACAGGGTCAGCTCTGCTTCCCGCAGATGACCACGATGGAGAACCTCCAGCTGGTCTCGAACGTGAGGTCCGAGATCGACGAGGTGCTCGATACTTTCCCAGCCCTCACCGGTCTGCTGAGTCGGCCAGCGGGCCTGTTGTCGGGTGGTCAGCGCCAACAGCTTGCCATCGCACGGACCCTGCTCGGCAAGCCGCGAATGTTGATTCTTGACGAGCCGACCGAGGGCATCCAGCCCAACGTGGTCGAGGAAATCGAGGCGGTTATCGTCGAACTCACTGAGCGCGGCGACTTCACCGTGCTACTGGTCGAGCAACATGTCGGTTTCGCGATTCGCTTGACCGACAAGTACTACACGTTGGAGTCGGGTCGCATTACCGGCTCCGGCGAGGCCGGCGAGGACTCGCTCGACGAGGTCCGAGCCGCCATGGCGGTCTGACCTCGATGCGACTCTCACCTCATGAGCAGGAGCGACTGCTCCTCTACACCGCGGCCAGCGTCGCTCGCGATCGTCGTGACCGGGGCTTGCTCCTCAACTACCCCGAGGCGGTCGCCGTGCTCGCATCGTGGGTGATGGAGTCTGCGCGCGACGGATGCCGGGTCGCCGATTTGATGGAGGACGGCCGACATGTGCTGACACGTGACGATGTAATGGAGGGTGTGGCCGAGATGCTGGCCGAGGTGCAGGTCGAAGCAACCTTCCCCGACGGAACGAAGCTCGTGACGCTGCACGATCCGATCAGCGGGGGCGGAGCTTCGAGCACCGGGCCGCGGTTGATTCCCGGAGAGGTCGTCGGGCCCGACGAGCCGATCGAGATTAACGCCGGACGACCTGTGCTCATGCTGCGCGTCGAGAACGGCGGCGACCGGCCCATCCAGGTAGGTTCGCATTATCACTTTGCAGAGGCCAACGCATCGCTCGTGTTCGACCGCGACAAGGCTCACGGTCACCGTCTCGACATCCCGGCCGGTACCGCTGTGCGGTTCGAGCCGGGCATCGCCATGGACATCGATCTCGTTCCCTTCGTCGGTGCCCGGCTGATCCCCGGTTTGCGCGGTGCCGTTGGCGGCCCGCTCGATCGACCGGCCGCGCCGACGACGGGAAGGGGCTCGTGAGCTTCATCGATCGCAACCGTTATCGGGCATTGTTCGGGCCGACCGCTGGCGATCGGGTTCGCCTGGCCGACACCGATCTTTGGATCGAGGTGACCGACGACTTTTGTGTCGGCGGCGACGAGGTCGTGTTCGGCGGTGGCAAGGTCATCCGGGAATCGATGGGCCAGTCGACCCGTTCACGCGTCGACGGCGCGCCCGACCTCGTGATCACGGGCGCGATCATCCTCGATCATTGGGGCATCGTGAAGGCCGACATCGGCGTCCGCGACGGTCGGATCGTTGGCATCGGGAAAGCCGGCAACCCAGACACGATGGAAGGCATCGACCCGACGCTCGTGATCGGACCCTCGACCGAGATCCTGTCCGG